>DAISJZ010000020.1:0-9360 GCA_036821145.1 Spirochaetota bacterium
CGCGTCGAAACGTCCACTTCCTGTGGACAGTCCTGTTTTGAAGAATGGAAGGGGAGAAGGGGGAGGTATTGTTTCAGGTAAATTTCAGGTTTTCACATCAAAAGTTTTCTGCCACAGATTCCCCTCTCTCCGTCCGGGAGAGAGGGGGTGAGGTCATTAAGCACCTTTAAATATCTCTCTTGACATCCGTATCTATTTTTGTTTGCATAAGAACCGTTACGGACGCGATTAATCGCGTCCGTAACGGCAGTATCACTATGATCCAAAATGGAACCATTTGAAAAAAGAGAGTCTTCAGTTATCCGGAAATTCCGGATAACTCAAAAAAGAAATCATCACTCAAAATAAACAGACGCAGCTCCGGGGGGATTTATGAAACGGGAAGATGGGAAAAACTGATAGAGCAGCGGGTTGAAGACTTTGAAAAAAATGCAGCTGTATTAAAAAGAAAGGGCACGGCGAAACTAACATCCGCTCCAACTATATAGATATATTCTTTGAAGCCCTTGGCTGGAACATGAAGAGCCATTACGACGTACACAGGGAATTCGCCCGGAAAGAGTGCCGCTCTGCTAAAAGTGACAGCGACAAAAAGCTTTATGAACAGAAGATCTCCATGCTGGACAGAAAGATCGATGACCTTGTTTATAAGCTTTACGGTTTGACAGAGGATGAGATTAAGATTGTGGAAGGATAAGTCTTTATTCCTCCCCCGCCTTGAGGAGAGGAAGCTTAGGAGGGTGAGGTTTTAATTATGGCGAATTCGCCTGAATTGAGTTAAATAAGTGGAGTACAGAATGTCTAAAATAAACGTATTGAATAAAGAAGTAACAATATATCAGCAGAATGATGAAGACTATATATGTATTACAGATATTGCCAGGTATAAAAATGCTGAAAATACTGATGACCTTATCCGCAACTGGCTCCGCAATAGAAATACAATCGAATTTTTAGGTATATGGGAACAGCTGAACAACCCCGGTTTTAATCCCGTCGAATTCGACGGTTTTAAAAAACAGGCAGGCTTAAACAGCTTTACTCTCACTCCAAAACAATGGATTGAAAAAACTGGTGCAATAGGAATTATATCAAAAGCAGGGCGATACGGCGGGACTTTTGCCCACAAAGATATAGCTTTTGAATTCGCGTCATGGATTTCAGTCGAATTTAAACTCTATCTCATAAAAGAATTTCAACGGCTTAAAGACGAAGAATTCAAACAGCTGGGCTGGGATATCCGCCGCAATTTAACAAAAATAAATTACCGCATACATACAGATGCTATAAAAGAGAACCTGGTACCCGCTACATTGACAGCGGTCCAGATCAATCTTGTCTATGCGACAGAAGCGGATGTTCTAAATGTTGCATTGTTCGGTAAAACTGCTAAACAGTGGCGCGATGAAAATGTAAACCTCAAAGGTAATATACGTGATTATGCAGATATTTCACAGCTTGTATGTCTGTCCAATCTTGAAAATCTGAATGCGCATTTTATCAAGGAGGGATTGTCACAGGGTGACCGGCTGAAAAAGCTGAATGAAATAGCTATATATCAGATGAAGCTGTTAACAGCGGATAATACTGTAAAGAGAATAGGAAAGGACTGACCTAATCCTACGCCCGCAGGGCAGAGTGAGGCCTGTTTCAGTTTCAAAGGGCCTCTGACATGGCAAAGAAGATTGTGAAGCATTCTTTTAAAGATGATAAAAATGTAGATTCAAAGAGCCTTGATGTTATAATACGTGAATTGACGGAACTATTGTATAGTTCAGATAAACAGATAAACTCAGAAATAAAAATACTGGAAAAAGAGGATTTAAATTAGCATGAGAATCGGTGTAACAGGAATTTTCGCATCAGGAAAAGGTACGGTCTGCGAGATGTTCAGGGAATTAGGCGCGGGAGTTGTAGATACAGATATAGTAGCCCGTGAGATAATGGAGCCGGGAGCAACAGGCCTGAAAAAGGTTGTGGAGGAGTTTGGCGATTCATTTATCAACAGTGACGGTACACTGGACAGAAGGGGCTTTGCCAACAGTGTGTTCACCTCTGCTGAAAAGGTCAAAAGGCTCAATGAAATTACACATCCCGTTATAAAAGAGATAGTAATTGAAAGAACGTCAGGTGACGGGATCTTTATGGTTAATACACCGCTCCTTTTTGAATCCGGTTTTGATAAACTGATGGAAAAGAATATCGTTGTAACAGCGGGTAATGACCAGGTCCTTGTGCGCGGGAGCAAAAGGGACAATATCACCCCTGAAGAGATAAAGGAGAGATTAAAACATCAAATTCCGCTAAATGAAAAAGTTAAACTTGCCGATTATGTTATCGATAACTCAGGTAATATTGATAACACTAAAAGGCAGGTTGCTGATATATGGAACATTTTGACCCGAAACCCCAGGGCGTAAAAGAGAAGAATTTTTATATTCTGCATCTTGATACTCCGAGAATAATAATCTTAACCTCTGTTTTGATCGGAATTATAACAGCCGCGTTCCTGTTCGGCATGGGGATTGTTAAAAGCGACAGACCTGTGTCAAAGGAGCTGACTCTAAGCGATATGGATCTTGGTGATACTAAAAGCGGTGATATATTCGGGAAGGATATACCCCCGCTCCCTGATGATACTGCGGAAGGTACAGTTTCACTTGATGACAGGATTTCACAGGGTGAGGAGAATAAGATTGACGGAGCAGGGCTCCCTGACATCAACAACGCGGTTATACCACCGTCGAACAATGAAACTAAACTGGCAAAAAATGACGTCTTTAAAAATGAAAATATCAGAGAGATAATTCCACCTGCGGGGAAGAAGACTAAAACCATTGAAAAAAAGGAAACTGCAAAGGCGGAAGTGAAGAAACAGAAGGAAACCAGGAATCTTGCTAAGCGTGAAGAGACTAAAAAGCATAGTGAGCCCCGGGGAAATAGCAGGATCTATGAAGTTTCCCGTGAAACTGAAAAAAGAAAAAGTTACGATTCATATTCCGTACAGGTTGCCTCTTATGACACTCTTGCAAAAGCAGAGAGAGAAAAGGATAATCTCAGGTCAAAAAGATTTGATGCGTATGTTACAAAATCTGTAGTGAACGGGAAAAATTACTTCAGGGTCAGAGTCGGGCCCGTTGCATCATCAAGGCAGGCTCATGAACTGCTTGAAGATGTGCAGAGGGATTCACGTTATGCAGGCAGCTATATGGTAAAGGAATAACGGATTCCAGTCAGAAAACAGGAAAAGCGGCGGGGGACTGCCGCTTTTTTACATAAACTGGAAATTTAATTTCGGGAGTTTAATATGTATTCGATATTCAAAGCAACCAGGGATCTGGTAATGAAGATAGACTCCTTTATCGATTTAGTGAGCGAATGCGTGCTGCATTTTGAGGAGGGACTTAAGTTATATCTTTCCGGGAGTGAAGAGGAGTTTAATGAAAGGCTCTCAATAATTAAAAGCGTTGAAGGGAGAGCTGACGACCTGCGCCAGGAGATTGAAGCACAGCTGTATGTGCAGACCCTTATCCCGGAATCAAGAGGTGATGTTCTTGAAGTCCTTGAGCATATGGATGAGATTATAGATTTCTCAAAATCGATAATGTTCGATTTCTGTGTTGAAAAACCTGAAATCCCTGCAGAGCTCCATGACAGGATGAGAAAACTTGCTGAAACAGCAGTTGATTCAACACAGGCCCTTGTGCAGTCAGCCCGTTCATTTTTTTATGATGTGAATTCTGTAAAGGATCATCTTCATAAAGTAAAGTTTTTTGAAAATGAATCTGACTATATATCAGAGAAGGCAAAGAGGGAGATCTTTGAGATGGATATTGCTCTTGAACGTAAACTTCATATAAAGAATTTTATTGTGTCAATAGATTCAATCTCCGATATTGCTGAAGATATTTCCAACAGGCTGTCTATTGCAACAATGAAAAGGATAGTCTGAGATGTCTGTTCTTTTTTTTCTCTCCAGCGGAATTTTCCTGGGGTGGTCCCATGGCGCGAACAATGCAGGGAATGTTTTCGGTACCGCAATAGGCTCGCAGATGGTAAAGTTCAGGACTGCTGCAATTGTAACAAGTATATTCCTGGTGCTCGGTTCAGTAATATCAGGAGCCGGTGCTTCGATGACACTGGGTAAATTAGGCGCTGTAAATGAAATTGCGGGGGCATTTATAGTATCTCTTGCCACTGCTCTTTCCATATTTGTAATGACACGGGTAAACCTTCCGGTCTCAACATCCCAGACTGTAGTGGGCTCAATTCTCGGATGGAATTTTTTTTCAGGCTCCATGACGGATTACAATTCCCTTGCAAAAATAGTATCCAGCTGGATTGTCACACCTTTCATAACAGCAATATTCGCAGTTCTGCTTTATCTTCTGGTCAGATTTTTTCTTAACAGGGTGCAGTTGCATCTTCTTTATCTCGATTTCTGGAACAGGATCGGGCTTATTGTTGTGGGAGGATTTGGAGCCTACTCGCTCGGGGCAAACAATATTGCAAACGTGATGGGGGTCTTTGTAACTGTATCTCCTTTTCATCCCCTTGAAACGCCATTCGGTATGCTCACAGGGACAGAGCAGCTTTTTATATTAGGGGGGATGGCAATGGCGTCGGGTGTGCTTACATATTCCTACAAGGTAATGAAGACCGTGGGGAAGAGCATCATTCCTCTTACTCCGATCTCCGCTCTTGTTGTTGTGCTGTCATCATCCACTGTGCTTTTTCTTTTTTCATCCAGGAACCTTGAACTTTTTCTCGCATCACATGGCCTGCCTACGATTCCCCTTGTACCGGTTTCAAGTGCCCAGGCTGTCATTGGCGCGCTTATAGGTATTGGACTTCTCCAGGGGGGGAAGGGGATGGATATTAAGCAGCTGGGGAAGATTGCGTCAGGATGGATAACAGCGCCTCTTATGGCCTGCCTCATATGTTTTATCTCGCTTTATTTTTTTCAGAATGTATTTAATCAGAAAGTCTACCGGATGGTGAATTACAGCATCTCTCAGGAGGTGTCACGCAAGCTTATTGCTGAAGGGATTCATTTTAATTCAATGGATGAGTTCATAGATGTTAAATTTATGAATTCGGTTGATTTCAGGAACGCCCTTCAGCGGAATGCCTCTGATCTTACAAAAAAGGAGTTTAGCCGTGTAGTTGAACTTTCGGAGATGAGAAATATTACTGTTGATACTGATCAGATCCGGTATGAACTTACTGAGGGCCTTTTCTCCCCTTCGCAGACTGAAGCAATAAAAGCTATAAATGGTAATAGTTATAATTATATATGGGAATTCAGAGAAGACCTTGAGTCTTACTCGGAAGAATGGCGCATTGTTGAAGAGACCCCTCTCACAAGGAACAGGAACAGCGATATTGCCGGGAGGATCGATTATCTTGCTAAAAAATTCTGGGTGTCTGAATAAGTGATTTTATGCTGCTTGCTGAAATAAAAAGATTAGTGGAAAAGAGAGGGGAGGTCTGTGCCTCTGAGATATATGCCGCCGTTGATGCTGACAGGGGGCTTGTTGATCACGCACTCTATCAGCTCATGGCAAAAGGTGTAATAATTGAGGTGGTTGCCGAAAAACACTGCACAGGCTGCATGATGAACTGCAGTGTGAAAGGGGAGAAAATCTACAGGCTTGCATAATCAGTTTGAGTCTTTTTTGGAAATTATCTCCTCTAACTCATCAGCTTTTGCCGCGATATAAACAAGGCTTTTTATAAATCTTCTCGGATCACAGTCCTCAAGAAGCATGGAATTATTTACTACAAGGGTATTCCCGTCCAGCGCCAGTGCGCCGTAATCAAAAGATATATTCTGTTTGAGGCAGAATTTATAGAAATCGATCTTATCATCATGTTTTTCTGCAACAACAGACCTGTAGTTTATAACCCTGTCCCCTGCTTCATCCTTTTTCAGGGAAATCAGTATATCCTGAGATCTCCCGTTATCGAATTCCAGTGTAGCTGTATATGTGCCGTTTTTTCCTTTATGAAAAGGGATTTTGAATTCAGCCGCTACTGCCGATATGAATCCGTCAAAAATCTCCATCTTTTACCTCTTAAAATAGAATGCCGTGATTATATTTTACTCTATCTGAAAAGTCAAGTTGGAAATGCATCTTCCCCCTCTGTCATTCGTGACATCCATCCCCGGGGGAAAGCCGGGATAAGTTCATTCAGCACTCCGGGCTAATCGGCTGGGGGCCGGAAGAATAAATGTGTGTAGAAGTGAGGGGAAAATGGGCGAGATGAATTATTCCCTATTTTTTATTGACACGTTTCTATTGGAAAGAACCCTTGTATATATTGTTATCATGCAGTTTTTCCGCAGGGGTTCCCTGCAGGTAGAAATAATAAAGGATATTACAATGATTGAAGGTATATTTGTAGAAGGTCTGATTTACGGGATAATGGTGCTGGGGGTCTTTATAACCTTCAGGATTCTTGATTTTCCTGACCTCACTGTTGACGGTTCGTTTCCTCTTGGCGCTGCAATTATGGCGTCTATGATTATCAGCGGGTATAATGTTTTTTTTGCCCTTGCCGCAGCTTTTATGGGGGGGATCGCCGCAGGTGTTGTCACAGCTGTTATACATAACAGGCTGAAGGTGCCGAACCTCCTTGCGGGTATTCTTACAATGACAATGTTATGGTCTGTTAATATAAGGATTATGGGAAACAGGGCTAATCTTCCTCTCCTTAAAAATGAGACTATACTCACTGATATCGTTTCATGGACCGAGGGGATAATACCTTCGGATTATACTATTCTTATATTTTTCTTCTTTGTCGCAATGGCAATTAAGTTTTCCCTGGATCTCTTTTTCAGAACTGATATGGGATTAACTCTCGGAGCACTGGGGAATAATGAGCAGATGGTAATCTCTCAGGGAGTAAATATTAATGTTATGAAAGCGATAGGGGTCGGTTTGTCAAACGGCCTTGTGGCAGTATCAGGGGCCTTTGCTGCGCAGTATCAGGGTTTTGCTGACGTGGGTCTTGGGACAGGTATTGTTGTTACCGGCCTGGCCTCTGTAATGATCGGTGAGTTTATCTTCACTTCAAATAAAATAGTTGTTCTGACTTTCCGTGTTATCATCGGGTCTATAATTTATAAAGCTATTATGTACCTGGGGAGATACTATGGTTATCATATAGGGCTCACCCCCAATGACCTCAAGCTCCTTGCGGGCCTTCTTATTATCGCGTGTCTCATGATCGCTCAGGGGAAAAAGAGAAACTATTTCAGAAGGTGGAAAAATGATCAGGCTTGAAAATATAACCAAAGTATTCAACCAGGGAACTGTAAATGAGAATACAGCGCTCAGGGGAGTGAACCTCAGGGTTAAGGAGGGTGACTTCATCACAATTGTGGGGAGCAACGGTGCGGGTAAGACTACACTGTTTAACACTATTTCCGGTTCCTTTCACCCTACATCGGGGAGCATTTTTTTTAATGATGAGGATGTAACAAGAATGCCTGAATATCAAAGGGCAAAATATATCGGGAGGATTTTTCAGGATCCTCTGCTCGGCACAGCCTCCAATATGAGCCTTGAAGATAATATGATGATTTGCTATAAAAAGGGATTCAAAGGGCTTAAGATAAGCCTGAATAATAAAATGCGCCATAAGTTCAGGGAGGAGCTGAAGGTCCTCGATATGGGGCTTGAGGAGAGGATGGAGTATAATGTCCAGTTATTTTCCGGCGGTCAGAGGCAGGCTCTCACTCTCCTAATGACTGTCCTTTCCCATCCTGACCTTATTCTCCTTGATGAGCATACTGCGGCCCTTGACCCGAAGAATGCGGCCCTTATCCTTGAACTTACTGATAAATTTATAATTGAGAGAAAGCTCACTGCGATGATGATTACGCACAACAT
The DNA here is from genome assembly GCA_036821145.1 of Spirochaetota bacterium. Classification (GTDB taxonomy): domain Bacteria; phylum Spirochaetota; class UBA4802; order UBA4802; family UBA5550; genus UBA5550. Next base: position 7,902 of record DAISJZ010000020.1, read on the forward strand.
GAGCCACGCGATTAAGTATGGCAACAGGATACTTATGATGCACAAAGGTGAGATAATTCTCGATATCTCCGGAGAGGAGAAGAAAAGCCTCACAGTGGAAGGGCTTGTGAAGAAGTTCTATGATGTGAAGCACGAGGAGCTGACGAACGATGAACTGCTGATGTCGCATGAGTAGAAATGATATGGTAGTACTTATCATTGCGAGCGTTGCGAAGCAATCTGTTGAGGAAGATGAATGTTCGTTGATACAGGAAATAGTTGCAGCATAGACAGACTGCCGCGGCATTCCATGCCTCGCAGTGACAGACCTCGACGGTTTATTCAGGTGTTATAATAAAAAAATCCCGGCGCAAAGGCCGGGATTTTTTATGGAGTTTTTCTATGGATATATGGTTATCTCATCTGCTCAAGCCTTGCAATTCTGTCTTCTATAGACGGGTGAGTTGAAAATATTGATACTTTTCTGTTTGAACTTATCTTTGCAATTGCAAAAGAATCTTTCTGTGTCGGAATCTGAGCTGCTCTTGCGAGGCTCTTAAGAGCGTTTGCCATCTCCCTCGGTGATGTAAGTTTTGCGGCTCCCGCATCAGCCTTGAATTCCCTGTACCTTGAGAATGCCGCGATAGGGATTGAAGCAAGGAGCATAAATACTGTTTCAAGAAGCATTACCACCATGATGTATGCGAAAAATCCGAGTCCCCCTTCATCATCGTCACCCCTTAAAGCGCTGTCTATGGCAAAGGCGATTATTCTTGAAAGGAACATTACCAGTGCATTGGCTATACCTGTAAGAAGTGTCATTGTGACCATGTCGCCGTTTGCGATGTGTGAAATTTCGTGACCTGCAACAGCTTCAACTTCCTCTCTGTTCATTGAAGAGAGTAGTCCTGTTGAGAATGCTACAATTGACTTGCTTTTTGAAGGACCTGTTGCAAAAGCATTAGGTTCCGGTGATTCATAAATACCTACTTCAGGGATTGCCGGTAGATTTGCCTGGCGGGCAAGTTTTGCCACCATATTATAAATTTCCCTGTACTGAAAGTTCTGGTCGTTCTGCTTAATTACATAAATCCTGTATACGGATTTTGCCATCCATCTGCTCATGGCGAGCGAAATAAATGCACCCATCATTCCGAAGAGGCCGCACATAATTGCAAGACGCATCACACCATCAGGTCTTATGCCCAACATCGGAAGCGCCACATTAAGAATAAGGCTTACGGTTAAAACCACAAGCAGGTTTGTTAGAAGAAATAGTCCTATTCGTTTAAACATTTTTTACCTCTTTAATGAATAAAATGATATATTAATTTAACAGTTTTTAAAGTCAACTCATATCATTGATTTACAGATAACATTAGATGTTTAACGGAGATTTTCTGTTACAAAAATATACCCGGGATAATGGAATTTCTTCACTTAACTTTTAAAGGTTGATATTATTTTTAAAATATTGTTT
>DAISJZ010000020.1:9460-38241 GCA_036821145.1 Spirochaetota bacterium
CTACAGCACTCTACGCTGTTGATGCCACTGAGATAATAAGGAAGTCTGAAGAGGCTGTGCGCGGAAATTCACAGGTTGCCCTCATTGAAATTGTGATAAAAACACGGAGATGGACCCGCTCCCTTGAGATGAAGAGCTGGGAGAACCGCCTGGAGAAGAAATCCTTTTCCGAGATTACTGCACCTGAAAAGGACGCGGGGAACAGGTTTCTTCTTATTAATCAGGACATGAGGCAGTATGTACCTAAACTGAAGAAGGATATTAAAATCTCCCCTTCAATGATGCTGCAGTCCTGGATGGGATCTGATTTTACCAATGATGATATAATCAAGGAATCCAGTATAACAAAGGATTATTTTCACACACTTGAAGGTGAGGGGACTGTTGAGGGGGAGAAGTGCTATAAGTTGATTCTCAAGCCAAAGCCCGATGCCGCTGTTGTATGGGGAAAAATTGTTTATTACGCAAGAATGAGCGACTATCTCCCTGTACGTGAGGAATTTTATAATGAACATGGAGTGATGAAAAAGGTCATGACCTGCGGCAGTTTTAAAATGATGCATGACAGGGTTATCCCCACAACGTATAAAATGGAGACTGTGGGAAAGAAAGACAGGTATACGCAGATGAATATAAGGTCTGTGAGGTTTAATTCAGATATACCTGCATCGGTATTTACCCTGCAGAATCTTAAAAGGAAGTAGCAATGCGCGGATTTGAGAATATTCGCCTGATTGCAGGTCTGTCATGGAGAAATGTATGGAGAAACAGCAGGAGATCTTTTCTCACATTTCTCACCATAGTCGCAGGGTGTACTCTTATAATATTTATGCGTTCGCTGCAGAATGGTGGATACGCTCAGATGATCGAGGATGCAATAGCTCCGCTAACCGGGCATATTCAGATCCATGAGAAGGGATTTCAGGAGAATATGACCCTGGAGTATGCCTTCAAAGATGATCGCGGTATGGCTGAAAAAATCCGCAAAATAAAATCGGTAAAGGAGGCAGCACCTCGTATCTATGCAGGGGGGCTTCTTATACACAACGATTCTTCAGTGGGAGCTGAAATTCTCGCTGTTAAACCTGAGCTTGAACAGAAAATAACCACCCTTCATAATTACATTCTACCCGGCGGAAGGTATCTTGAAAAGGGGGACACCCTTGCAGTTATCCTGGGGAAGAATCTCGCGGATAACCTTGGGGTAGAGGCAGGGGACACAGTGTCAATGGTTTCCCAGGGTTTTGACGGATCTATTGCAGCAGAGAATTTTTCAGTAAAGGGTATATTCCGGACTCCGAATGTTATGTATAACAGGACACTGGCACTCATACCGTTCAGCCAGGGGAGTGAGACTTTCTCCATGGACGGGTATATGAGCTCCATTGTTATACGGGCGGATGACACGGAAGATGTTCCCGAAGTTGCAGAGAAAGTGAAGGATGTTGCAGGTGAAAAACTGGAGGTTCTCCCCTGGGACAAGCTTATGCCGGAGATACTTCAGTTCATAGTAATGGACAGGGTGAGCAGCCATATCTTTGTTTTCATACTTTACATGATAGTGGCCTTCGGTATTCTTAATACAATCCAGATGTCGGTTTTTGAAAGGATAAGGGAACTGGGTATTATGCTTTCAATAGGAACAAGCCCTGTGAGAATTTTCTCAATGATAATTACAGAATCAGCAATTATTGCTTTTATCGGGATTATTATGGGGCTTATATCCGGCGCTGCGCTGAGTTATTATTTTACAATTCATCCAATGGATTTTTCAGAGTACCAGGCTGAGATGGAGCTTTACGGCATGTCCACTCTTGTCTATTATGCGAAACTTAAAGTGTCAGATTTTTACAATACAGGTATTATGATTTTTTTTCTCTCACTCCTTTTTACCTTTTTCCCTGCAAGAAGGGCGGCAAAACTTGATCCTGTAAGAGCCATAAGGCACCTGTAGGAGTATATTATGATGATCTATTTGAAATTGAGCTGGCGCAATGTATGGAGAAATAAACGGAGATCCCTTGTCGTTATATCCTCAATAGCCATCGGTGTTTTTTTTATGCTTATAAGCATGGCGCTTGTGAACGGAATGAACTACCAGATGATAGATAACACTATAAGCACTTCGCTTGGTCATGTGGCAATACATAAAAAGGGCTTCGATGATAACATGAAGATCTCATATTCATTTAACGCTGACAGGGGTATTTATGAAGGTCTGAATAATACACCGGGAATTGCAGGGTGGGCTCCCAGGGTAAAGGTTCAGGGAATAGTGAGGTCAAGCGAAGCATCCCAGGGGGTAATGATAACGGGGATAGATCCCGGGAGAGAAAAGGGAGTATCCGATATTTTTAATTACATGCTGAACACAGAGGGGAGTGAATTTCTGGATAATCCTGAAGCAGGTGATGTTCTTGTTTCGGAAAAGCTTGCAGCTAAACTTGATGTGGTAACAGGGGACAGGATTGTAGTCATGTTCCAGGACAGCAGGGATGAGATTGCAGGTGAGGCGCTCACTGTGCGGGGGATTTTCAGATCTCCCATAGACAGTTTTGATAAATATGTAATTTTCACTGGGATAAAAAAGCTTCAGAAAGCGGCAGGTATGAATGACCGTATTTCAGAGATCAGCATAAGGACAGGTACAAGGGATGAATCAACAGAGGTTAAATCCGGGATCTCACCCTTTATAAAAGATCCTGAAGTTCAGGCACTCACATGGCAGGAGATGGCTCCTTCAATGATGAGCGCCATAAGACTCTACGATGCCATGATGTTTATCTTCTTCGGAATAATTTTTATAACAGTTATATTCTCCGTGGCAAATACCATGATCATGGCTGTGATGGAGAGATTTCATGAGATCGGTGTAATGAAGTGCATAGGCACAAGGCCCTTAAATGTTTTTATAATGATTATCTTTGAGGCTGTTAACCTGGGATTGGCCGGAATGGCGGCAGGTTTATTGGCAGGTACGGTTTTCAACATGGTGTTAGGTGTAACAGGGATAGACCTTTCGATTTTTTCTGAATCCATGAGGATCTGGGGAACAGGGAGTGTTATATATCCACTTATTATGTTTAAGGATATTGCAGCTTCAGCTGTTATAGTTTTTCTCACTGCATTTCTGGCTGCTATATATCCCGCTTATAAGGCTGCTAAAATAAAACCTCTGGAGGCTCTGAACTATATATGAAAAAAAGAGAACAGAGTAGCGTTATTGAAATTAAAGGATTATACAAGGACTATAACAGTGACGGTCTTGCTGTTCATGCACTTAATGGCATTGACCTGTCTATAAAAAAAGGTGAGTTCACCGCAATAGCAGGACCGTCAGGTTCAGGCAAAACAACACTGCTGAATATAATCGGCGGAATCGACAGGGCCGGGAGAGGAGATGTGCAGGTCGCAGGGAAAAATCTTAACGGAATGAATCCAAGGGAGCTTTCCGACCTGAGGCTCAACAGTATAGGTTTTATCTTCCAGGCTTACAATCTTATACCGGTGCTCACTGCTGTTGAGAACGTGGAGTATGTGCTCCTCCTTCAGGGCGCAGATAAAAAAGAGAGAAGGGAGAGGGCAGAGTCCATTCTCTGCGCAGTTGGCCTTGAGAAGGAACTTAAGAGGAAGCCCGCTGAAATGTCCGGAGGGCAGCAGCAGAGAGTTGCCGTTGCCAGGGCAATGGTATCCAACCCTGAGATTATACTTGCTGATGAACCCACTGCGAACCTTGACCAGTCAACAGGTTCCGCTCTCCTTGATCTGATGCATAGACTGAACAAAGAGAGAGGGATAACTTTTCTCTTCTCAACTCATGACAGCATGGTAATGAAGCGCGCAGGGAGACTGATAAACCTCAGGGATGGCAGGATCGTTGCCGGTAAAAAATAGAATAATCATGCGCTCCCGGTTCTGCATAAAGATCATTATCTCCTTTATTCTTCTTATTATTTCTATTCCGCTCTACTCTGAAGAGGATAACCTGTTTGAAGAGGGGTGGAATTTCAGGTTCAGAGGCTACTATAAGAATCTCTTCATGTACCAGGAGAGAGATGAATTCTACAGCCGTATTTATCTTCCCCCTGAAGATAAAAAACTGGTTACAGACCTGAACAGGCTCAGGGTTTCACCTGAAGTAAATTATGCAGAAAGTTTTACTCTCCACGCAGACGCGGATCTTGAAGCTGTATTATCAAATTACAGCAATAGCGATGAATTTGATCTTCTGTTCAGAGATAAGGGGTACAATGATCCTGTTAAACCAGAGGCGGAGTTCGCTCACAGGGAAAATCTTTATGTAAGGGGTAAAATTCAGAACTTCTATGCAAAGATGGTGGCAGGTAAGTTTACAGGTACAGCAGGGAGGCAGCAGGTACGGTTCGGGAGCAGCAGGCTCTGGAATCCCCTTGATCTTATGAATCCGTTTTCACCTCTCTCCGTAGAGGGTGCTGATGAGCAGAAGGGTACAGATGCCCTTCGCCTGGACTGGTATCCAGGTGAATCAACTGAGTTTACCTGTGTCGCTGCTCCGAAGAGGAGAGAAGATTCACTTGATAAAGCAGATGCCGGGAGCGGGAATTATATAGCCCGTATGAAATCAGGAGTGAAGGCTTTTGATGCCGCGCTCCTCGGAGGGTATACGGCTAAGAGGAGAAATGCCGGCGCTGATTTTGCGGCAGAGGTTTATGACGGCCTCCTTACAGGGGTATTTCTCTATTCAGATCCTGAAAAGGGAAAGGAGTACTGGCAGTGCGGGGCGGGGTATGAATACACCTTTCAGTGCGGACTCTATTTTTTAATGGAGTATTTTTTCAACAGCCTCCCTGTTAATGATGACAACGAACTTCAGGAAGCTCTCCTCCATTATTCAGCAGATGGAATTGACAGCAGCAATTACCATATACTTTCAAACAGGATGATAACATACAACAGCCATTATCTTTCCATTGCGGCAGGTTACGATTTCCATCCCCTTCTGAGGGGGGAGGTTTTTTCAATTTACGATTTTCAGGGGAGGGGAGTGTTTCTTAACGGGGTGCTGAAGTTCAATGCACTGGAAAATCTTGATATAACAGCAGGTATAATTTCCGCATTTATTAAACGTAATAACAGAACTTCAGATTTTGAAGTTTATAATAAAGAACCGGTGTATTACGCGTCACTGCAGTATTATTTCTGAAGTTTTTTTCCTGAGAAAATCTATCTTTTAAGAAAACTGATTCTGTCCTTTAAAATAAAAAAGAGTACAACAGGAACTGTTATCCCCGCAACAAGGGGGAGGTTGCCTGTAACTGATTCCGGAAAGATAAAGTAAGCTGCCGCTACACCTGCAAGTGCACCGCCAAGGTGCGCGTCATGTCCTATGTTCCCTACATTGCGGCCTATGCCGTAAATTGATGCAAGGATGAACAGAACTGCATATAACCATGCCGGGATTGGTAGTGGCAATGGAAAAATAATTATACTCCCGCCGGGGAGCAGGAATATTGAAGCGAAGATTATTCCGCACACTGCACCTGATGCTCCCACTGCCCTGTATTCCGGTTCGTTTCTGTGAATCAGCAGTGAAAGGAGTGAACCAGATATTGCCCCTCCGAGGAAAATAATGGCCACTGATGGAGAACCGTAAACCGATTCAATACCGGTTGCGAAAGCATAAAAGCTGAACATGTTGAATATAAGGTGACCCAGGTCAGCATGAATGAATGCTGAGGAGATTGTTCTGTGATATTCATGTTTTTTCAGTATCTTTTCAACTGAGAAGAGATACTGTTCAAAGAGTGCTCTGTTCTGAAATGCTATAAATGATACTATTGCTGTCACTGCTATTGCTGAATATGTTATTATATATGTTCCCATGGGCTTCCTCTTTTATGTGCGGAAAATATAATTGCGGATAAAATCATGTCAAGTTGTTTGATTCAGTAGATTAGTTATTGTCGCCGCCGATTGCTTCAATGTCAGCGAGATCTTTAAGTCGCCCTATGGCTTTTTTGTTTTTTATAAATTCTTTTTTCCCTATAAATCTTACAGTAATATCATCAAATGGTCCTTTTAATGAATTAGAGAAAGCTTCATCCCATGAAACACCGGTTATGGAGGTAATCAGATCTATTCTTACAGGCGGGTATCCAAGCTGAATCACTATGCCCGGATTGGAAAAATCTTCTTCTGTAAGGTCTGAAGATGAAAATCCGAATTCATTCAGGGCAGAGAGAACGAGTTTTGCATTTTCAGGAGAAGGTTTCACAAGTAAATCAAGATCTCCGGTATAACGGGGTACACCATAAAATGCCAGAGCAAAAGCGCCTATTACTAAATATTCAGCTTTCTTTTCGTTTAGTAACTCTAATAACTCTCTGAAGTCGTCCTGCATTTTTATGAGCTTTTCTCCTTAGCAATATTACTGCGGCGATTCTTTCTGACGGTGGTCTTGAAAGCCACCACTTCAAATCATGGGAGTCATCAGAGTCCTCAAGCGTAAGTTTTGTAATTTTTTTTATCATATTGAAAATAGGATAAGTTATGATTTCGTAATGTCAATTAAAATATGTCCGTTATATGATTGACCTCCGGCAGTAACTCTGTTTATTAATGGATAAAAACAAAAGGGGGAAATTATGAATCATCCTGAACTGACACAGCAGGCCCTGGGAATTCTCAGGAACACCGAAACTTTTCAATGGTACTTTATTCCATTATTCGCATTTGTGGTTTATATCTATTTTAATGAGATTCAGAATAAAAACTGGAAAGGGATAGCTGCAGGACTTTCTCTTTACATGGTGCACTGGTTTTATGAGATACTTAATGCCCTGATACAGCATTTTTCAGGACACGCTCTCTGGACAGTCCCTGACGGTACATCATTTCTGCTTCTCATTGGTGTGGGCTGGGAGCTTTCAATGATGTTTGCCGTTGCAGGTCTTATCTTCTCCAAGGTTCTACCGGATGATCCGAAGATGAAGATTCTTGGAATAAATAACAGGGTGTTTTTTGCATTAGGGAACGCTGCGTTTTTTTCAATCTTCGAAATATTTCTTGCGCGGACTCCGGCGTTTCACTGGGTCTATGAGTGGTGGGGAGCTTTCCCGGTTTTCATCACAACATATATTCCGTTCTTCCTTGCGGCAAACTTCGCTTATGATTGGGAGCCCAAAAAACAGAAGCTGTTTATAGGTACGCTTTTCGGAATCAATGCAGTTATGCTTATTGTCTTCGCGGGTATATTGAAGTGGATATAGTCTTCTCCCCGGATGAAACATTTTTCTAATTCATTTGACAGATAGAGTATAACAGATTTATATTTCATGTAATACCCGCGAAGGCGGGTATTCATATTATTTGTAATCAAACATTTTGTTCACAGGAGATAAATAATGGCATCAGCAGTAATTCCGGAAAGGAAAGATATAAAAGCGGAATATAAATGGGACCTCTCCCCCATGTTTAAATCAGAGGAGGAGTGGGAGGCTCTCTATAAAGAAATTGAAAATAAAATTGCGGAGTACGAAAAATTCAGGGGGCGGCTCGGGAAGTCTCTTGATGCTTTTAAAGCAGCAATTGAATTTGACCTTGCAATGTCCAGGTCAATAGAAAACCTTTATACTTACGCCCATCTGAAAAGTGACGAGGATAAGACAAACCAGTTCTGTCTTGCAATGTACCAGAGATCTGTGAATCTCTACACAAGGCTTTCAGAAGCTTCAAGCTTTATGACTCCGGAGATCCAGTCCATAGATACTGAGGTCATCAGTAAATATATGTCAGACCAGTCGATGAAGGAGTACAGGTTCTATCTTGAGAAGATACTCCGTTTCAGGCCGCACACTTTAAGTAAAGAGATTGAACAGATACTGGCCATGTCCGGAGAGATTGCCCATGCTCCCTCACAGATATTCAGTCAGCTTGATAATGCTGATATCAAATTCGGCAACATTAAAAAGAGCAATGGTGAGGAGGTCGAGCTGAGTCATGGAAACTTCAGCACCATCCTTCAGGAGTCTGACAGGGATGTAAGGAGAACAGCTTTTAAACAGTATTACAGTTCTTATGATAATCTCAAAAATACAATAGCTTCCACTCTTGAACATTCCAACAAGAAAGACGCTTTTTACGCGAAGGTGAGGAATTTTAAAAACAGCAGGGAAGCATCACTCTTTTCTGACAATATGCCGGAAAAGGTTTATGACAACCTTGTTAAAACAGTCCGTGAAAACACAGAGCCTTTATTCAAATACCTTGATTTCAGGAGAGAGGCCCTGGGGCTCGACAGGCTTCATTTTTATGATACCTATGTTCCCATTATCGGCGATGTGAACTTCTCAATGAGTTATGAAGAGGCTGTTGACACATGCGTAAAAGCACTCGCTCCCCTTGGGAGTGAATATACTAATACTATGAGAGAGGGGCTTCTCCACGGATGGGTGGACAGGTATGAAAACCGGGGTAAAAGGAGCGGCGCGTATTCATCAGGCTGTTACGATTCCCATCCGTACATTCTCCTCAATTATGAGGATGAGAATATCAATTCTCTCTACACCCTGATACATGAGGCAGGTCACTCTATGCACTCATACTATTCAAAGACAAATCAGCCTTTTGTAAATGCTGACTATACCATCTTTGTGGCAGAGGTAGCTTCAACTTTCAATGAGACACTGCTCAGCCGTCACCTCCTTGAGCTTTATAAAGATGACAGCAGGATGACTGCGTATATCCTGAACAGGGAGATTGACAATATCAGGGCAACTCTTTACAGGCAGACGATGTTCGCTGAATTCGAAAAGAGAACGCATGAGGTTGTTGAGGATAATGAGGCTCTTACTCTTGAAGTTATGCGAAAGATCTATGGCGGACTTCTTGACGCATATTTCGGTGATAAGCTCTTTATTGATGATGAACTTACACTGGAGTGCCTGCGTATACCTCATTTTTATTCGGCATTTTATGTTTACAAGTATGCAACAGGGATTTCCGCTGCAATAGCCCTTGCTGAGAAAGTGATAAGTGAAGGAGCACCAGCGCGGGATGCATACCTTGGTTTTCTGAAATTAGGTGGAAGCAGGTATCCTCTTGATGAACTACTTGATGCAGGAGTTGATATGAGTTCCCCTGAACCTGTTGAATCAGCTGTAAAGCATTTCAGTAAGCTTGTTGAAAGACTTGTCAGTGTTTACTCTTCATTAAAATAATAAGTATAAGGCTGATGCTGCCGTATTTTTTCCTTTGCATCAGCCTTTATATGAAAAGCCTCCGCTCAGTCGATTTTTTTTGCCTTCCTGTGATATCTTTTCTATATTAAATATTATGTATATTATTATAAGGGGATATCTATCCCCCGGCACCTGTTGAAATGATGATATTAATAAATATAATTTATTTTATCCATAATCTGCGATCATATCCCGGAGAGGTTTAACAATGCTGTCCGGATGGCTTTCATCAAATATTGATTTTATATTCTTTCTGCATGGTGTAATAATGATGCTTCTTGCAGCAGCTTTATATAAACCGTGTGCAAAAAACAGATTATCCAGACCGGAGTTTTATCTGCAGATTTTTGCAGTATTTATCTGCCTGACCCAATGGATTAATATTATTATATATCTCTTCCCTGATATGAATTTTTTTATTTTGCCGGGATTGATTTTTTTTGGTGTTTCATTTCTGGCACTCCTTCTCTACAGTATTATGTTTTTTTCAGGGAGGTTTAAAAAGATTGCTGTAGTTTATGTGGCAGTTGTTGTAATACTCTCTATAGGTTCATTGATAAAAACAGGATATACCAGCGGTTACTTTTCACTGCATCAGATTCTTGCATTTCCGGCAGCTCTTGGAGCATCTTATGTATTTTTCCGTTACGCTTTAAAGTCTGAAGGTCGTAAAAAAAACGGCTGGCTCATCGCTTCGGTTTTTATGTTTCTTTATTCATTAACCTGGATCGCTTCTCATCCTTTTATTTTTGCTGATTTAAATCCTGCTGTTAATACTAATGTTTTTTTTCATATATACTATCCTGCGGCTCTACAGGTTGTTGTATCTTCTGGAATACTGGCGGGCCTTTCTAAAACTGCAATAAAAGAAACAGAAGCTCTCAGGCCTTTGCAGGAGAGATATTTTTTCCTTGCGGTTATTGTTTCTGCAATAATTATCTCCTGGTTTTCCGCAAACTGGAGAGGAGAACTTGCCGGACTGGATATAAAGAATGAGATATTAAGGCACGCAAGGGCTGTGGCGAATGGAATAATTCCGGAAAAAGTTTTGGAACTGAAGTTCTCCCCTGAAGATAAAAACAATCCGGATTTTATACTGCTTCGCAACCAGATGATCTCTTACGGCTATTACTCCGGATTAAAATCTATCTATAGCTTTACAATGCTTAACGGTCGTCTGGTATTCGGGCCTGAAAATATCATGGAAAACGATCCAATGGCTTCACCTCCGGGCACTGTTTATCTTGAGCCTCACCGGAATTTTATAAAAGTTTTCAAGGACGCATTACCCGGTGTAATAGGCCCCTATACAGATGAATATGGCACTTTCGTGTCCGGGTATGCCCCGGTTCTTGACCCGAGATCCGGGGATGTGATTATGGTTGTCGGGATTGATCTCTCTGCTGATAAATGGCGAGCGGCAGTGTCCTCTGCGAGGTTTATTGTTTTTATAATCGCGTTCTTTATAATATGCGTTATAACATCTATGGGGATAATGCTTGTTATACGAAGAGAGAAGTGGAGTAATCTAAAAACATTTGCAGTGAGGCAGATTGAAACTTTTTTTATTTTTGGAACAGGGGTTTTTATCTCCCTGATGATTTATCTGTATTTTAATGATTATGATATCAGAAAGGCAAAGTCTGACTTTATTCCATTATCAGATTCTGTTGCCGGTGTAATCCGGGAAAACATAGTTAATCTTAAATATGATCTGGAGAGTCTCGGGAGGTTTTTTAAAAGCAGTGAAATAATTGATCGTAATGAATTCAGAACTTTTACCTCTGAGATGAGATTCAGTCCTGTTAAAGCAAGAGGCTGGTATACTGCAGTTAAAAGCGGCGATGCTTTGAAGTATCCCCTTTTATATTCTGAAACAATCATTGATATCGGTCAGAAGCCCGGTTATGATCTTCGTTCCACCAGAGAAGGGAGAACCGCAATAGAGAATTCTCTTGCCACAAAGATGGCATCTTTTGTGAGTTATAGAGAATCCGGCGACGCCGGCAGTAGCGGGAAACTGATGACTGTAATTTTTCCGGTATTCAAAAACGGGGATGCTTTTCTTGGTTTTCTCTCTCTTACAGCTGATATAAATCTGATATTAAGCAATTCCATGTCCTTCAGCAAAAGCAGAAATCTTAACCTTGATGCTGAAATAATTGATATTACATCTCTGGATTACGTAGAGAGACTTGCTCTGTATTCAGAGAATAAAGAGTATTCCTCAAAGGATATTTTTTTACAGGCAGTTTATCCTGTTTTTATTTTCGACCGTATACTGGGGATTAAAACTTTTTCTTCAGAAATTTATACCAGCACACATCTGAGTAATACAGGTGTGATGGGTGGAGTTTCGGGCCTGATGCTTACTATCGCTGTTACTCTCCTTTCAGGTTATCTGAGAAGACGTGAATACTCACTTGAGGATATGGTCAGCGAGCGAACAAAAGAACTTAGTGAAAGCGAGGAGAGGTTTCGGGTGCTGCATGAAGCATCATTCGGGGGGATTGCAATCCACGACGGAGGGATTATTCTTGAGTGCAACGAAGGCCTTGCAAAGATGACAGGATATACAGTCCGGGAGCTCACTGGTATGAACGGACTGCTTCTTATTGATGCTGAATGGAGGAACGTTGTCCTGGAAAAAATTAAGTCAGGATATGAGCAGAGCTATGACGCAGCGGGTATCAGGAAAGACGGAACAGTCTATCCAATGGAGATAAACGGGAAAAACATCCCTTATAATGGGAAGCTTGTGCGTGTAACCGAGTTCAGGGATATAACAGAAAGAAAACGTAATGAAGAACTCTTAAAGCAGCAGAGGGAGGAGCTTGAAGCAAAGAATGAGGAACTCCATGCTACGATGGAGGAGTTTGAAGCAATGAATTCCGAACTGGTAGACGCTAATCATCAGCTTCTTGAAAGCGAAGAGAAATTTTCAAGGGCTTTCAGCATTAATCCTGCTGTTATGTCAATAAGCGTTATTGAGACCGGGGAGTTTGTTGAAGTTAATGATACGTTCCTTAATCTTTTCGGCTACAGAAAAGAGGATGTTATAGGGAAGACTGTCAGGGAACTGGATTTTTACGTTGATAATAGCCAGCGTGACCTGATTATTGATTATATAAAAAATGACGGATTTGTGAGAAACCTTGAAGTTGCGGTAAGAGGAGCAGGTGGCGGGATAAGACAGGGGTTGCTCTCCGCTGACTATATAATTATACATGGCAGAAAATATCTCATTACTGTTGTCACGGATATTACTGAAAGAAAAAGGATGGAGGAGGCTATCAAGTTCAGTGAACAGAAATACAGGCTCCTTTTTGAAACAGCTGTTGATCCGATATTGTTTGTTGAAAACAATATTTTTATCGACTGTAATAAAAGAGCTGAAGATTTGTTTCGCTGCACGAGAGATGAAATTGTAGGTAAATCACCAGGCTGGTTTTCTCCTGAACTTCAGCCGGATGGAACACCTTCCGTTGAAAAAGCATTGATTAAAATGAAGGCAGCTCATGAGGGTATTCCGCAGTTTTTTGAATGGACTCATACTACTCTTGACGGAGATCCCATTGATACGGAGGTTACCCTGACATCTTTTATGATGGAAGAAAGAAAATTTATTATTGCTATTGTAAGGGATGTTTCGGAGAGGAAAAGGATTGAACTCCGGTTATCTCATCTTCAGAAGATGGATGCCATAGGTCAGCTCGCCGGGGGTGTGGCGCATGATTTTAATAATCAGCTTAGCGGAATTCTGGGTTATGCAGAAATTCTTTCAAAGAAGTTAGGGGAGAGTGATCTTAGAAAATATTCCGACGGAATTATATCTGTGGCAATGCGTTCCGCTGACCTTACAAAAAAGCTCCTTGCCTTCGCCCGTAAAGGGCAGTTTCAGAGGGTTCAGGTAAACCTGCATCCTCTCATCGATGAAACAATAGAAATGCTGATGCATAGTATTGACAGAAGAATAACTATTGAAAAAAAATTTAATTCCTCTGCACCCTTGGTGACAGGTGATCCGGCGCAGCTTCAGAATGCCCTGTTGAACCTTGGGCTTAATGCCAGGGACGCCATGGTAAATGGCGGGAACCTTATATACGAAACAGAAGATGTTTATATTAAGGCAGGAACGCAGAAGGTCCAGCTGATGGATCTTTGCGAAGGCAGATATGTAGTAATCAATGTTTCAGATACAGGTATAGGGATGAATGACTCGGTAAAAGCGCATCTGTTTGAGCCTTTTTTTACAACCAAAGATTCCGGAAAAGGGACAGGCATGGGGCTTGCCTCTGTATACGGGACAGTTAAAAATCATAGCGGGTCAATAAGTGTATACAGTGAAGAGGGTTACGGCACAACCTTTAAAATTTATCTCCCTGTGTCCGGGGATAATAATACAGATTCAATAATGCAGCAGGATGATGAGAAACCTGATATACCTCCACAACGGATTCTTGTTGTAGATGACGAAGATGTAGTGCGGAATGTTCTGAGTGAAATGCTTATTGACATGGGCCACTCTGTTATTGAAGCTGTTAATGGCGCAGCAGGGCTTTCGATATATAAAGAGAAGTGGAGTGAGATTGATATTGTTATCATTGATATGATAATGCCTGAAATGAGCGGACGTGACGCTTTTCTTGAGATGAAAAAAATCAACCCGGATGTCAGGGCAATCCTTTCCTCAGGTTTCAGTCTTGACGGAGCGTCTCAATCCATGATGGCTGAAGGTGTCAGGGGATTGGTTCATAAGCCGTACAGGCAGAATGAACTTCTCAGAACAATCAGCGAGATCCTGAAACAATAAAATTAAAGGAATAATTTATGGCAGAAAAAATTGTATTTCTGGATGCAGCAACGGTAGATTATGGTGACATCGATTTTTCCGGCATAGGCGGCTCAGGTGAATTTATTTCATATCCTGTAACTTCTCCGGCCGATGTAATCAGAAGATGCGGTGACGCCACTATAATAATTACAAACAAGGTAGTAATTGATGGTGCTGTAATAGCAGGATGTCCCAATCTGAAAATGATTGCTGAAGCAGCCACAGGTTATAATAACATAGATATTAATGAAGCAAAAAGCCGCGGAATTGCTGTGGCGAATGTTCCCGGTTATTCTACAACAACAGTGGCCCAGCTTACACTTTCCTTCATGCTTGCTCTTTCGACGAATCTTATTAAGTATAACAACGCTGCTCATGACGGATCATGGAGCAGGTCGGATATATTCACCCTCGGCACATGGCCCTTCTTTGATCTGGAGGGGAAAACCGTGGGCATCATGGGTATGGGGTCAATCGGTAGCGAGGTTGCCAGACTTTGCAGCGCTTTTAAAATGAATGTAGTTGCGCTTAAGCGTGAAGAGAGTAAAAGTGACGGCGGATATCCGAGGCTGAATCTTTTTGACCTTGCTAAAGAGTCAGACTTTATTTCAATACACATGCCTCTTACTGATTACTCCAGGTACATTATTAATAAAGAGTTTTTCTCTCACATGAAGAGGAGCGCGTTTTTGATCAACATGGCGCGTGGTCCCATTGTTGATCCTGCGGATCTATGTAAGGCGCTTGAGAATGGAGTGATCGCAGGAGCGGCTATTGATGTAATGGAGAAAGAACCGCCGCTTGCTGACGATCCGCTCCTCAAAGCTCCTAACCTGATAATTACTCCGCATATAGGCTGGGCAAGTATCGAATCACGGAAAAGGCTTGTGAATGAAATAGCTGAAAATATAAAATCATTTCTTGCGGGAACAAAGAGAAATGTGGTGAACTGAACTGTAAAAAACGGTAATGTTTATTCCTGAATAAAGTTTTTAGTGTAAAGGAATTAATATAATGTTCCGTACATACCGGCAGTAGCGAAGCGCACTGCCGGTTTCTCATAACATCAATCTATGAGATACCGGTATTTGGCCGGCTTTATCAGAACATCCTGTTCTATGCCGGCAGGCAAACATCATGTTTGCTTCACGAACTGAAGCGTGCACGAACTGAAGCGCAGCGAAGAGGTACCTTGGGGTGAAACCGGAATTACAAAAATTTATACTTATATAATCAGTAAAACAGTGACAGTGCGATTAAAAACTGCCCCGGCGCGTAAAAGAGCCAGATATAAAATGTGCCGAATTTGAAGTATTTTATGAACTGGTTCCATCCCAGTATTGCATCCGAAATATAAAACAGAATCGCACCACACATCATCAGCGCATGCGGTATGTCATGATTTCTTATATAACCGTTAACCGAAAAAAATACTATAAGTGAAAGAGCGGTGACATAAATAATAACAGGGAGCAGCATCTTTCCCAGATTCCCTGATTTGTGAAATTTATAGATGAGAAAAATCATCAAAGCAATGAGTAAAACTCCTGAAAGTATATCTGTAATAATAAAAGTATAACCTGTGGCGAACACAATATTATAAAGAATATGCGTGCCAAGGAAGAAGATAAGGCCATGTGTAAAAAGATCTGAAGATTCTGTCATAAGAACTGCATCAGCGATTAGGGATAAACCCAGCGCAGCCAGTATAAGCCATTCATTACCCTGGCTGTAATTAAAAACGCCAACAACAGCCATCCCGCATATGAAATATGTAATCATCGGGGTAGTGGTGAGCCTGATAAATTTTTTCTTCATCAGCACGGAAGCCTGCCGTATGATAAACATCACAGATGCTGATATTATAAGGATTTTCACCGCCAGTGCCGGGTTCATCAAAACCTCCATCAAGCTACGGGTATGATTCAGAATAATTCTTATAATAGAGTTTGTGTCAAGGTATATTTATTTTAATATATGGGAATGAATCTCTATCATCAGCGGGCTGTTTCAGGATAGCATAAATGAAAGAATAATTCATTTTTCTTTTTGTATTTTCAAATCAGGATAAAGTTTTTTTATACAGTCCGGGCATATTCCGTGACTGAATTCAGCTTCGGAATGTTCGCTTATATAAATTTCAACCTGGTCCCAGTATCCCTCGTCATTCCTGATCTTTTTACAACTTGCACATATCGGCAGAATTCCGCGAAGTTTCTTTATGTCAGAAAGAGCTTTCTGAAGTTCATCTTTCTGCGCCCTGATTTTATTTTCAGCTTCTATTCTGTCTGTAATATCGCTGAGAATTATTACTGAGCCGCTGTATTTCCCGCTTACATCCTCCATGCGGGCTATTCTTCCCTGGTATTTCTTTGAATTCTGTTCCAGCGGGTCACCGGTTTCAAAGCAGAGTTCACTCTGCGTTTCATTAAAAAATATTTCAGAGTAACTCTTAATCCACTCCGGTAGAGTAATGTCTAACTCATTGCGGTTATAATAATAACTGCCGGGAGTGTGAGACAGATTAAGAAGTCTCGATGCAGCGCGGTTTATATATACCACGCGCCTGCTGCTGTTTAAAAAAAATACAGGAGAAGCAAGACTTTCAACTACAGTAAGATACATGTTTTTTTCATTAGTCATGAGCCTGTTGGAATTTTTCAGTTCATCTGATTTCTCCTCACCGCTGAGTTCAGCCCAGGTTGAGGAGAAGCCTATCTCAATTCTATCAAAGACCCGGTCCATAAAAAGGATGTAGCGGTATTTAACCTCCAGTGGAAAATTCTGTTCTTTTACAAGATCAGAATAGCACTCTCTGTAATATTTGAAAAGCCCCATAAACATTGAGTATGAAATTCCCCTTTCTCTGTGTCTTTTGGCTTCGAGTATGCCGAATGATGCTGCTGGATCTTCCGCGTAGTTTTCATCGGGGGTAAGTTCCACATCCCGTCCTGATTCAATTGTTTCGCATACGGCATCTGATAGACCCTGTATTGATATGCGCCAGGCTTCCTTCAGCGTTGAAGTGTATTTTACATAGCCCTGCCTGTGCGAATAATCGAGTATCTTCTGCATAAGCTGTTCTTCATTATTTTTCAGAAGCATGTGGAGTATTTTCATTATTAAATAATACATATTTTTATATTATACGTCGATCTATATTTTCACTGGAATATATCTTTATTTTACTGGACAGATGCAGTGTTTTTGTTTTTTATGCTGCTGATTCTTTTTCCCGGAGAAAAAAATGAAGCATGAAGTAAGATACATGCCGGTTGTAAATCATGGCCATCCAGGCACATTCAGCTATAACTGGTTTTATTATAGATCAGCAATTAAAGCTGTTCTAAGGCCTCACAGGCTTGAGTTTAAAGAGCCCCGTTATGGAAGGGACAGCAACTTCCTGTACAGGGAGTCTACGAGAAAAAGATGGCACAGACTTTATAATGTTCCTGATGATGTTGAAGTCCCATTTACTGTATACGGTTATTCAGGCGCAGTGGGGATGATGGCAATACTCAGAGAGCTCGGGGTCAACTTCAGGCATCTTCTGCATCTTAAAAGTGAAATAAAAGTAAGCGCTCTTATGAAAGCAGGTGAATCATATATAATTGAGTATGCTTTTGAAGAAGCAGTACGAATTAAAGCGGATAAGGCGGCAATAATAGGAACAACCCGTGTTATGCGGAATGACATGCTTTACATGGAGATAAAAGATCACTTCGTGATAAAAGAGGTTCCGGAAAAATATCTCGACAGGCTGAAAGTCAATGATACAGGTGAGTTCAGGGGTATAACACGTATACCCGCGGACAGGCTTGAGGGCTGCACTACGTATGAACTTTACATTCGTGAAAACTACGCCAGGGATTACGGCCGGGCTTCCGGCGATAAGAATATTGTACACACAACGAAGTTTACTTCAAGCCTCTTCGGTTTCGGCAGGCCCTTTATCCAGGGGTTGTGTACAGCGAATATGATAATGTCAAAACTTTGTATTGAAGGTTTCACCCCCGGACTTTTTTCCATTATTTTCTGCAGACCTGTTTACCTGGAAAGCAGAGTCTTCTTGAGTCACACAAAAAGTGACTACAGGCTTCAGGATGAAAACGGGCGGATACTCTGCTTCGGGCAAATTGCGGAAATGAGTTGAGCAGCTTTATCTCTTATACATCCCTGTGATACTTGCGCTCCCCAGAACATGCCCTTTGATGAGTTTTTTAAATTCTGCCAGTCTCAGGTTTTTATCGGCAATTTTAGCATCAAGGGCGTAAACAGTAAAGATATACCTGTGCGGTTTCCCGGGAGGGGGGCATGGTCCGTTATACCCTGTCTCGCCAAAGTCGTTTACACCCTGCAGGCTGCCGTCGCCGGATGAACTCCTGGGAAACCCTTTCGGCAGTTTCTTGACTGAATCCGGTATATTATAAATTACCCAGTGAACAAATGTCCCGCCCGGTGCATCGGGATCTTCGCAGGTTACTGCAAAGCTTTCAGCTTTACCATGATATGTCCAGTGCAGTTCAGGAGAGAGGTCTTTCCCTTCACAGCTGTGTTCCCGGCTGAGAAAATCTCCGTTATTGAAAGATTCTGAAGCAAGTGTAATCAGGCCGGCACTGCCTGGATTCTCTCCACTCCCTGTGACTGCTGCAGACATTAGTGAAATTATAAAAAAGGTGGTCATACAACTCCTCCTGTTTCTTGCAAGCTTAAATACGTTTAATGCTGATTTGTGTTTATCTCCTTTTTAAAACAGAGTCTGTAATTCCTTTATATATTTAATCTGATAAAAGACGCTGCTGAAGTCAAAAATAAATGACGGAATATTTTTTTGTTGAATAATCTTTTCAATGTATTTAACTCCTTCGGAATAGAAAGTGATATTATATGGCGGAGTTTTAAAATGAAGAAAGCCCGACTCAGTTTTATTGATCTTATGCGGGGCCTTGCAATGCTTGTGATGATTGAGGTGCATGTCGTTAATTCCATGATGACAGCAGAACTGAGAAATACAGGGTGGTTTAACTATGTAAATTTTATAAACGGTCTTGTTGCCCCTTCATTCATTTTTATATCAGGTTTTGCGTTTATGCTCGCTGCACAGGTCAAGCTTGAATCGTTCAGGGCTTTGAAGTATGAATTCTGGAAACAACTCGGAAGAATTATTCTAATATGGTTCAGCGGGTATCTGCTTCATATACCTTTCTTTTCGCTTTATAAATGCAGAAACGTCGCTACTGGCGACCACTGGTTGAAATTTTTCAGTATTGATGTTTTACAGTGTATTGCTTTAGGCCTCCTTGTGATCTTTATTCTCCGGCTTGCTGTAAAGAGCGACAGAATTTTTATTCTGATTGTTATAATTCTCGGCCTTGCAGCAGTTATCCCGGCTCCATATTATTACAGTATTAATTTTGAACAATGGCTCCCTTTTTATCTTGCGACGTATCTGACTCCGGTATATTATACAATATTTCCGGTATTCCCATGGTTCGGATTTATGGCAGCAGGAATTCTCTGTGCGTGGTTTTTTAATCGGTCAAGATTAACCGGTAAAGACGGGGAGTTTATGAAGCGGCTTCTTGTTGTCGGCGCAGTGCTCGTTCTTTCTCTCCCTCTGATGTTTTACCTCAAGGACAGTCTTCAGCTATTCACAGATGTGAGGCCGAATATTCTTTTCTTCACCGGGAGGCTCGGGTGTGTTTTTCTGATATTAGTTTTCTGCTACCATTACTGCGGTAAAATAGGGGAGCCTCCGGCAGCTATACTCTATTCAAGCAGGGAATCCCTGATGGTCTACTTTATGCATCTTCAGGTGCTTCACCGTGAAGTCTGGTGGGGAAAGTCGATAATACAGGTGTATCCCAATACTCTTGGATTCGGAACATGCCTTTTAATAACACTTGGAATTATAGCATTGATGCTCCCCATGGCCCGGGTATGGAATTACTGGAAAACAGGTTATGAATATTTCGGACGTATCGCGGTGTGGACTATGATCGCAGCTGGAACTGTAATTTTCCTGGTGAGATAGATTTCATGATTATTCATGTAACCTTTCCCGGCATGGCCGGAAATTTTTTTCAGCGTCTATTATTATTCCGGCCGGGGATCTTGTGGTGACTCTTATATGATTTTATCCAGGCTGTTCAGGTCTCCTTAAGAAATTCAGGGTGTCCTGTAAGCATCTCATCAATTTTCTTTTTAACATCTTCAGACATCTCTATATCATCAGGCCATTCCCGCGAATGCCCGTCAGCGATACCTTTTTTTGTGGCATCTATGATGATGCAATCTTTTTCGAACACCATGTCGCGTGATGGATCAACATTATTGAAAACTTTCCATAAGATAATGGAGTAATTACTCAGATCAATACCGGAGTCCAGCATTACAAATATACCCTGGTTTTTCAGTGAACTGTTTTTAATTCTGTTTATAAAAAAACTGGAATTTTTTCCGTGACCTTTATTTGTATTAAGCAGTACAACCCTGTTCCTGCATTCATCAAGAACAGATGCAGCGCCTGTGAAATCCGGGTCGAGCCGGCTGAACTCATGGGCAAGCATGGCGCTGTTCATAGAGCCGTGAATTGCATCACCGGAGCGCGGTTCTTCCCCTGAAATTCTTGCGGTTGCATCTATCCCGAGTTTAGAACCATACAACGGTTTCTCTGCTGAGTGATCCAGTACATCCAGTATCCCTTTTGTTAAAGTGACATCATCCTGGAGATCAATTGTGTCAAGAATATGCCGTATAAGTTTTTTCCTGTCGTAAAGAAGTTTTTCATCATCAATCATAACGAGTATCTTGGCAAAGCTCATCTGGCCGGAGCCCCACATCCCGTTCATCACTTTCCCGGCATGATGAGGGAACTCCTTGTCAATCGACACAACTGCGATATTGTGGAAAACACCCTCCCAGGGCAGCATATAATCTTTGATCTCAGGGAGCACAGTTTTAATCATGGGGAGGAAGAGTCTTTCGGTTGCAAGGGCCATGAAGCAGTCCTCCATTGGCGGCTTCCCTACAATGGTTGCGCTGTATACAGCATTTTTCCTGTGAGTAATTGCAGTAACATGGAAAACAGGGTAATCCCCCTTCAGAGAATAGTAGCCTGTGTGATCACCGAAGGGACCTTCAATTTTCAGTTCCCCCGGATCGACATATCCTTCAATTATAAACTCTGCCTCAGCCGGAACTTCAAGATCAACGGTTACGCATTTAGCCATCCTTACCGGCGCTCTCCTTATAAATCCTGCAAGCAGCATCTCGTCAATTCCGCGCGGCATTGGAGCAGTGGCGGAGTATGTTACTGCAGGATCAGTGCCGATTGCAACAGCAACTTCCATTCTTTTCCCGGCTTTTAAATATTCATTAAAGTGGTGGGCGCCGTCCTTGTGAATGTGCCAGTGCATACCGGTTGTGTTTCTGTCAAATATCTGCATCCTGTACATGCCGGCATTTCTCTTCCCGTCAGTTAACCCCTTTGTAAATACAACAGGTAGAGTCACGAAGGGGCCGCCGTCATCAGGCCAGCAGAAAAGTACAGGGAGTTTTGTCAGGTCAACCTTATCTCCTTTTAGTATAACATCCTGGCAGGGGGCTTTACCATTATACGAGCGTGGAAGAAACCTGGAGTATTTTATGAGCTCGGGGATGAGTTTGACTTTATCCATTAATGATTTCGGAGGCTTCATGTTAATGATAGCCTGCAGTCTCCCTGCAAGTTCATCAAGGGATTCGCTTCCAAGGGCCATGTTGATTCTTTTTATACTTCCGAACTGGTTCATCAGCACAGGGAATTCAGAATTTTTTACATTTTCAAAGAGTATTGCCTTCCCTCCGCCCGGAAGTTTCGACATGCGGTCTGTTATCTCTGTGATTTCAAGCCTGCTTGAGACAGGTTCTCTGAAGCGGATCAGTTCCCCCTCTTTTTCAAGTTCATCTATAAATTCATGTATGTTCCGGTAGTTTTTTTTCATGTATGTTTATCCGTTTATATACTTTTCCAGGCCGTGTCAAGGCCGTGTTCTATGTTAAGCTGATCAAAAATTTTGCCGCTAATAAAATCAGCAAGCTCATCAATTGATGCGGGGGAGTGGTAGAAACCAGGTGAAGCCGGAAGAATCACGGCTCCAGCCTCTGCGGCAAGTGTCATGTTTCGCAGGTGAACAAGGCTCAGCGGGGTCTCTCTCACGGCGAGGATAAGTTTTCTCCCTTCTTTAAGCGTAACGTCAGCGGCTCGTTCAAGAAGTGTCCCCGCGATACCGTTGGCCACGCATGCAAGGGTTTTTACAGAACATGGCAGAATGATCATCCCCTCTGTTCTGCATGATCCGCTTGCTATATCAGCGAACATGTCACTGTTGTCGTATAGAGTTATGCTGCCTGTGCATTCCGGGCTCTTTTTTACTTTTTTAACAAAGTCAGAGATCGATTCACCGGTCTCATGCTTGAAAACAGAAGCTCCCATGTCACTGGCAATAAGCCGCAGATCCAGGCCCAGATATGCCGCCCGCTTTATAAAATTTTTCGCGTATATGCTCCCTGATGCCCCGGTTACCCCTGCGATAATTTTTTTCATATCAGCCCCCTGTGAGATACCCTGTAAGAATTGCAGCAAATACAAGTACTGATATTATACTGTTTATATGGAAAAAGGCAATATCAATATGCTTAATGTCGTCAGGTTTGACAATCCGGTGCTCAATAACAAAGAGTACAGCAATTACAGCTATAAAAATAAAATACCATGCTCCGAAACCTGCGGTGAAGTAGAGAGAAGCCAGCATTACAACACTTGATATATGCAGAACGGATGAGATTGTGAAAGCTTTCTTTATACCGAAACGGGCCGGTATTGAAAAAAGATTATTCTGTTTATCAAATTCATAGTCCTGGCAGGAATATAGTATGTCGAACCCGGCGATGTGAGTCATAAGAGCAAGCGCCAGCAGTATAATCGATATCCCCGGCATACCAACAATGGCAATCCATACTGCAACAGGGGCAAGGCCGATTGCAAAGCCTAAGTATATATGCGCGAGCCATGTAAAGCGTTTTGTGTATGAATAGAAAAATAAAATAACAAGCAGGGGGAATGAAAGTATAAAGCAGATTTTAGAAAGCATTGCCGCAGCAAAAACAAGAAGCGCTGAAGAAAAAATTATGAATGCAAGTGCTTCATTCCCTGTTATTGTGCCTGAAGGGATCTCCCTTACGGCTGTCCTCGGGTTCCCCGCATCAATATCCGCATCTGCAATCCTGTTGAATCCCATCGCAGCAGATCTCCCTCCGACCATTGCTATTATAATCCAGAAGATCATATCTGCGGTAACAGGTTTTTCCCGGAGCGCAAGAACAAGCCCTGAAAGGGCAAAGGGGAGAGCAAAGACTGTATGCGACAGCTTGATCATTTTTGAGTATGTTACGGTTTTTTCGATAATCGCACTTCTCTCTTTTGCCGGTTCAACGCCCTCGGCGAATGTCCATGCACAGGCTTTCTTCTCAAGAATTGCCACAAATATATACAGTCCAAGCCCCATGAGGCTCATGCCGGTAATACCCACAAAGATCATAACATAGTCTGCACGTGCCCATGCGTCCATGATCAGGTAGCCTAAGCCGGATGTTGTTGCAAAGGATTCCGCAAAGAAGAGCACGGATATGGCTGTACCTGTGGAAATTCTTATTGCGGTGAAGCTGTGAGGGAGTGCCGCAGGGAATACCACGTGCCTGAATATATCAAGCCTGGTTCCGCCCATGGACTCAACAGAATCGTAATATTTGGTGTTTATTGCCCTTACTCCATCCCTTGTGGATACCAGTACCTGAAAAAAAAGAATTAATGTTATAAGAATAATTTTGGAAATATCGCCGAGCCCGAAGAGCAGGACAATTACAGGGAGAAGCACCATTTTCGGCACAGGGTAGGCCATGAAGATCAGTGGAGCAAAAATTCTGTCCAGTGTTCTGCTGTAGCCCAGGGCGGCTCCAAGAGGAAAAGCAATAATCCATGAAAGGAGGATGCTGGCGCAGACACGCCTCAAACTAATTCCGAAGTGGATCCAGAAAGCGGAAGTCCATGTTTCATCAATGAACCTTGCCAGTACAATCTCCGGGTGTGGAAGTATGGGCGATGATGCAATAATCGCAGCAGCTTTCCAGAGGATAAATGTCGCTGCAAGTGCGGTAAGTATGCTGAGAACCGGAATTTTCTGTTTCAATTATTTTCGATGCTCCTTCTGACTGTGCTGCACGTTTTAAAAAAAGATTCGGAGTCTCTGAAACCCCGTGTTCTACGGTCACGGTTTTTAATAATTCTGTTTATCGAGCCCGGCCCCGGTGTCATTACCATGATTTCGTCCCCAAGGAAAACAGCCTCCTCAATGCTGTGTGTCACTGTTATCATCGTGAGTCCCCGTTTTATCTGGAGATCGCTCATGGTGTATTGAAGCCTCTCTCTTGTCAGAGTGTCCAGCGAAGAGAAGGGTTCGTCCATGAGGAGTATCTCGGAACCTGCAGCAAGGGCCCGTGCGATGGCAACACGCTGTTTTTCTCCGCCGCTCAGGTTTGCGGGGTATCTGTCAATATGCGGACTTATTCCCATGTCAGAGATTACTTTTATTGAGGATTCTCTACGCTCCTCAGCGGAGATCCCCCTTATCTTCATCCCTAATTCAACATTATGGAGAACACTCTTCCACGGCAGCAGCCCGAAATCCTGAAGTATGAAAGCTGTGCGGCTGTCTGTACCCCTTATCTCCCGGTCATTAATGAGAACTCTTCCCGATGAAGGGTGTGTGAGGCCTGATATAATGTAGAGGAGAGTGGTCTTTCCGCATCCGGAGGGGCCTATAACTGAAAGTGACATCCCATGCTTAAGCACAAATGAGATGTCACTTAAAACGGTATTCCCTGAATAATTTTTTGTTACAGATTCTGCCCGGATCACTTCTGCGGAGACCATGTTATCTTGCTGTAGTCAACGGGCTGTGTAATCATACCTTTGTTTTTCATCCAGTCGTAAACCAGCATAACATCCTTTTCAAGGGGGAGCCTTGCTTTGTTATATACCGGAACCCTGTATGAATCTTTAATGTCCGCAGGGAGCCGCATCTTTTCAACCATCAGGTTTTTATATTTATCAGGAGTGCTGTTTATTCTTTCAACGCTTTTGTTGTATGCTGCGAAGAATTTCTTCATTGATTCACTGTTCTTTGACAGGAAGCTCTCCCTGAAGATAATAACAGTTGCGGTTGTATTCATACCTGTGTCATCAGCAAGTATTTTCGCGCCGTCTTTCACGGCCTTACTTGCAAGGGGTTCGGGGATCAGAGCAAGTTTCAGCGAGTTTGACATGAGCATCTGCATGCGGACCGGAATTGCTTTGACTTCAACTCTTTTTATTCCGGATGGTTCTATACCCTTTGAAACAAGAATCCTGTCGAGAAAGAATTCAATGATGGAGCCCATGGATATTGCAACTTCCTCATCCCTGATCTTTTCCAGGGAATCAATTCCCGAATCGGGAGATGAAAGGAGAGCAAACATCCTGTTGTTCTTTGATGTATGTGAAGACTCAATGACAAGCCTGGTGTCAGTGCCGTTTTTGATCTGAAGGAGCGATGTGATAAGGTCTCCGAAGGATCCGTCAAGGGCGCCGGAAGTGAGAGCTGATTCCTTTTCCAGCGCGCTGTTGAAAACCACAAGTTCAACATCAATCCCTTCTGATTTAAACAATCCCTCGGAATCTGCAACAATAAGCGGAAGTGTATCTATAACCGGTAATAGCCCTATCTTCATTTTGCCGCTTTCCCCTTTACACGAGGAAAGCATTAAAATTGAAGCGGTAATTAGTAATAATATTTTTTTCATATAATCTCCGTTTCAGGTAAAAACACATTTTTCAGATGTAGAGCCTTACCCCGAGTCTTGCGATTACACCGGACATGTCGACTTCTATGTTGTCTTTATCAGGCTTAATACTTCTATAACCCAGGTCAAGTACAAAGTCTACTGCTGAGTTTTCATGAAGTTTTCGCGCAACTGAGCCGTAAACCTGCCATGCGAAACCTGTATAAAGGTCATTCCCGTCCTCAGTATCTGATGTATAATCCAGTATCATGAAAGCATAACCGAGTCCCACAGTAACAGAAGGTTCAACGTAGATTTTATTCCGTAGAAAGGGGAATCTCACCTGCGCGTTGGCAAGAAGAGGGAATGTGTATAAATTAGTTTCTGCTTTTAATGAAGCATCTGTTCCTCCACCTGCTTCAATATCTCCTAATTTGTTTGACCAGCTTACCCAGAAAAAATCAGCTTCCAGTCCGAAAACAAAAACCGGATCAAGATTGTATATGTAGTTCAGGCTGATATCGAGTCCGAATTCACCGGGATCCTTAGCATAACCGGTGCCGATTTTTCCAATAAATTCATTATCTGAAGGATTTGTGAATACGTTTTTCTCCCTGGTTATGGTAACCCGATCTGATTCTGTTTCCTGTGCTGAAAGAACAGCCGGGATAAACATTGCCAGAACAGCTATTAATGTCATAATTTTTTTCATGCAAAAACCTCCGTTTGGTTAATTCCTGTTATTTTTTCGGGAAATAAAACTATACTCTCCCGGTAATACGCATCATGTAAAAAGCCCTTTGTTGTCAAAAGCCAGGCAAATATGCCGGATAACCGGGGGCCTTCAACCATTTTTTAAATGGTGTATAATTCTATTCTTTAACTACAATCCTGAAAGTATCGGTGATACTTCTTACATCCTTCATAAAAAGATATAGATCAACAGGTATTGAAGTGGAATTTTTTATCATGAAAACTGAATTTTTATTTTCCCCTAATTTCCGGTCAGCGCTGTTTATCTCTTTACTGCTGCTGTATTTTTCAATAAATCTGTTCCACTGCTGCGGCGTGAATATTCTTATGGCAAAGAGCGCCCCATAGCCTTCCGGGAGATTTATCGGCTGCCAGTCCCTTGACCTTGTAGGGAGAGCAAAAAAAACTGTTGTAACCTTAAGTTCAGGATCTATTATTTCATCGATTTCAAAAGATGAATAGTTGATCCAGTTTTCAGGGAATGTAATCCGGAACCGGTATTTGCTGTTGTAATAATTCAGTCTTTCCCTGAATTCATCTTTCTTCTCTCCGCAGGATAAAAAAAGGATTATTGTGGAGAGTGATAAATATAGAATATTTTTTTTAATCATCCTGTAACTACCGCTTGTGTATTATATGAATTAAAAAGCAGTTAATTGCAAGAAAAAAAGTTTCAAAACAAAGCCCGCTCAGGCGGGCTTTGTTTTAGTAAGAGGTATAAGGAGGCCTATCTGAACCGGAATTTTTTCTCTGATGCCTGTTCTCTCACGGTTTTTATAATTGCAGTATCAAGAGTTTCATCTCCCCCCTGCTCTTTCTCCGCATTTTCAATATAAGCCCGTCTTTCAATGTTGAGTTTATTAATTGTTTCTCTTATTTTCTCCCTTTTAGAGGCGAGCTGTTTAACATATTTTTCACGCTCGACTGCATTCATACTTTTCATTTCGTCCGGGAGGTCCTCTTTGTTTATTTTTTTCAGATCAATATTTTTATCCTGAACAGCGTCAACAATATCCCAGGATGAATTTCTGTAGTGGGCAGAGGCTTTTGACGCGGCCCTTTCAGAAGCGATTGCTCCGGATAGGGATTTTGCGTTGTTGTCCTGGATTTCCTGCTCCATTTTTTTCTCTTTCCCTTTTATGCCGTAAGCGAGGTATGTTCTGTTAAGCTCGGCATTTAGTCTTGCGATTTCAGCATCCTGGGGCGCTACTATATTCATAACTTTCCGGTTGTGATCGATGTTAATATATCTCCCCCCGGTTATATCTGCCCCATGTTTCCAGTATGTGGTAATACCGGTCTCTCTGTCACCGCAAAATATGGTGTTAACAACGATACCTTTTGATGCTGCTTTTCGACCTGCATCAATGTAGTTTGTCTCTCCTTGATTGAAAGGTTCATTCCCTGCGATAAATATAAGTTTAAGGCTGCCGTTGTCACTATCCCACTTAAGGTTTTTTGCGGCAGAGTCTATTGCTTTCCCGCAGTATTCGTCTCCCCCGTTTGTTGTAAGAGCGAAAAGTTCTGCGGATATCCTGTCCAGATCCCCGGTGAACGGGGTTATCATCCGCATGTAGCTTTCACCTTCAGGGATGGATGATTTCCCGTATTCAAAGAGAGCAACTTCTAATTTTGGAGTTCTGCCCTCTTTTTCTGCGGCAGCCAGTTCATTTACTATTTTCCAGAGCTGTGATTTAGCCTGTTCAATAAGCCCATCCATGCTGCTGCTTGTATCCAGAAGTAGCGCAATCTGAATTTTATCGTTTGTACTTATGCCGGGAGCGGCAAATACCATGCCGGAGAGGGCTATTGCTGCTGTTAAAATAATTGCTGATATAAATGGTTTCATGATGTTCCTCCTGCTGTTTTCTGTATCTTTGACAGGAGTGAAGCGGAACAGGTTCTTGATTTTTTCTGTTTAGAGAAAATTATTCAGATATTAGAAATTCAACAGTAAGTGTGCTGCCGGATCTCCCGGTAATTTTATATGTTGCGGAGTAGTTTTTTTTAAGCTTATCTGCAAGAGCAGATAGCTTATCTTCTTCAATTTTTACAATATAACGGCCTGAACTTTTAATAATAATTGTACCTTCTGATTCAGTGATTATTATTTCCGG
>DAISJZ010000021.1:0-1354 GCA_036821145.1 Spirochaetota bacterium
ATATATTAAAAACCATATTCTGTAAATTTTAAAGCCTCTTTACAGCTTATTCCATCTAAAACTTTAACAGGTTCAATCCTATCTCCTGATTAAATTCTCTCTCTACCGCACCTTCAATCTTATTAATGATTATCTCGCATGCTGCGGAAACGTCTGCTTTTACAAAATGTCCCCCTCTCACTGTATTGGTTTCATCACTGAAATTCACATGTAAATGAATATATACTTCACCATCTTTACTTGTAATATTACCGGTGAGAGAAGTTATTTCAAACATCCCTTTGAAAACCTCAGTTTTATACTCCTTTGTTTTTACGTTAAACAGACCAATTTCAATAAGATTGCTGGCACCTATCCCCGATATGCAGCCTGTTTTAATCTCTTCTTTCAGACAGAGTTCTTTAATACTGCTGATTATCTCCTCGCCCTTGTCTACTCTGACAACATAATAATTGTTAAATTTTCTGAAATCCATCCGGTTTATCCTCCAGGTTTAATACTATAATCAACTTACAGGTCTTATGCACTGATGTCTAAAATTATTTCCCAAAAAAAACTATCTGCATCTCCGTCAGCCTGAGAAAACAATTAAAATTCGAATTCCTTCATTTTAATCAGCTCTCTATAGCTGATGCTCCCCCCGAATATATCCAATGCACTGCCGATTGTCAAATCGATCCTCCCCCGCCCCTTTTCATAGACTTTCGTTACATCAGAAAGATCCTTTACCCCTCCGGCATAAGTAACAGGAATTGAGCAGCACTCCGCAAGAACTGAAACAAGCCTTTCATCGACCCCCTGCTTAAGACCCTCAACATCAGCGGCATGAACAAGGAACTCGTCACAGTACTCTTCCAGTCTCGCTATATTTTCCCTGTTAATATCATATTCAGTAAACTTCTGCCACCTGTCTGTGACAACAAAATATTTACCATCTTTGAACCTGCAGCTCAGATCCAGTACAAGGCGTTCTCTCCCGACAGTACTTTTCATTACCTCCAGGTTATCCATATTAATCATCCCGTTAGAAAAAACATAGGATGTCACAATAACATGGGTCGCACCTGCATCAATGTACTCCATGCCATTTCCGGGATTAATTCCTCCACCAACCTGAAGCCCTTCAGGATAAGCTTTCAGTGCGTTTAGAACCTCCTCCTCATTTCCGGGCCCCAGCATTATAACATGACCACCGGTTAGATTATCCTTTTTATATAGTTCAGCATAATATGCTGCTCCCTTGTCAGAGACAAAATTTTCTACAGCGCCGGAATCATCAAGTGAACCGCCGACAATCTGTTTAACCTTTCCATTGTGAAGATCGATACATGGCCTGAATCTCATATATGCTCCT
>DAISJZ010000021.1:1454-6033 GCA_036821145.1 Spirochaetota bacterium
ATAAAAATTACTGCCGCAGATATAACTGTTCCGGCAATGAATGTATTTGTATACCCAGCTGCTTCAGTGATTGCTCCTGAAAAAAAACTCCCCGGCATTTTCCCCATCACCTCAGCAGAAGCAAGTATTGTATAATGCGTAGCACCAATACGTTTATCAGAGTTCCACATCATAAATGCAAAGAGTGTTGTAGTGAGTACCCCTCCGAAAAAATGTTCCAGAAGAGTTGACGCAACAACATAACCCTTTCCGGGAATACCAAGAGTGAGATATGTAATAAAAATAAGCGGGAAGAGCCGGGCTATTGATGCCATGAGAAGAGCCCTGTACACATGAAATTTTGATGCCAGTACCCCTCCGGCAATAGAACCCGCAATAGAGGCAGCCATACCGTAAGTCCCCACCCAGAGCCCTATCTCCGCTGATTTTATTCCTGAATCAATGAGGAACGGTTTGAACATTACATCTATAATAATCTCACCGAACTTGTATGTGCAGACAAACAGGAGAAGCCATTTAAACGCCGGGTATTTTACGGAATCGATAAATATGGAAGCGGTTTTCAATATACCCGCCTGTTCTGATTCAGCAGTTCCGGACAACTTCCCCTCTTTAAGGAATAATATCATCAGCAGGGGAATTGCGGCAAAACACGCCATTATTACAAATAGAAGGTTCCAGCTTATAATTGAACTGAGCCATACAAGCAGACCTCCGCTTATAATCATTCCGAGTTTGTAGCCGGCAACCTGTGCAGTATTACCTAATCCTATATCTCCCTCTTTCAGAATATCAACTGCAAGGCCGTCAACAGCTATATCCTGCGTCGCTGCGAAAAAATTCATAAAAAAAACATTTAACAGCAGGGGGACAAATCCTGACCGTGATGTATAAAAAGCAGCAATCATTGAAATAATAAGGAGAATCTGTAAAGGGATAATCCATGAACGTCTCCTCCCAATCCTGCTGCTCCAGTATGAATCAAGGAGCGGAGCCCATAACGCTTTAAGGAGCCAGGGGAGCGCAAGAGCAGTGCTGTAACCTATAATTGTAAGGGATATTCCGCTCTCCCTCAGAAAAACCGGAAGCGCAGTTACCTGGAACCCGAATGGAAGCCCCTGCGACAGATATAAAAACAGCAGAAGTGTCAGAGTATAAAATTTTTTAAAATTTACTTTATTTTTAAAAGACATAATGTATAGTGACTCCCCTGTTCAGGTAATTCTGCATACCAGCACTACATTAAACAGTCAATTATAAAATTATAGACAAATATTTGCTAAATATTTGTTGACTATTTTAATTAATTTGTTATTTTGTCTACACATGGAGGTAATATTATGAAAGGAATCAAAGTTCCTACTGAAGTTTATTCAAGAGTTGTGGGTTATTTCCGCCCTGTTTCACAGTGGAATTATGGAAAACAGGATGAATTCAGCCAGAGAGCTGATCTTAAATTTGATCCCGTATTCTCAGATAATGAGAAATGCAGATGCAGCAGAGACTAATGTCAACTTTATAGATTAATAAAGTTGACATTTAATTATTATAATTTTCCATATCCCTATGGATAATTATAATAACCGTGATAAAATACTATCAATTCTCTATAACTCCTTTGGCAGTTGGGTATCAGGGGAGGAAATCAGCCGTGAGCTTGGCATAACAAGAACCGCTGTCTGGAAGAATGTAAACATTCTCCGCGATACCGGTTATATTATTGAATCCTCCAATAAATCAGGGCACAGGCTCACATCTTCAAATAATATTCTCAATGAATTTGCCATACGAAAAAATCTCAAAACTTCCGTTTTCGGCAAAAGGGACATCCGCATCTTTGAAGCAACGGATTCAACAAATATCGAAGCTTTTAATCTCGCAGCAGCAGGTGCTCCGGAGGGAAGCATTGTTATTGCTGACAGGCAGAAAGCAGGGAAAGGGAGAATGGGGAGAGCCTGGTCATCTCCTGCGGGGAAAAATGTCTATATCTCAGTAATACTCCGCCCGGGTATACCGCCATACCTTGCGCCACGGCTTACAATTGTCACAGCGGTTGCCCTCTCCGACACTTTAATCGAATCCGGAGTTCCGGGCCACAGGATCAAATGGCCCAACGATATTCTCGTTGGAGATAAAAAAATTTCCGGCATACTTACCGAGATGAAGGGCGATACAGACTCAATCGAATTTATCATTACCGGAATCGGAATCAATATCAATGCTTCACTGGCTGATTATCCACCGGAACTGCAGAGCACTGTTACAAGCCTGAATATAATTTTAAACAGAACTACTGACAGGAATGATTTTACCGCTCTCCTTCTCTCAAATCTTGAAAAATACTACAACCGGTTTCTTATGGGGGAATTCAGCGGCATACTCTCAACATGGAAAGAACGCGCTGACATTATAAACAGGGAGATTAAAGTACAGCAGTTTAATGAAACTTTTACAGGCCGTGTTATTGATCTCAACGAAGATGGAAACCTTCTCGTTGATACAGGCATGGAAATAAAAACTGTTAATTCAGGTGATATAAACTATTTATAAAAGGAAACACTTATGAGTTTAGCAATTGCGCTCCTTTTTCTCGGGGTTATGTTTTTTATAGGAATAATAAAACCGGGCAGAACTTCTTCCGCTGCGGATTTTTTTGTAAGCGGCCGCAGCGGTTCTGCATTAAAAATTACAGGTTCCCTTGTTGCGACAATCATCGGAGGTTCCGCAACATTGGGAGTCGCGGGCCTCGGGTTTTCCATGGGGCTCCCTGCTCTCTGGTGGCTTCTTTCAGGCTCAATATTTCTTTTTATATTAGGGATATTCTTCGCGGGGAAAGTCAGGAGCCTTGAAGTTTATACGCTTCCAGAAGTTCTTTACGCGCAGTACGGCAGCGGAACTCTAAGAATTATTTCATCAATTGTTATTATTACAGCCT
Source organism: Spirochaetota bacterium (assembly GCA_036821145.1). Taxonomy (GTDB): domain Bacteria; phylum Spirochaetota; class UBA4802; order UBA4802; family UBA5550; genus UBA5550. The sequence goes on from DAISJZ010000021.1 coordinate 4,390, forward strand.
GGCTTGGCATCATCGGGGCCCAGATTGCCGCTGCGGGGAAGTTCATGGAGATACTCTGGCCCGGACATTTTACTGAATCGGTGATTATGTGCGGCTCAGTTTTTATTATCTATACAATTGCCGGGGGCCAGCGATCAGTTATCAGGACAGAGGTCTTCCAGACAATTCTTATATTCGGCGGTATCGGTTTACTTTTTATTCTGCTGCTTAACGGCTCAGGATTTATCTGGAACCTGCAGTTACCGGAAGGGCACCTTGATTTTCCTGTGAACAGCAGGTTCGGTTATTCTGACATTCTCGGTTATTTTCTTTTTGTGGGGACATCATACCTTGCAGGACCGGACATGTATTCAAGAATCCTTTCGGCTAAAGATGAAATAACAGCAAAGAGATCTGTACTGGCTGCAGCGTTATTTGTTGCGATACTTGCAGTGCTGATTACATCAATCGGTATTTACGGAAAATCATTATATCCCGGAATTGAATCGGAGTCTGTATTCCCTGTGCTTATTATGGAACAGCTGCCTGACTGGATAAAAGGTATTGTTGTTGCTGCACTTCTTGCCGCATTTCTTTCATCAGCTAATACCTGCCTTATAACAGCATGTATCATACTCAACTCGGACATTATCACTCCGTTTTATTATAAAAACAGGCTTGATGAAAAGAAACAGATTATAATAACACGAATCCTTATACTTATTATTGGAGCAGCTTCTATATCAATAACCCTCTATTTCGGCGGGATTATTAAATCAATGTTATTCGCTCTAACTATATATACAACAGGCCTTATAATACCTGTTATACTGGGATTCTACAGGGAGAAACTGAGTCTTAACAGACATGGAGCCATTGCAGCAGTTTTAACTGGAAGCGTATCAGCTCTGATCCTTAAATTTCTTTCTCTTAACAAGTACCTTATTCTTATTTTTCCTGCTGTGTTAATTGTAATTTTTTCGGTCAGTTATATTAAGCGGGAAAAATAATTTTTTGCCTTGCATCTTTGGAAAAAAGCCCCGTCTCAGGGGCTTTCTGCATCTGATATGTTATACGGGAATTATTTTTTATTAAGTTTAATAATGCTGTTAATCTCTTCCTGGGTTAATCCGGCCCGCTGTGCCATTCTCTCCACATTACGTTTCCATTCTTTTTTACCATACTTATTCGGTTCCTTGAGAGAATGGCATCTTCCGCATTTATTTTCATAAACCTTCTGATCCGCAGAAAGATATGATATCTCCGCAGATAGCCCCATAGCTATAATCATAAGGGGGAAGCTGAACTTTCTATATAGTTTCTCTCTCATTTAGGCCACCTTTAATCCGTTGTCTGATTTGAATTAATATATATAATTATCCGAATCGTGAAAAATTTTTTTATGTTATTTACAAAAAAATTATGAATTTATACCAATCACCAAATGATTTTTAATCGTTATTAAGAGAAAAATATGTCTTTTGAAAATATTAAACCATGGATTGTTTCATTGAGGCTGCGGACTCTTCCCCTTTCCGCGTCATGTATAATTATGGGGAGTTTCCTTGCCGCCTACAAAGGGAATTTCGATATAATTGTATTTTTCCTGGCTCTTGCAACAACACTTCTTCTGCAGATTCTCTCAAATTTATCAAATGAATATGG
>DAISJZ010000021.1:6133-36785 GCA_036821145.1 Spirochaetota bacterium
CTCTTGCAACAACACTTCTTCTGCAGATTCTCTCAAATTTATCAAATGAATATGGTGATATGGTTAAAGGAACCGATTCTGCCGGAAGAGTCGGACCTGAAAGATCGATACAGAAAGGAGAAATAACCCTCCGGCAGATGAAAACAGGTATGCTTATAACTTCAGTAATTACCGCTGTTTCAGGAACAGTTCTTGTTGTTTATGCTGCAGATCTTTTATTTATATTGATTTTTATTCTCACTGGAATTGCCGCTATAGCTGCTGCTGTTAAATATACTGTAGGGAAAAAACCTTACGGATACAGGGCACTGGGGGATCTTTTCGTATTTATTTTTTTCGGACCTGTTGGAGTAACAGGAAGCTTTTTTCTGCATACAGGGTTCTTTGAAGCGGATCTTCTTCTCCCTTCATTCACATCAGGGCTGCTAAGTGTTGCAGTGCTTAACCTGAATAACATGCGGGATATGGAAAACGATCTCCGGCATAATAAAATTACTCTTGCCGGCATTTTCGGAAAAAGTAACAGCAGGTTTTATCATCTTGTACTTATTTCTGCTGCCATTGCTTCAAGCCTTCTTTTTTCATTTATAAACAACTTCAGTTTTTATAAATATATCTATTGTATTACATTTATTCCGGCACTTATCAGTCTCCGGAAAGTTTTTATATACTCCGATCCCGCAAACCTTGATCCTGAACTCAGGAGAACAGCCGTTTCAAATCTGATTAATTCAATAGGATTCGGTATAGTTCTTCTTATCTGAAAAAGTGATTATTTTTATCTAAAAAATAATAGACTCATCCCGCCATTGTATTATTATGTATTTTGGCTCTAATTAAATATTGCACAGGTATTTCATGAATCATTCATACGATGTTATTATAGTGGGTTCAGGACCGGCAGGGCTCGGTGCCGCATTTCATATTGCAGAGAACTCCTCAAAGAGTGTGCTCCTTCTTGAAAAATCTAAAATCAGCTCAGGCGGGCTCAGGAACGACTGTAAACAGAACTACACTTACCCTGTGGGCTTCACTACAGAGCTCTGGACAGAAGATGAAGCTGATCGTATGCTTGCGCTGGTATCGAATCATCTCAATCCTGAAATAGTACAGCAGCGGAACCTTGATATATATATAAAACGGGCCGAGAACCTCGGAGTAAAGCTGCTTAATATAAAGCAGTCGCACGTGGGTACAGACAGAGCCAAAGGACTGATCGCAGATCTTATACAGAAGCTCCGGGATAAAGGAGTAACTGTCTCCCTTGAAACAGAAGCCGCTGACATCAACTACGATGCAAAAAAAATATATCTGAAGGATGAATCTGAAATACGTTTCGGAGATATTATACTTGCTCCCGGAAGAGCCGGATACAACTGGCTTCAAAGCCAGATGGATAAAATGAATATTCCATACTCTGACAATGTGGTGGATGTAGGAGTAAGGATTGAAGCACGTGAACGGAACTATCCCATTGTGCAGGATTACTATGATCCTAAATTCATCTTTCCGGGCAGAGTTCGCACATTCTGCACTAATTCAGGTTCAGCTCATATTGTTAAAGAAAAATATGAAAAATATTATTCAGTGAACGGCCATGCCTACTCCACTGATATGACTCCAAACGGCCTTGTGAATTTTGCGATGCTCAAAACTATTACACTTACAGATCCTGTTGTCAGCGGGCATCAGTTTGCAGAAATACTGGGGCAGATGGCAATGCAGCTTTCAGGCGGTCAGCCTATGATGCAGAGGATTGGTGATTTCAGGCTGGGGAAGAGATCAAAACGAGAAACATTTAATGACGACCTTTATGACTTTCAGCCAACACTTAAAAACGCGACACCGGGCGACCTGAGCCTCGCGATACCATCCAAGATACTCCGTGATATCTGGAGAGCTATGAAACTGCTCGATACAATTATTCCGGGAATACTTCACCCATCAACTATAATATACTACCCTGAAATTAAAACTTACGCCATAAGACCGGAATTTATAGACAGACATTTCATGGTTAAAAAAAATCTCTACATGATTGGAGATGGCGCAGGAACAAGCAGAGGTATAACAGGTGCCTGGGCATCCGGTATCAGGGCAGCTGAAGGAATTTTGCTGAATTCATGAAAAAGTATTGACTGTAAAATAATTAATTCTGAAAATTTAATAAATCAATTATAGCGGGGCATACGTGAAGCGTACATTTCAAACAACAGGAATAATGATAGATATCAATATATAACGTGATTTAAAGCCTGAATTAATTTCAGGCTTTTTTATTTTAAAACTGTTTCCAAATAAATTTACTGAAACCAATACTAAACAAGAATAAAAGGAGCAAACCGATGTATCATGAAATTAACCACCCTTTTTTGAAGCACAAACTTACCGCACTGAGAGACAGTAAAACCCAGCATAAAGAGTTCCGGGAACTGGCCAATGAAATTACTATGCTGATATGCTATGAAGCTCTGAAGAATATAGAGATAGAGGACTACAGTATAGAAACACCTATGGCTCCAATGATCGGTAAAAGAATGAAAAATGATATAGTTGTAGTACCTATACTCAGGGCCGGAGTCGGGATGCTTGACGGAATACTTACCCTGGTGCCGAACGCGCGTGTTGGTTTTGTAGGGATGTACAGGGACCATGATACCAAGATGCCTGTTGAATATTACAGCAAGCTCCCTGAAGATGTGAAAAACCCTCTTGTATTCATCATTGATCCAATGCTTGCAACCGGAGGCTCAGTTGTTGCAACCATTGATCTGTTGAAAAAGCGCGGATTCAATAACATTGTGCTTGTTTCAATTATTTCAGCACCGGAAGGTATTAAAACCGTTGAAACAGCTCATCCTGATGTTCCAATTTTTACCGGGAATGTTGATGATCATCTTGATGATAACAAGTATATAATACCGGGTTTAGGAGACGCCGGCGACAGGCTTTTCGGTACAAAATAGTATCAGCAGCTGTATTAAGGGATATCTAACTATTTGTATCCTGCGATACAGCTTAACTATTTTTTCAGCCTGCCCTCTCCAATCTCAGGCATAGACGAAAGCAGCTTACCGGTAACAGAATCCGGAGATTTTAATATTTTTGAACCACGGGTGATCCTGCATAAACTTATTCCCAGATCAGAAGCAATATTTCTCTGGGGAACTCCTTTAAATAGTTTTTTCATCAATTCCCATCTTAACGAAAGATCTTTCCGCTCGTTATCAGTGAGTATTTCTTGAAGAAATTTTTCCATATCCTCAGGCACAGTTATATCCGCGAGAATTTTTGAAATTTCCCTGATGTCAGGCATTGTTATCTCCTGTTCAAAAATTTATGTAATTGTGATAAACCGGAGAAAATTGTAAAGAATAAAAATCCTGCTGCAGACTATAAACCGGGGCTGAATTTTTTTATGTATCCGCTCATATCAAATTTTCTTTTTAACCCGTTATCATTCATATATCTTACTGTGCCGAAAACCGGACGTTCCTTCCAGGGCCGGTCATGTTTACCCAAACACCAGGCTATCCCTGTATAACTATTAACATCTCTCCCGTCAATTGCATATTTGTTGTTAAGATAAACCATATAATCGAAAGCAACCTCCGGTGATTCAGTCCATTCAATAAATTTTTTCCCCCAGTACATGCGCATGTAATTATGAATTTTTCCTGTTGTAACAAGTTCATTCTGTGCAGAATTCCAGTAGATATCATGAGTCAGGGATTCTTCAAATTCCCTTCGGGAGTATAAATACTCCCGCCTGTCGGACTTATGTTTTTTTAATGTAGCAGCTGCCCAGGGGGGTATTGAGTCATAAGAATCGTAATTTTTATTATAATATACAAAATTAATACTTAAATCCCTCCTGACAATAAGTTCTTCAAGAAACACATCCCTTCCCGGAGAATCGATTTTAAGTATTTCTGAAACTATAAACAAAGGGGATATCTGACCGAAATGAAGATACGGACTCAACTCAGATGAAAAGTTTAGTGATGGATGATTACGCTTATCCGGGTATTCATCGAGTCGTAATTCAATAAATTTTTTAAGTGTTTGCTCTGCTGCCGGTGTCCCGCTTTTCAGGTTTGCAACAGGCATAACTGTTTTATCAATATCAAGTTCCGCCATGATTGAATCAATATCAGAAAGATTTACACTGTTAAGGTTTAGAGGGAGCGAACTATTTACCGGTTTTATCACAGGAGGGAGTTCTGAATAAAACTTCATAAGTGCTGTAATCTTAGGCCTGAATGTTGCAGCAGAGTACTCCTCTTTTGCAGAAGCTGTTTCAACCGGAACAATTACATCTGATTCAACAGCAAGAAAAAGGCAATTCACAGATGAAGATGCCTCTTTTCTCCAGATTAATTGGTGTTTTAAATAACCGAAATCCGCCACTACAGCAGCGGCATTTTCCGCAAGTCTCAAAACTCCTTCAACCGGCTCGATAATCCACGTTATCATTTTAATGCCAAGCTTCTTAAGCTCCCGCTCAACCTCAGCAAGTCCATCAATCATAAACCTATAATGTCTTAAGTTTGCAGAAGGATAGCCTGAGTCTATTCCGAAAAAAACAAGAACAGGTAACCTCTGGGAGTCCGCAATCTGAATTGCATGACTGAGAGCGTGGTTATATTTAGCTCTCTGAGACTGCTGCATCCAGTATAGCACATAATCTCCCTTAACAATATCCTTCCCGTTAAGGTTATGAATTCTTTTATCCTCAACTGAATACATTACGGTCAGCTATTGACCATCTGTTCAGGCTGTCCTGTAGCATCAAGAACTGTAAACCAGAACCTGCTGGTTGGATTTATTTTTCTCTGTTTTGAGATAGCGAGTTCAATTGGAACATGTGTATAATTATTATTCCACTGACCGATAACAAGATCTGTTTTACCGGCCATCCCGGCGTGTACAGCATATTGACCAAGCTGCGCACAGTAAATTGAATCATTCGGTACTGCCGGGGAACTTCTTATCATGTAACTTGGATCTATATATTTAAGACTCATCTCAATAGATTTCTGCTTAAAATATTTTTCAATTCTTTCTTTGAGAAAAAGGCCAATATCTTTAAGTTTAACATTACCTGATGCATCCCTTTCTACATTGTCATCCTGCTCCATAAGATTCTGCCCGGCACCCTCGGCTACAACAATTACAGCATGCTGTCTCTCAATAAGCCTTTTTTCAAGATGTTTGAGTAAACCATTCTCTCCATCAAGTTCAAACGGGACTTCAGGTACCAGTACAAAATTAACATCATTCATTGCAAGTGTGGCATTAGCTGCAATAAAACCTGAATGCCTCCCCATAAGCTTCACAAGACCTATACAATTAGGAGCCCCCTTTGCTTCAACATGTGCTGTTACAATTGCATTTACAGCCTGTGAGAACGCAGTTTCAAAACCGAAAGATCTCTGTATAAAACTTACATCATTATCAATGGTTTTAGGGACACCAACAACGGCAAGTTCCATATTTCTTTCTTTTGCAAGGCGGGCTATTTCATGAGCGCCTTTAAGGGTTCCATCTCCCCCGATGGTGTAAAGAATATTAATCTTTAACTTTTGAAGTGTATCCATGAGGATATTCATATCATCAGTACCGCCACGGGATGAACCTAACATTGTACCGCCGTTCATATGAATATCACGGACAATATCCGGAGCTAACTCAATCGGGGCAAAACCTTTAGCCGGATTTAATCCATTATAACCGTATCGGATCCCGTATATCTTTTTTGCACCATACCTGTAATACGATTCCATAACAATTGATCTTATTACATCATTAAGCCCCGGGCAGAGACCTCCGCATGTTACAATTGCAGAAACTGTATTTTCAGGCTCAAAATATAAAGTTTCTCTCGGACCTGCAAGTTCAAATGTCAGTTCAGAATCTATTGTAGCAGTGTCCTGGTTTAATAGCATTACGTTGTAAAGCATTCTTTTTTCATCTTTTACAAAATTCATATCATTAAGATTGAATTTATCAATAAGAGGGGATTTTATTTTTCTTTCGCCAATTTGTGTTATTGTCAGTGGCATAAAACAGCTCCGTTTATTTAATTATAGAATTAATATCAATATCCCATGCATCAGCCGCATAAACCAGGATCTCCATTTCATCATCTTTAATGTTAGCATCGGATCTGGAAATCTCAATGGAATACTTTAAAATTTTTTCCCGGTTTTTTACTGAAGCGAGGTTATCAATTCTTTCTTTCAGAATATCAACAGAGGTTATTTCAGAATCGACTTCATTAAAAATTTCATGATAATCATCAAATCCCATCTCTTCAGCAATGAGGTTCATATTATCAAGATCCAGCGGAGTTATTACTCCGTGAATACTGATGATATATTTACACAATCCTATTAGTATTATCTTTTCTTCATGTGTTAGAGTTTCTGGCATATTTATAACTCCTCGATTGTTTTAATTATAAAATAATCAGGAATTGCAGAATTTCAAATATTACAACAAATTATTATTTTTTATATAAAAGTTTTTAAAAAGACATTGTTCATTATATACGGCAGGAAAAAAGGGAGTGCCGCTGCCAGTGAACTTTCATTCAAACTGGCAGCCTATCTCGGTTAGCCTAATGCAGCACTGAAATACTTAACAGGCTCTATTCCGTAAACTTTTTTAAAGTCTTCTCTATTCGGGCAAACTTTGCATGATGTCCACATCATCCCGAACTTAAGTTGTGCAAGTTTATTGTCCATTTCAAGGAAATGAGCGTATCCTTTTTCATCAATTTTGTAATTTTTTACAAAATTAAATCTGCATTCTTCACACTTTGTGGAATTTTCTTTTGCTCTATAGCTTATAAACGGCATATTGTCCCCCCATTTATTTTATTATTTACCTCTCAAAGAGGTATACTGAACAAATTAAAGAAAGTGTATAGCAAAGTCAAAGGTGTTTGTACAAAAAAAAATTGATTAACCTTGCCATAAAGTATGAACCTGATAAAAGGAAAAAAGGTACAGTGCCGAAAAACATGGCCATTTCCATTTTTTTAACGACTGTAGAATGCAAGACCTTCTTTCCGAAAAAATTAAGATGATAATTACTCGGATCCTTTGCCCTTCTGTAAACTGTAATAAAGATTTTAATCTTAATGGACAACGTAACGAACATTACAAGTCCTGACATTATCCATGATAACATTACCAGATTAATATCTTTCAAAAGATGCGGCTTGGTAATAAAAACAACAATACATGTACCCGCCAGAATAACATTGCTGAGAGTAGTATTGATAAAAGTTTTTAAAGAGCCTTCACTTCTTTTCGTTACATAAGTCACCAGTGCTGCGATATGACCTAAAAACGAAAGGAACAGGGCGAGTAATAAAAAAGTTATTATCATTATAATTATTTATTTAATTTTCGTTTTAAAGTTACAATTTAGTTAACATTTTTGTATTAACGTTATAAATTTACAAAAATATTATTAGTTAGTCAAGAAAAATAAGTGGTAGTTTAAACGGGGTGTTAATTTTTTTAATATTAAGTTACGATTTATTAATATTTTCTTTCATTTATTGAAGCTATTCTAAGATTCATCGAAGAAAAAGTTTTTTTTGCTTCATTTTTCACATTAGTATTGGGATCATTCATTGCTTTTTTTACAGCATTTAAAGCGGATTCTGTGTTATACTTGGCAAGAGCTCTGATTGCTTCGATGCGAACATCGTAGTATTTATCAGAAAGCAGTTCGATCAGCGTGCTTATTGACTGACTATTTCTGAGAAGGGACATCGATTTTATAGCTTCAAGTCTTATACTTTTATACTCATCATAACACGCCTTATGCAGCAGGGGGAGACCGCACTCTTTTCTCTGTTTTCCAATGTTAACAACTGTTGTGAGCCTTTTAGCAACACTTTCATTCATGTTTTTTACCATAAGCATAAATGGAGCATCCTTGAGGGAGCTTACCCCCTTTTCATCCCCGATATAGCGTATTGCTTCTTCAGCGGCTTTCCGTACTTCAGCGCTCGAATCTGTAAGAGATCCGATAAGTGCATCAAGTCCCATTGAATTTCTTGTTCTTCCCAGCGCCACAACCGCATCATGCCTGATTCTTGAATTGCTGTGATTTACAAAATCAAGGAGATAAAAGGCCATTGTTTCCATCTCCATCTCACCAATTGTCCTTACTGCTTCAGCCTGGATAGCTGTTTTTTTATCCTTAAGAGCAATGGCCAATATCTGAGTTATCCTGTCATCATCTTTAGAATAATAATGAGGAAGCACACGCAGAAGTTCAATCTGTTCACCCGGCGAACCGCCCGATATGATTTCCTGAAAATTATCAATTACGCTTGTATCACCATATCTGGCAAAAAGTAGAGCGCATCTGTTACGGACAATCTGTTCTTTATCTTTTAGAAGAAACCGGGCTTTTTCAAGTTCTTCAGAATTATCGCTATTAATATCAAAAAAAGCGATTAAAGCATCAACTCTGATATTGGAATTTCTGTGTTTAAGATATTCCAGCAGCTTATCGCTTTTCTTATCATCTTTTAATTGTTGTACTTTCTTTCTTCCAAACATTGGTTCACCAGATGGTATTTAGCTTTACAAATTTCAAGGCCTGACTTATTATCAAAATATCACAATTTCAGAATAAAAAAAGAAAACTAACAGGTATTTATTTCTTAACAATTTCAGTTTAAAAAAAGCTCTATTTACTCCACCGGAAAAGGCAGCGGGGATATATAAAATTTCATTTTTTAAACTATAAAAAATACTCAGGAATTATAACAGAAAACAATTTATTATTTTTTAGGATAAGCAAAGTTGAATACTTGTCAAGCCTCAAATTCTGCTCAAAGTAAATAAATGAATAAAAAAAATCTTGAAAAAAAGGGCTATACTATTAAATCATTGTTAAAAAGGTAAGAATATGAACTTGCTTAATGTAAAAGAAATAAAACTTTTCGATGCCGATACACTTGAATACGCCGGTTCAATCGTCATGAAAGACTCAGCATCGTGGTCTTATGTTGATGTGAAAGATGACTATATGATTGGAGTAACATCCGGCATGCCTTTAAAAGCCGCGCTTCAATGTATGATGACTTTCAATCTTGTTTATGATATCATTGAATAACAGAGCTGGCATTTATATATGACAGATAAAGAGATGTTTGATTTTGATCCAATTCCGGAAGACGATAAAAAAAATACCGTTGATGACTTTTTTTTATTTGATGATGCCCCTGAAATCAATGAACAGCAGGTAGCAGACGAGCAGGCTCATACCGCTTCTGAAGATGAATTATTTGCCGGAAATACATCACAAAAACGTACGTCAGCTGATTTTGAACCTGACATGGAGATGATTCTTATCACCGCTCAATCATCCATGATTATAGAAGGAATGAAACTCATTTCCCAGCATGATTTTAAGTCCAAAAATACAACCATCTTTTCTGAAGCGATAAAAGGTGTTGATTTATATATGAAAATTCTGGAGCGCAACCCTGAAAATTTCAGAAAAACAATGTCAATGCTTTCCACTGATCCGGACTGTATGGATGTTCAAAAAATATCATTTAACCTTTATAAAAACGTTTATGGCGAATTGCCGGAGTCAGATTCACAAAAACTTAAAAGCTTCGAGATTATTAAAGAGCGTCTTCAAAACGGATACAACAAGTCTCTTATTGCATCATCTCTTATTAATATAAAAAAATATTATCTTCTTAGTGGGAGTCTGGATACCATTAAAATTGATAAATCACTCAATCTGAACCCGGATGTTATCAAAAAAGAGATGAACTGCTATGCAAGGCATATCAATATTGCCAGAGAGCTTATCAAATCAGGAAATTTTGAAATCAACAAAGGGATGAAAGGACGCGAACTCAATGTATTTATAATCAAATCTTCACAGCTTCTTGATTACTATTATACAAAAATCGGCAATGCTGAATATGCAGGATATTATCAAAGATTAAATGAAAATTTTAAAAAATATTTTATAGTAAGATAATAACTTCAGATATTAAACTTCACGGGTAACACTTTAATCTTTTTTTGTTAATGACTTTTCTCCTATCAAAAACCAGGTAGTCCGGAATGAAAAACAATAAGGTGCTAATTATAACAGACTCTGTTTCTATGCCAAGGCCCGGGATAAGTTATGAAGATACATGGATTTATCATTTAAAGCAGAAATATCCTGAACTTGATATTATTGACAGGCCGGCAAGAGGAGCAATTTCACGGCGCCTCGTGACAGAGGGGGGCGGCGGAGTCGATCTTCTTGAAACCTACATGCCCGGGACAGTAATAATTCAGCTTGGCCTTGCAGAGTGCGCTCCTCGATTATTTAAAAAATCCGGTGCTGAATTCTATTTCATGAACAAAATACTCTCACCGGCATTACGCACAAAGTATATAAATTATATTAAGAAAAAACGCCCGCGCAAGCAGGAACTTGCGGAGGTCCCCCCGGAGGAATTCAGAAATAACCTGAATCAGTTTATGATGAGATCTGTAAAGTGCGGCACGAAAGTGTTATATATAAAAATTCTCCGTGCAACAGATTTATATTTAAGTAAAAGTCCTGATATCCAGAAGAGTATAGATACCTATAATGCTATAATTGATGAAACTGCATCGGTTTACGATAATCTTGACGTAATCAGCCCGGTAAAAGAAAGCATTGATATCAACAACATCTGTCTTGATGAGCTGCACATAACGAAGGAGGGAAATAAGATATATTTTAAAGCTGTTGATTCATTATTCACAAAGCTGTATCGTTCTTCCTGACCCTCTCCGGCCTTGGCCCGAAATACTCGTACAGATAGGTTTTAAGTTTTCCATTATACAGCTTTCTGTTCCTGTCAGCTTTTTTCCTGTATGCTTTTTCAAAGTTTTCAAAAGCAGTAAGTATAAAGATTGACCATGTATCAAGTCGTGAAAAAACTTCCCCCATCTCCCTGTATAGATCAAAAATACTTCCGCCCCCATCCATCCTTTCACCGTAAGGGGGGTTGCATATTATACAGCCGTATTTTTTTTTACTGCTTAATTCTGATACAGGTTTTTTCTGAAAAGTAATAAAATCAGATACACCTGCTTCAGCTGCGTTCATTTCCGCGGCTTTAAATACTTTTTTATCAATATCAAAACCTGATATATCGAGCGAGGGATTTACAATCAGACTTCGTGCTTCTTCACGTGCAGTATCCCAGATTTTTTGAGGTATTTGAGGCCAGCTTTCAGAAGAAAATTCACGTTTTAGCCCGGGAGCAATATTCCTGGCCAGGCAGGCTGCTTCAATAGTAAAAGTGCCTGATCCGCACATAGGATCAATAAATGGCCTGTCAGAGGTCCATCTGCTCAGGTAAATGATTGACGCAGCAAGTGTTTCCTTAATAGGGGCCTCACCTTGTGATATCCGGTACCCCCTCCTATGAAGTCCCGCGCCGGAAGTATCGATCGACAGCGTAGCGATATCTTTCAACATTGATATTTCTATTTTATATAGAGGCCCGTCTTCAGGGAATTTTTCTCTCCTGAATTTTCTCTTCATAGCTTCAATGACAGCTTTTTTAACAATAGCCTGACAATCGGGGACACTGTGAAGTTTTGATTTTACAGATTTGCCGGTAACATGCATTATACCGTTTTCAGGAATCATTTCCTCCCATCTGATGTTTTTTGTACCATCGAAAAGTTCTCCGAAATCTTCAGCACGGAATTCACCTGCAATAATCATTATACGTTCAGCACAGCGAAGCCAAAGATTTGTTTTCACAATTAATGGATAATCACCTTTGAAATAAACCCGCCCGTTTTCAATCCGGGTTTCACTGACTCCAAGCTTTTTTAACTCGGATGCAACAATAGATTCTGTTCCGAAAGCGGATGTAGCTACTAAATCGAGGTGGGCCATTTATAATATCACCATATCATCCCTGTTTATAACTTCGTCAAAAAATTCACTTCCCAGAATTTCTTTAATCTCTTTTGTCTTTTTCCCTTTTATGATGGCAAGCTCTTCTGATTTATAATTAACTATACCTTTGGCTACACCGGAAGAAGTGATGTCAAGAATCTCAATTATATCACCCATGTCAAATCTTCCGTTAACATCGATAATACCTGAAGCGAGCAGCGATTTTTTTCCGCTTACAAGAGCTTTTACAGCCCCGTCATCTATTATGACAGAACCTTTTGGTTTCCTCATACTGATCCATTTTTTTCTCCCCGGAACTTTAACACTTTCTCCGGCAAATAGAGTTCCAACTCTCTCACCGTTCATTATCTTAGCGAGGATATCAGGCTTTTTACCGTCAGCAATTATCATCTTGCCGCCTAACTTCATAATCATTTCAGCTGCATTTATTTTTGTAATCATGCCGCCGGTTCCATGTGCCGAGCCTGTCCCTCCAGATTTAGATTTAATGTCTTCAGTAATTTTATGTATTTCATAAAGAGGTTCAGGATCTTTCAGATCATTATAGAATCCGTCAATATCACTCAGCAGAATCAGGAGATCTCCTTCGATAAGGTTAAGAACATGGGCAGATAAAGTATCATTATCTCCAAACTTAATTTCTGAAACAACAACAGTATCATTCTCATTTATTACAGGTATCACATTCATATCAAGCAGAGCATTAATGGCGTTCCTCGCATTAAGGAACCTTCTGCGATGCCGCATATCATCTTCCGTAAGAAGTACCTGCCCTACTGAAAAACCAAGCTTTGCAAAACTCTCCCGGTATTCATTCATAAGGAGAGTCTGGCCTACAGCGGCAAGAGCCTGCTTTTCAGGAATAGTTAATTTATCCCTGTTTATATTAAGATGTCCTGCACCGGATGAGATCGCTCCTGACGTCACAAGAATGACATCATAACCGGATTTTTTTAAAGAAGTCATTTCAGAAGCAAATTTAAAAATTTTTTCAGTACAGATTTTATCATTATCGGTAATTGATGAAGATCCTATTTTAATGACAATCCGTTTAACCTGTTTTGCCAGTTCACTCCTTATCACCTTGCTTCTCCATTAAATCTCTAATTTCAGAAATAAGAAATTTTATATTTTCATCAGATAGAGCCGATACGGGGATTATATCTCCGCCGAAATCCTGTATTTTTTCTTCGAGTTCTTCGGGGCTTATAAGATCTGTTTTGGTAAAAACCACCCGGTTTTTTTTGTGTACCAGTTGCGTGTTATATGTATCAAGTTCACTTTTTAGAAGTTCATGCGTATATTTCAGATCATCACCGGTAACATCAATTATATAAAGTATGCATCTGACTCTCTCAATATGCTGGAGAAAAGATAAACCAAGGCCATGCCCCATATGTGCACCTTCGATGATACCGGGTATATCAGCAATCTTATAAACAGTGCCGTCTCCATAATCTATAACACCGAGATTCGGCGTCAGTGTTGTAAAAGGATAATCACCAATTTTCGGATTCGCATTTGTGATAACTGACAGCAATGTTGATTTACCGGCGTTCGGCAGCCCGACAAAACCCACATCAGCTATGAGTTTCAGGTTAAGGCTTACATAGAGTTCCTCCCCCGGCATACCATCCTGCGCGAATCGTGGAGTCTGGTGAGTCGAAGTTTTAAAAAAGGCGTTACCCATACCGCCGATACCCCCTATGGCAATTTTGAATGGGGTATCCTCCTCCATGAGATCAACGATCATCTCACCGGTTTCATCATTATATACAACTGTACCGGGAGGAACTTTAATTATTAAATCTTCACCATCTTTACCATGTTTGTTTGAACCCATCCCATGCTGACCATTACCGGCTTTATAAAGCCTGTCCTTAAAAAAATGGGATAAATTATAATATCGTCTATCCGCAACGATATACACATCACCGCCTTTTCCGCCGTCACCTCCGTCAGGTCCGCCTTTAGGTACATATTTTTCCCTGCGGAATGAAACAGCACCGGGACCGCCATCACCCGCTTTTATTCTAATTGAAGTTACATCTGTAAATTTAGACACTTCCGAATCTCCATAAAAAACAAATCGCGTATGTTTTACATACGCGATGTTCTATAAAATATAAAGCTATTTTTTAAAATTAAGCAACAGGATAGATAGATACTTTCTTTCTTGTCCTGTCGTATCTTTCAAAAGTAACAACACCGTCTATTTTAGCAAAAAGTGTATCATCTCCACCTTTTCCTACATTATTGCCGGGATGAATCTTAGTCCCTCTCTGTCTGACGATTATTGTTCCGCCTGTTACAATCTCACCGCCGTATTTTTTAACGCCCAGCCTCTTGGAATTGGAATCTCTTCCGTTCCTGGATGAACCGCCGCCTTTCTTATGTGCCATAACAATTCTCCTTAATCAGTGACAAAATCTATTTTTACTGAACCAGGATATTCTTTGTTTATTTCCAATAACCCGATTAGAAGTGTTTCTAAAATCAGCATCAATTTAGAATTCTGTTCAGTATCAGTCTCTTTTATTATAATTTCAGATTTAAGCAAACCATCTTTTTTTATAATATTCTGTTCTATTCTAATTAGTTTTGAAATTGATGCAATTACAGTCTGTGTTAAAGCTGAAATCCCTGCACAAACAACATCAAAACCTTTTTGTCCATAACCGCTATGCCCTGAGATTTCTACAATAATTGTTTCAGAGCCGGATTTTATATGTATTCCATTATCAAATGATATATTAAAAAATCTCGCTGTAACCAAGTGTCAGCTTGCAACTACTTCGCTAATTTTTAGTTGAGAATATACAGGCCTGTGCCCGATTGTCCTCTGATAGTTTTTTCTTCTTTTAAATTTTATACCGAGTACTTTTTTTCCTTTAATTTCACCAAGAACTTCAGCTTTAACCTGAACGTTTTTCAGATACGGCTGACCGACTCTAACATCACCGGAATTTGAATAAAGAAGAACTTTATCGATTGTTATACTACCTTCAGAGCCTTTTAATCTATCAACATTAATAACAGCATCTTTTTCAACTTTATATTGCTTTCCTGCTATCTCAACAATCGCGTACATTGTATTTATCCTTTTTCACTTATTATAAAACTTAAGGGGATTAACATCCCCTCTCTTTTGGGCCCACAAGGAATCGAACCTTGGACCTACTGATTATGAGTCAGCCGCTCTAACCAACTGAGCTATGGGCCCTTTTTCAATCGCAATAGCCATATATCATAACAACTTTCTTTGTGTCAACAAAATATTAAAAAAATTAATGTGACATAAATTATTTCTCAATTTCTATATTAAAACTATACGGATCATCAACTCCGGATTCAAATAAATTTTTTTTATTTATCTCATCAGCATCACTGTAAGCTTCAATTATTCCTACGAAATGAATTATCAATGTAATAAAAAAAATAAATCCCGAAAGAAGCAGATAATTCTTGTAGGCCACAGTCCCCCTGTCAGCGAGCATTGTTTTAACCATAAAAAAACCGGTAAGAGTATAACCTGCTCCGGCAGCAAGACAGAAAGACATACCTTTAGCATCATTATTCATATAAAAATGCCCGCCTCCCGGCAACATTATCGAAAGCAGACATACAAGTCTGGGACTTACTTCTTTACGGGTTTGATCTTTTTTTTCCCGGGGCTGCAAGTCTTCGCCCGACTTAACGCCTTTTTCTGATTCAAGAGGAATCTTTTTATCGGCACCTTTTACATCCTCTTTATCCTGAGATATTCCGTTGTCAGTTTTTATTTCACCCAGGGTAATAGCATTTGCTGAAGGAATCAGATAGACAGTTGAAATAAATGCTACTATAGTAATTATTGAAACTGTTTTCTTAATTATAAAAATCATATGCTTTAAAGAAAAGAAACCCTGTTTCTGCCGTCACTTTTTGATACATAAAGAGCACGATCTGCTCTTTCAATAAGACTCTGTTTATCCGCATCAATAAGAGAATCAAACTGAGCAACTCCCACAGATATAGTAACATTTAAAGTTTTATTATTAAAATCCACCTGAAGAGATTCAATGCTTGTTCTGATTCTTTCAGCAACTATTATTGCTTCATTTATATCAGTACGGGGAAGTATAACAGCAAATTCCTCACCGCCATATCTTGCGGCTATATCTATGAGTCTTATATTTTCGCGTATTACATGCGAAACATTTCTTAGCACCTCATCACCAGCCTGATGCCCATACGTATCATTAAACTGTTTAAAATGATCAATATCAGCCATTATCAGGGAAAGCGGACGATCAAACTTAACAGATCTGTTTATCTCATCAACAAGCATTGTCTGAAAATAATGATGAATTTTAAGACGGGTCATCATATCTGTTGTAGCCATCTCATATAAACGCGCATTATTGATGGCTATCCCGGCAAGGGAACCGATATTCATTATATACTCAACTTCCGATTCCGTAAAGCTGCTCTGATTAATTCTATCACCCAGGACTATAAATCCATTAATCTCACCTTTACTTTGAAGAGGGACAATAAGATCCGGTTTAAGCCTGCTTATAATATCAGCGCAAACTTCATCGATCTTTTGTATAATTTCATTGTATGTATAACACCGGTATTCATTTTCGATATATCGTACCAGGGACGAATCAACCCTGAAAGAATAATCCACAGAATGATCCAGATCAAACCCTTTATAATTTCTGTGTAAAGAAAATTTATCTCCGCCAAGGCCCTTCACAAGAAAGATACCAGCATTCATAAGCTGTAGCTGCCCCATACAGGTCAGAAGAATTGAATCAATAAGAATGTTATAATCCAGAGTTGAATTCAAACCTTTGCTGATTTCAATTAACTGTCTGAGATCATAAATCTTACGTTCATACTGCTCAATAAGAGGGGGAAACTTTATATCCTTCTCATAATTGTCAAAGGAATCCATTTAATTCCTCACTAATTTTTTCTCTTATTACTGCACGATACTAAACTTGCTTAGTTACAATGTAATCTTATTAATATCTAATACAACGACTATTTAGTTTAATCAATAATATTTTTCACAAAATTTTCGAGAATCTTTAATCCTGTCTTATGACTTTTTTCAGGATGGAACTGTGTAGCAATCAGATTCCCCTTACCCACTATACAGGGAAATTCAACACCATATTCAGCAGCACCTAACTGCCATTCTTTATCATGAATTACCGGATGATATGAATGTATAAAATAGAACCAGCTCATATCCGTAATTCCCTCAAGAAAGATGGATTCGCCAGTAAGCTTTACCTGATTCCACCCCATGTGCGGTATTTTAAGCTTATCACTTTTAAATTTAACCACATTTCCCGGAATAATATCCAATCCCTCAGAATGTCCGAACTCTTCACTGTCAGTAAACAGAAGCTGGAATCCTAAACATATTCCGAGAAAAAAACCATTTTTCCCGATATGTTCCTTCAGCGGTTTTACGAGTCCAAGCCTGTCCAGGTTTTCCATTGCCATTGCGTAGGCACCGTCACCTGGAAGAATAATACCTTTTGATTCATATATCGAGTCTGGCGAACTGCTTATTCTGACTTTATCAGTGTAAAGCTCAACAGCTTTTACAACTGAACGCAAATTTCCCATACCGTAATCTACAACAGTAATCATTCAATAGTACCCTTGGTTGATGGCACCATGCCATTTATAAACGGGTCTATCGTAGTGGCGCTATTTAAAGCCACACCAAGCGCCTTGAAGATTGATTCGTGAATATGGTGCCTGTTATCACCGTATTTCTGTACAACATGAAGATTAATCCCGGCATTATCCGAAAAGGCCCGGAGAAACTCCAGAGTCAGCTCCTCACTATATGTTTTAACAGATCCCTTAAGCTCCGTACCTGAATATTTAAAAAAAGATCTGCCTGATATATCTATAGCAACCATAGTAAGAGACTCATCCATCGGGATAATAGAATTTCCAAATCTTTTTATACCGGCTTTATCTCCCAGTGCCTCTTTAAAAGCTTTACCAAGGCATATACCTATATCTTCAACTGAATGATGATCATCAATATGAACATCACCTTTACATACTATGTTTAAATGGAATCGTCCATGTCTTGACATCGAATTTAACATATGATCAAAAAAAGAAACACCTGAATTAATTATAGAAGGTTCGTTAGAATCAAGTATTAGCTTAATGCTGATATCAGTTTCAGATGTCTTTCTGTTAATATTTGCTGTTCTGCTCATTTTATTTCCGCCGGAACTCCTGAATAATTTTATACTTATAAAAAGTTAATTATGAGTCAAGTTATTAACGGAATCGGCAATAATATTTATGATTTGAATAAATAATGAAGTTGTTATAAAAAAATCAACGGGTTAATTCCTGTATTATAATCCTTCGACTTCCATTACAATAGGCAAGCATGTATATATTCCGATCTGAAACAAAAGCTTTATAGAGCAAAGGGCAGCCGGACAAAAGAGATTCAAGTGTCCCGTTTTCCCGATTATACAGTGCAACATACCCGCCGGATGAATTATTGGCTGTTATAATAATGTTATCTCCTGCGGTACTTAAAGATGCCATTTCGTCCTGTAATTTCAGCAGAGGAAGCTCTTCACTGGTACTGATATTATACTGAACCAGATCACAAGAATCTCTTTTTATTATATAATAAACTGATTCACCATTAAATATTATATCTGAACTGCCCGCTATATAAGCAGAATTCTTTTTATTAAGAACGCCGGAATTATAATCAGTCTTAATAATACCTTTTGAAATTCCATAAACAGAATTTAAAAATAAAATTTCATCTTTACCCGAATTATTTATTGTATTTATATAAATTCCCGGTAAATCTATTTTTTTTGTCATAAAGCATGAGTCAGTATTATAAATAAAAACAGTTGAGCTATCACCGGAATGTCCGGCAACTGCAAAGTTATTATCGTTCACGGGGCAGATACTTTTAAAATATAAATTCTCCGGCAGTGCTTTACTTAAAAGCGGTTTTTCTTTATTAAGATCGATAATTATTATACTGAAGTTACCGTCAGTTTCTGCTAAAACTACAAGTTTGTTATTCCTGATAAAAAAATCATCTACCAATGCATTCACAGGAAGATCTAAAAACCTTATTTTATCATTCTTAAAAGCATTATCTGCAAACTTTCCGGAAAGAAAAGCATTAAATTCGGAATTGAATTCCTGATATGATTTTCCTGTCACAGATATCAATGAATTAAAAAAACCACCATAATAAGATGAATCCTTCAAAGCCCTGATCATGACTTTTCTGCCGTATACAGATTCGATATAATAAAAAAATCCGGCATAGGCAGCTTTAATGGTATCATTACTATATTTATTAAATTCACTGATATTAACTTTACCGTTTCCGCTTCTGAGAAATGCATCTCTCAGTACAAGTTCATCAGAGATATTAAACCCTGTAATTGAATAGCTGCAAAGCGTATCTGCAATAATACCGCTGACTGCATTAAACTTAAACACACGGGTTGCAGGGGCAAATATACTTACAAGAAACCTGTTAAAAATCAGCCGGTATAATGTATTATCAGCATCATAATAATTAACCGCAGGGGATATTTTTATTGAATCAAAATCCAGCACCCCGTATAAACTCTTAACATCATCAATTGATATTTTTATTTCATCATTCAAAGAATAACTCAGAAATGATTCAATATTTCTATAATGATTTTCAGCACGCTCTGCCACAGCATACGCGTGAGGTGTAATACTTTCATTGTATTGTATTATAAAGTGGGGTGTTTTTAAAAAAGAACTGTCAGATGAGCTGGCAGAATAAGGAAAGAATGCGCAGAGAAATACAGCAATTAAAACAGGAATATTTTTTTTCATACAAATTTAGCAGTTCTATAGGTTCCCGAGAAAATATAGAGACTTTATTTCATCAGAACTCACACGGCCCTCGTTAAGTATGGTTAGTTTGTCACAGCTAATATCGATTAACGTCGGCATTGTATGGTTCTTGTTAAATTCACTTATCAGCAGTAAAGAGCAGAAGTTTTTGAATCTCCTTATTATCTCCTTATCATTATAAATCATCTTCCTTACAGAACTTTTTGCAGGCATATATACAAGCGGTTTCCCGACACCACTGACAATATCAAGAAGATATTTATGCCTTGGCATTCTCATAAGTATACAATTATCCGATAAGCACTTTCTGCTTTTTAATTGAACAGTGACCTCTCCGGGCCAGACTCTTTTCAGGAAATCATAAGAGAATTTATCTATCGATGCAACTTCTTCAAGCATTTTAAAATTCGAAATAATAATTTCAAGATTATCAGAATCCCCTCCTGATAATTCAAGAATACTGCTTACAACATCATTTCTGTTTATTCCGACTATACCATAAACTGAATCTACCGGCATAACAAACAGCTCACCATCCCGTAAAGCATGTACGACATTATCAATATGATTACAGGATATAGATCCGTCTTTTTTCAGTTTTTTAATTTCATAGATTTCGCGAGCTGTCTTACTGGCTGGCATCATCGCATAATCTCTCCCTGCAGTAGTTTATTCCATTGAGGAGATTATGAACAATTCGACCTACAACATTATCGCTGCATATCTGATAATGACTGTAGTGCTGGTGCAGACATTTAATATTACCTATTTCCTTTATACCACCTATTCCGCAGGTTAGTATTTTGTCATTGAACTCAAGGGGGCTTATATCCCCGAAAAACCTTGAATACAGATTTCTTCTCAGGTAATAATAGTTCGCATGAGCATTTTTCATAAAATCCACAAGGACCCTGTCCGAATTCACGAAACTGGTTACTTTTTTAATATAACCATAAGATTCAAATTCGTGTATCTTTTTATTTAAAAAAGGACAGGTTAACCACAGGGGATTAGCTATCGCCATATAATTCAGTTTTTTTTCATCAGTTTCCTGATTATAATCACAGGGATTGAGAATAATAACAGAGGGGTAGCCATAAACGCACTTCTGCACAATTCCTGTCATATTAATATTACTGGAATTAAGCTGCCATTGAATAACTTTTATATCATTATTGTCAAAATCCGTTAATATTCTATCCATTTAAAGCTTCATCCCTGTTTCTGATTCGGTTTACATAATACATCAATATCATTATTGAAATTATAATCCATATTATTCTCAGGTGGGACGGGTCAAGCTCAAAATTATTATTTAAATCATAAGGGAAGGTGTTTTTAGCGGCATAACTATCTCCAAAAACTATTACCTTACTGCCGTTAAGAATCAGTCCGGAATTTACAATCTCTCTTTCCGAATAATTTCCTGCTCTATACCTGGAACAAATCTGCTCCAATTCTGCATTGGATTTTTTTAATAATGTAATATTCTGATTAAGCTCCAGGTATCTGGAGCTTAATCTCATCCTTTCCAGAAGACCGCTTTCACTGAAAATGAAAGTGTAAACGCTGAAAAGTATAAATATCAGTAAAATTATTCTAAAACGGCTTTGATTAACCAAGATTGTAGAAAACCTCTTTTCCTTTAAATACAGCCATTGAACCGAGTTCTTCCTCAATTCTTAATAGCTGATTGTATTTTGCTATTCTGTCTGTTCTTGAAGCTGATCCTGTTTTGATCTGCCCGGTATTAAGAGCTACAACTAAATCTGCTATTGTTACATCCTCAGTTTCACCTGAACGATGCGAAACTACCGCTGTATAACCTGCTCTTTTTGCCATCTCAACAGCCTGTATTGTCTCAGTCAGTGTACCGATCTGGTTTACTTTAATAAGAATAGAGTTAGCAGTATTCTCTTTAATTCCCCGCTTTAGCCTTTCGGTGTTTGTGACAAAAAGATCATCACCGACAATCTGAAGCTTTGAGCCGTATTTTTTATTGAAAAGAGCAAATCCTTCCCAGTCATCCTCAGCAAGTCCGTCTTCTATAGATATTATCGGATATGCTTCAATAAGTTTTCCGTAAAAATCTATCATCTGCTCGCTTGTTCTTTCACTTTTATCACTTTTGCCGAATATATACTTCTTCTTTTTGGCATCATAAAACTCGCTCGCAGCGGGGTCCATTGCAATCATGATATCTTTACCGGGTTTGAAACCTGCTTTTTCAATTGCTTTGACAATATGCTCAAGTGGTTCTTCATTTGATTTAAGATTTGGTGCAAAACCACCCTCGTCACCGACACTGGTTGAATAACCTTTCTCTTTCAATACACTTTTAAGGGCATGGAATGTCTCTGTACCCATGCGCAAAGCCTCTCTGAAACTTGTTGCTCCCACCGGCATAACCATAAATTCCTGCATATCAACACTTGAATCCGCGTGAGATCCGCCATTTATAATATTCATCATAGGAACAGGAAGTTCACAGGCATTTACTCCGCCGATGTATCTGTAAAGCGGCATATCAAATGTATTTGCAACAGCTTTTGCGCAGGCCAGTGAAACTCCGAGAATTGCATTTGCCCCTAAATTTGCTTTATTCGGAGTACCGTCAAGTTTAATGAGCGTATTGTCTATCTCGATCTGGTTCATGGCATCCATATCAAGAATTGCCTCAGAAATGATATCGTTAATGTTGGCAACAGCTTTCAGTACCCCTTTCCCGAGATATCGTTTTTTGTCTCCATCCCTGAGTTCAACAGCCTCATGCTCACCTGTTGAAGCACCTGATGGAACTGCCGCTCTCCCCACTGCTCCGGATTCAAGCTCAACATCAACCTCTATTGTGGGATTACCCCTTGAATCCAGTATCTCCCTTGCTTTTATGTCTGTAATAAATGTCATAGTTTTACTCTCCTTTAATTATTATATTTCTTAAATTAAAAAAATTGGCTCGTTTTGTTTAAACTGAACAGAAATTTTTATATCTCTCAAGAGCTCTCGCATAAATATCTTTAACAAGGCTCTGGGGATCTTCTATATAATTCTGCATCCTTGAGTAGATAAGCTGCCTTACATGATTAATGTTAATAGCTGAAGCACCTAACATAACATTTATCTCCCTTTCAAGGGAACCATAAGAATCCTCAGAATGTTCAATTCTTATCCCTATAATATTCTCCTGCATCTGCCTGTGTTCAAGCTCCAGTTCAATTAGCTCTGAACATTTTCCCTTTTTTATGGAAAAAACAACCAGTGATGGTATGTTTTCTTCATAATCATCAGAAAGAAGATAATCATCAAGTTCGCCATCATAATTAAAAAGAACAAGAAGCGACTCAAGGGATGATCCATATAGCGTATAATTTGATTTGCTTATAATGTTCCTGTTTGGATTGAAAGCTACCGAATTGTACGATGAGAAAGTATTAGCACCAGCCTCCCCTCTTCCGACATAGAGTATTTCATTCTCTGTCAGATCAGCTTCAGCCATCTTTTTTTCAATCTCTATACTCCGCCTGTTCCCTGAAATAAATTTAATAATGTCACCGGTATAAACTTCCCGGTTATTGATTATGGATTTTTTATACTCTGTCGCGATAAGATTTGCTTTACCCAGACCTAAACGTTTCATATACTCGATAGATATCTCGTAAGGTATTGCTGTAAAAATCAGCGGTTCATATTTTTTTATATTACGTATAAATATCTCAGCCCCTGGAAACACCCTCGCCTTTTTACCGATTGTTGATATACATTCAACAGGTACATCTTTAAGAAGAAAATCGGGATAATATACTGCAAGTTTGAAAAACGAAAAAGGTATATCACCCTCCTCAGATATTTTTCTGTTATTTTTATCCAATATACCTTCAAGCTTGGCAACGTCCTGATCCAGAAGTACAGCATCAATGAGGTTATTATAATCACCGATTTCAAGAAAATCCCCAAGCCCGAGAAATACTTTTTTCGGTTCTGTTATATATTCAGCGATCATTCTGATAAATTCATCTTTGGAAAGTGTATACTTCTCAAAACCTTCATCAGGCCCATGATTTAAAATAAAAAGATATTTTTTTTCTTCTTCCACAATCACACTTCAGATGTTTGTTATATTTTTAAAATACAAATTATAGGATAATAACTGTAAAAAAATTGACAAAGATTCAATAATTTTAAAAAATTGAAAAAATTTAATAGATATAAAAAATAAAATGACAATTAAAAAAATACTATTACTTACTTCCATATTTTTTCTTTCATGCAGCAGAGAATATATTAAACCATTAAATGTAAAGAGAAATTTTTCAGGTTCTTTATGGGTAGTGCGCCATGAAATCGCAACCCCCGAAAAAATAGACATCCTTTTAAAAAGTATTAAGAATACAGAAATCAGAAATCTCTTTGTACAGGTAAGGGGCAGAGGTGACTCATATTATATCTCCGGTTATGAACCTCGAGCTTATGATGTGCCTGAAAATTTTGATCCCCTCCAGTATCTTATAATAAAATGCAAGGATAAAGATATAAAGATTCATGCATGGGTGAATGTTTCTTTTGTACTGGATCCCGAAAATTATCCCCCGCATCCGGAACACGTTCTTTTCAAACACCCTGAATGGATAACATATGATTACAAAGGCAGATCTATGGCTGAATATACTTCCGGAGAGATGAAGAAAAATCTTCTGGAAGGTTATTTTCTGGATCCGTCAATTCCGGGAGTAAAAAAGTACATCTGCAGTATTATTGCTGATATACTGTCAAGGTACGATGTTGACGGTATACATCTTGATTATATACGATATCCGTATTCAGGGTACAACAGATATTACAAAAAACACCTGAGTGATTTTGGTTACAATCCTCAAGCAAGAAAGATTTTCAAAAACAAATACGGCATAGATCCTTTAAAAATTAACAGGTTCAAAAACTCGAGGATAAAGAGAAAATTTGATCAGTTCCGGCGTGACCAGATTACTGAAACAGTACGTATGATTAATAAAGAAATAAAACTGAAAGACAGTTCTTTAATATTATCAGCTGCGGTAATGCCGCGGCCTGACATCGGCAGAGATGTCTATTTCCAGGATTGGCCGCTCTGGCTTGAAAAAGATTATATTGATATTGCCTGCGTTATGAGTTATACTGCTTCTAACTCAACATACCAGAAATACATTAATCAGTCACTGTTGACTGAAAATCCGGGAAAAATATTTATGGGAATACGTGTTAAGGATAAAACAACGGTGAAGAAAGCGTATGAACAGATAAGTATGTCATATCATGAAGGATTTAGAGGATATATTATTTTCAGTTTCAGGCATGATAAAAAATATCTTGAGAAGGTTAACAATCTGATTAACTACGAAGATGAAGTTTATACAAATTGATTTAATAACCGCGAACCGGAGGATGTACGTCTGAATTATCTCAGGCGTACATCTTATCTATAAGCCCTGAATATTTTTCAACAATCGCATTCTTTTTCATTTTCTGTGCCGGTGTCATAGTTCCATTCTGTTCTGAAAACCTCTCAGTGAGAATCGAATATTGTTTTATTTTTTCAAAAGTTTCAAGGTTTCTATTTGCGTCAGTTACCGCGTCATCAATCACCTGTTTAAGCTTGTAGGTACCGATGAAATCCTCCCCCACCTTAATACAGAGAGATATACCGAAGGAATCATCCCACTGCATCCTTGATTTATCATAACGTATTCCCTCTTTCTCATAAAGCCCGACAAAGTAGTTGAAATTTGGTACGATAAGTGCTGTGATATAGTTTTTATCATCACCTACAAAAAAAATCTGATCAATACAATCATTTGTTTTAAACTGACCCTTTAATTTAGCCGGAGCAATATTTTTCCCTATAGAGGTACAGATTATTGACTTTTTATGATCAACAATTCTATAATAACCCGTACGATCAATTTCAACGATATCTCCAGTTTTAAGCCAGCCGTCCCGGGTATATGACTCTTCTGTAAGTTCAGGCCTGTTCAGATAATGCGAAAAGATTCCCGCACCGCTTACTTCAAGCTCTCCATCAGGAGCAATGCGGGAATAACTTCCGTTCGCATTAATACCGACATACCCGGGCTTACATGCGGTTACAGGTGTAAGAATTGATGCACTTACGGTTTCAGTCAGGCCGTAACCTTCAGAAATCGGGATACCTATTGCGTAGAAAAATTTTAGAAGAGACGGGGCTATTCCGGAAGCGGAAAGAAAAGCAAACCTGAGATTTGTGCCGAATAACTGTCTTATATTACTGAAAAGTTTTTCTGCAAATCTGTATTTAATCCTTAATAAAAACGGAAGTTTTTCAGATACATTGAAATCTTTATGCATGTTATATGCACCGTTTTTATCTCTGCGGTATTCGAGAACACTTATGCCGGTTTCAATTGCGCAATTATATAATTTATTTTTCAACCGGCTGTTTTCAAGATTATGTTTAAAATGTATATAGATTTTTTCATAGAGTATTGAAACTGTGTTGAGCCAGGTAGGATTATACTTCCTTATATCATCCAGTATAGTACCGGGCGAATCAGCATAAGCGATACATGCTCCTCTGAAAACTGAGATAAACTGACACGAAGCCCTGTCAAATATATAAGCAAGCGGCAGATAGCAAAGGCTTACATCTTTTTCAGTAATCGACATTCCATACCTGTCCCAGAACTCGAATGCTCCCATCATTCTGCTTACAATACTGAAATGAGTTAAAACTATACCTCTTGGTGTTCCCGAAGATCCGGAAGTATAAACAACCGTATACCAGTCTTCAAGTTTAATACTGTCTCTGTAAGAGAGATATTCAGCGTATTTATCAAATCTATGCTTTTTACCAAGTTCAAGTATTTCGCTTAATCCGATAATACGTTCATCTTTACTCTGATATTTAAGATCAAGGACTATGATTTTTTCGAGAGAAGGTATATTCCGGTACCCTTTCATTATACGATCAAGAATATCCTCGTTTCCCACCACAAGATATCTGCATGTAGAATCATTTAATATAAAAGAGGTTTCCTTTATGGAAAGAGAGGGGAATATTGTCACACTAATGCATCCAAGGCAGCAGAGAGCCAGATCGATCTGTGTCCATAACGGGCTTGTTTCTGCCATAATACCTACAAGATCTTTAGGTTTAATCCCTATTGTCATAAAACCGCATGCTATTGTTTCAACACGATCAAGGAGTTCAAACCATTTAACATGCCCGTTATAATCATTATTATAAAGGGACGGATTAAATACCTGTGCCGGTCTGTCGGAAAACTTCTGGCAGGTGTTATAGAAATGCCATGAAACAGGTTTTAACTCTTCAGCGGGCCACTTCCATTCCTCCGGTTGATTCATAAAGCCTCCGGTTAACATTTTATGCATTTATTGTATTTAACCTGTTTTATTTCAATAAATATTTAAAATCATCTTTAATTCAGGAGTTCACGCGGATAAAAATCATTTAAAAAATTGTTGCCTAAAACACCCCTTTGTTTTTCATTAGTAACGCCTGTGGTGTTCGCGATTGTCATACAGAGGTTTGAACCTATTCAAAAAAAGGGATTCCAATATTTGCTTTTAATGATCGTGCTCCTCACGGAGAAGGTCTGATATAGCATGCGGGAACCCACCTGGTCAACAGGTTCAAAAACCCTTGACTTAACGGCACCTACGGGTATAAATATAATTACTTCCAGCCTCCAGGTTTCAATATTTTATTTACCCTTTATCCTGTTTAAAACAATCATCACAAATGATTTATACCAGCCTGGCATTATCAGATATCAATAACACCTGTTCCTCTAATATTATTCAACATTATCCTGCTGTGCGAAGTTAATCATAAAATTTCCGGGAATATACTGATAAAAAAAGGCTGCCCGACAGGACAGCCTTTTTTGTTAAAATTCAACAGGATTTCAGCTTTCAGCGAGCTTCTTGTACCTGTTAAACCTCCATTTCGCATTCTCTTCAGCAGCTTTGAAGAGTTCATCAGCTTTACCGGGGAACTCCTTCTTAAGTGATGTATAACGTACTTCACCCATGAGGAAATCCTGGAATTTACTGAAATCCGCCTCTTTTGAATCAAGGATAAAGGGATTTTTTCCTTCATCCTCAAGAAGAGGATTGTACCTGAAGAGACTCCAGTAACCGCACTCAACAGCAAGTTTAGCTTCAAGCTGTGATTTACCCATACCGGCCCTGAGACCGTGGTTGATACATGGAGAGTATGCTATTATAAGAGATGGACCGGGGTATGCTTCAGCTTCAAGTACCGCTTTCAGATACTGCGACTGGTTTGCTCCCATTGAAACCTGGGCAACATAAACATATCCATAAGACATAGCAATCATGCCGAGGTCTTTTTTCCTTATCTTCTTACCTGATGCTGCAAATTTCGCAACTGCAGCAGTTGGTGTAGCCTTGGAAGACTGGCCTCCTGTATTTGAATACACCTCAGTATCCATTACAAGAATATTAACATCCTCGCCTGAAGCGATAACATGGTCAAGTCCGCCGAATCCGATATCATAAGCCCATCCGTCACCACCAAAAATCCAGATAGATTTTTTTATCAGGTAGTGTTTCAGACTCAGTATCTCTTTTGCTGATTTAGCACTGTCCTTTTCAAGAAGCGGAACAATCTTTTCTTTCAGCTCCTTTGTTTTTTCAGCACTGTTTTTATTTTCTTTCCATTCATTCAGAAGAGCCTTAAGTTCCGCTGATGAGCCCTCAGTTTCATACTGAGCTGCAAGATCAGCAATCCTTGTTTTCATCTGCTCAACTCCGAGATTCATACCGAATCCGTATTCAGCATTATCTTCAAAAAGGGAATTCGCCCATGCAGGACCCACACCCTGTTTATTTCTGCAGTATGGAGTTGCAGGAGCTGAACCGCCATAGATAGAAGAACACCCTGTAGCGTTAGCAACCATCATCCTGTCACCGACAAGCTGAGTTATGAGCTTGATGTAGGGAGTCTCACCGCAGCCCGCACACGCGCCTGAGAATTCAAAGAGCGGCTGAGAGAACTGGCTCCCCTTAACCGTGGTTTTAGCCATGATAGTATCTTTATATGATACTTTTTCAGCCATATAATTCCAGTTCTCAGTTTCATCCATCTGAGTTTCAAGGTGTTTCATCTCAAGAGCCTTATCCTTGGCAGGACATACCTGGGCACAGTTCCCGCACCCTGTACAGTCAAGAACACTTACCTGAATTTTAAATTTAAGCCCTTCAAATCCCTTACCTTTAGCGTCAACGGTCTTTAAACCTTTTGGTGCTGCTGCAGCTTCCTTCTCATCAAGGAGGAACGGTCTTATTGCCGCGTGAGGACAGACATATGCGCACTGGTTACACTGGATACAGTTATCCGGAATCCACTCAGGCACATTAACTGCAATTCCTCTCTTTTCATAGGCTGTAGTACCCGCAGGGAATGTTCCGTCAGGCCTGTCTATGAATGCGCTAACAGGGAGAAGATCACCCTCCTGTCTTACCATGGGCTCCATAACCTTGCTTATGAATTCAGGTACATTTTTCTTCTCTTCTGCAGAACCTGATGCGTTTTTCCAGTCAGCAGGAACCTCGATTTTTACAAGGCCGTCTGCTCCGCTGTCAACAGCCGCGTTGTTCATTTTAACAACATCATCGCCCTTTTTGCCGTAAGATTTCTTAATGGCATTTTTCATCTCTGTTACGGCTTTATCATAAGGTATTACATTGGCCAGTTTGAAGAAAGCAGCCTGCATTATGGTATTGGTTCTTGTACCAAGGCCAAGTTCTTCCGCAATCTTTGTTGCGTTTATTATATAGAAATTGATATCGTTCTTTGCAATATCGAGTTTCATCTTGCCGGGGAGATTTTTAATAACCTCATCCTTATCCATTATTGTATTAAGAAGGAATGTTCCTCCCTTCTTAAGCCCCTTGAGCATATCGTATTTATATATATACGAAGGCACATGACAGGCTACAAAGTCAGGCTGATTAATAAGGTATGTTGAACGTATCGGCTGCTTTCCGAATCTCAGGTGTGAAACTGTTATACCACCTGATTTCTTTGAGTCATAGGCAAAATAAGCCTGTGAATAAAGGTCAGTTGTATCACCGATAATTTTGATTGAGTTCTTGTTAGCTCCAACTGTTCCGTCTGATCCGAGGCCGTAGAATTTGGCTTCAATAGTTCCTTCAGGGGATACATTGATATCCTCTCCTACGGGGAGTGATTTAAATGTAACGTCATCAACTATACCAACTGTGAAACCGTTTTTCGGCTCAGCAAGTTTAAGGTTTTCATATACCGCAAGCATCTGGGCAGGTGTTGTATCCTTTGAGCTGAGTCCGTATCTTCCGCCTACAATTAAAGGTGCGTTCGGCCTGTTATAGAATACATCCCTAACATCAAGATAGAGAGGTTCGCCGTTTGCTCCCGGCTCTTTTGTTCTGTCAAGTACAGCTATCCTTTTTACGTTTTTCGGAAGTACATTAAAGAGATATTTTGCTGAAAAAGGTCTGTATAGATGTACAGTAATAAGACCAACTTTCTCACCTTTAGCAGTAAGATAATCAATTACTTCCTTGATTGTCTCTGTTACTGAACCCATTGCTATTATGATATTCTCAGCATCAGGAGCTCCGTAATAAGTGAAAGGCTTGTATTCCCTCCCTGTTATCTTGCTTATCTCCTGCATATATTCATTCACTGTGTCATCCAGTGATTCATAGTACTTATTGCTCGCCTCTCTTGCCT
>DAISJZ010000022.1:0-5179 GCA_036821145.1 Spirochaetota bacterium
CTGCCGTCAACCCTATTTCCCCTTCGGCGTTGTAACCCTGTCCACCAGGTACAGTATTGACTTGTAGGATATACCCCCATGGTAGGTGAGACCGATTTCGCACGTCCTGCTTGTGGAGAACCCTTCGTTACACCCTTCGGGGATCTGCTTTTTCAGATTTCTCAGACCGTATTCGTTGAGCTCGGGATATGTGAATCCCCTGTCCCCTGCAAATCCGCAGCAGTTTACTTCAGGTTTCACAACATTAGTGCAGCACATGCGGGCCAGTTTCATGAGTTTATCCTCAAGGCCCATCTTCTTGGCGCTGCAAACAGGGTGAACGGCAATAATTCCCTGCATTGGGGTGAAGTCGAGTTTAGGCTCGAGTATTTCAAGGGTAAACTCAATAGGTTCATAAAGTTTCAATCCGGGCTCAAGGGTCTCCTTCATGTGATGCAGGCATGGGCTCATGTCACAGAGAATTGGATACCTGCCGTTTTCTGATGCTTTTTTCAGAGCGGCGCCCAGTTCATCTGATTTTTCCTTTGCGGTTTTTTTGAATCCCTTGCTGTTAAACGCCATACCGCAGCAGAGATTGTCCAGGCCTTCAGGGTATATAATCTGGTACCCTGCCTTGCGGATAAGGTTTTCTGTGGCCCTGGTAAGTGACTCGGCCTCCCTGTGGTCTTTTGATACCCCCATGGTGCGTGTGATGCAGGAGGGGAAATAGACCACGCGGTGGACTCCTTCATAGAAGGCGGCTTCAGGCCGCACGCGGGCCGCGTTTTTCGGCATTGCCGGTGTCCATAGAGGGAGCGTGTTTCCTGAAAGCTTTCTCGCCCCCTTTGTGATCAATGTCATTAGGGTAGAGCCCAGTATGCTGTGAAAAAGATTGACCATGGCAAGAGCGGCGCGGGCACTGCCTGTAACTCCGGCCATGCTTCTACCGATCCATGCTGCAATTTTACGGGCAACAGAGGCCGCCTTCTCTTTGCGTAACTCTTTTATAAGCTCGCCGGTGTTGATTTCAACAGGACAGCCCAGGGCGCAGAGCCCGTCAGCCGCGCAGGTCTGATCCCCCAGGTAGTCAAAATCCTTTTCCAGCTTTTTAAGAAGCCCGGGATTTTCCCCTGTTTTTTTGAGGCGCTCCATCTCCCGGTAGATGACAATTCGCTGCCTTGCGGAAAGCGTAAATCCGTTGGACATACAGTTCCGTTCACAGAAGCCGCATTCGATACAGATGTCAATCAGGTCATGGGCAGCGGGCATGGGCTTGAAGTTCTTGAGGTGTACTTCTATGTCATCATTGATGATTACCCCCGGGTTAAAGAGATTATCAGGGTCGAGGATCTCCTTGACCTCTTTCATTGCCGCGTATATTTCCGGCCCCCATTCTTTTTCCACAAAGGGGGCCATGTTTCTGCCTGTACCATGTTCGGCCTTGAGTGAACCGTCATACTTTTTAACGACAAGGTCTACTACCTCATCCATGAAGTCACTGTATTTCCTGACCATGGCAGGGTCTGTAAAATCCTTGGTAAGAACAAAGTGGACGTTGCCGTCAAAAACATGGCCCCAGATAACGGTATTTTCATAGTGGTATTTCGCGAAGAGGTCCTGCAGCGCCAGCAGGCATTGTCCCAGCACTTCAACCGGCACTGCGATATCCTCGATAATAACTGTTGTGCCGGTTTTCCGTTCTGAACAGGCGCTGGGGAAAAGCCCTTTGCGTATGTTCCAGAGCCGGGCCTGCTTGACCGGGTCCCTGGTAAACTCGTAATCGTGTGCCATGACGGTCCCCTTCAGCTTTTCATTTATCTCTTTTATGTTGGCCTCAACCTCCTCTCCGGTATAGCCGGCGGTTTCGGTAAGGAGCGCGGTTACAGTATCTCCCAGTTCCCTGATGTAGGAGGGCATGCCCGGTTTGTTTTCAACGGTGCGAAGACCGACCCGGTCAATCAGTTCAGCAGCGGCGACATTGCATTCGCGCAAAAGCAGTACAGCTTCGCATGCGGATGCAATATCAGGGAAGAGGAGCAGGGTTGTTGCCTTCTCCTTCGGGTCATCCGCTGTTCTGAAGGTAACATCTGAAATAAAGGCCAGTGTCCCCTCTGAACCTACCATGAGGTGTTGAATTCTTTCAATTGGATCTTCATGGGCTGTGAGGGCCTTGATGCTGTAGCCCGTAGTGTTTTTTATCATATACTTTCTGTTGATACGCTGCAGCAGGTCATGATTTTCACTCAGCCGCCGCGCTATTGCATCAAGCCGGTCGATCCACTCCTTTTTATCCTGCAGAAACTGAATGCGGCTGTGTTCGTCCCTGGTGTCAAGCACTGTGCCGTCTGAGAAGATCATCTTCATGTGCCTCAGGGTATGCAGGCTGTTCAGCTCGATGCCGCTTGCCATCCCGCAGGCATTATTTGATACAATCCCCCCTATCTTGGCGGAATTGATTGATGCCGGGTCAGGCCCGATCTTTTTCCCGTATGGGGCAAGATAGGAATTGGCCGTAGCTCCCAGGATACCAGACTGAAGGGTAATCTCATCCAGGTTTTCACTGATGCTGTAATCCTGCCATCCTTTCGGGCCGAGCATTAGCAGTACAGAGTCACTCTGCGCCTGCCCGGAGAGACTTGTGCCTGCTGCGCGGAATGTCATTGGGAGCTTTAATTCGCGGCATTCTTTTATTACGCGGAGTACTTCAAGATCTGATTCAACAATAATTATGATCTGCGGTACATAACGGTAAAAACTGGCATCTGTCCCATAGGCAAGGCAACGCAGATCGTCCTGGATTAGACGCTTTTCCGGAATGATACCCATGAGCCTGTTATAGAGTTCGAGATATTTTCCTGTTAGCATGGCATAGCTCCTGTTGTATGGTATGCTGTAATGGCCCTGCCTGCATCGCATCGGTAAGTAAAAAAGTAATTTTTAAAAATTCCGTTGCATGCATAAGACCTCCTGCGCTAAATGTAACGAATATGCATGTACCAGTCAAAATGTTGCTGCAATGCGCGTGGTGTTATAAAAAATTTTAACGGTTCCGGGTTGATTTATTTTTACCTGACCGGGTCAACGGCATATATGGCCGGATTTAGCCTGTATTACATGCCGGTTTTTATCTGTTATGCGGTGATACGTGAATACAAATATTAATAGTTTAATTTTTTACTTCTGCTCCCCCCTTTAGCCCCCTCACCTGAAATTATTCTTGAAATATATCTGTTATTACATTTTAGAATATTACTGCATAATTGCAGATACGGACAGGCGGAGCATTACGTGGAATCAGGCGGTTAATAAACTGGGAAAAAATCCGGATACAAAGATATAAACCTGGCGTTATCAGCTTTTGAAAGAACGGCATATATCCTCCCTATAAACAGGAGAATAGTATTATTGTAATGCTTCAGAAAATGCAGCGTAGTGTAACCGGTGAGGCCGGGAATTAGAAGAGAGGTATGTAAAATGAGCCATGAATTTGAAAAGATGATGCCCGGTCATGAAGAAGAGGTAATGGAGATATTCAATTATTACACGGAGAACAGCTTTGCCGCTTTTCCCGAGGGGAGGGTTACGAATAAACTTTTCCTGGCCTTTCTCGGCATCGGTAAAACGCATCCCTCTTATGTGATTAAATCGGGTGAAGGTGCGGTGATCGGTTTCTGCATGCTGCGTCCTTATAGTCCATTTCCCGTTTTTAATGAAACCGCGAAGGTGAGCTATTTTATAAAACCGGGATTTACCGGAATGGGGATAGGTAAAGCGGCATTAATGAAACTTGAGGATGACGCTCGAGAGCTGAGAATAAAACATCTGCTGGCAGATATCTCATCTGAGAACAGTGAAAGCATCGGTTTTCATAAGATGAACGGATTCAGCCAGTGCGGCTGCTTTCAGAATATAGGGAGGAAATTCGGAAAGCCTTTCAGTGTTGTCTGGATGGAGAAGGAACTGTAAAAAACATAACAAACGTTATGCGCATCACCTCTTCAGGGCCACACTGACACCTCATCAATCCGGAGAAAAACAGCGAAATTTGGGGATTTTTTTTCATATAGAAAACTGATCGTATTCAAACAGTTAAAGTCCCCTGAAACATTTAAAATTCAAGAGACATACGATTACTTATCGTAAGCAAAATATTGTTAATTACTGTGAGTTTCCCGAATCAGAAATAATAATGATTCCTTTTTTTAATAATTGCAGTCATCGGGGAAAATGGTGTTTGTTTTCAGTTCATTATAATTATACGTGAAATTATTTTATGTACCGGTATAGGTACCATTCCTGAGTCACGGGCCCCAATTGATTCCAGATATTCTATTGATTCGATATCATCGACAATTTTTGCCATGCGCAGAGGCGTTTCATACCATTCTCCGGGCAGGTTTTTATCAGCGCCATTTCCAAGGAGGAGTTTGATTATTTTCAGTCCCCGGCCGCTTTTTGCCGCGTAGTGAAGCGGGGTGTTTCCATGTTTATCAGCTGCATTAACATAAGCACCTTTACTTATAAGAAGGCTGACTTTTTCCATGTCTCCCGGGAAAGTGGCATAATGAAGTGCACTGTACCCGTTATTGTCCTGGTGGTTAATGTCAGAGCCGTTTTCGATTATATATTTTATTGTGTCAATTGTTCCATGGAATTTTATAAGCAAAAGGAGTGCTGTTTCGCCATATGCATTCCAGGAGTTAATGTCAGCACCGAAACTTTTCAGCAATTGAATCATTTGAAGATCGTCATTAATTGCTGCCCAATGGATAGCGCACTCTCCCGCGTAGTCACGTAGTTCAGTATCTGTTCCATTTTCAAGATGCTTTTGTACTTCGCTGTAATCTGATTTCTTAACCAGTTTGAAATAATTTTCATACTTAAAGGCATCTTCATTAGTCTGATAAGGTGAACAGCTGAATAAGAATAATAAAAGCAATGTAAGCGCTGTAGAATTTCTCATATTGTTAATATAAGGTCTGGAAAGCCTTTAATCAACTACGAACTGATAATATACTTATTGATATAGGAAACTGCTTGTATTATAACACCCCCAGCCCACTAAAACATTTAAAATTCAGGGAACATACTGTTACTTACCTGCACTGAGCAGGGTGTAGCCCGTACTAAAGTGCTGGAAATAAACACCAGTTACTTTCCTGACTTTAAGTCCCGGTAATGATTCTGTATATTAAAATTT
>DAISJZ010000022.1:5279-32642 GCA_036821145.1 Spirochaetota bacterium
CACCAGTTACTTTCCTGACTTTAAGTCCCGGTAATGATTCTGTATATTAAAATTTGCGCCGCGAAAAATTTTGCGTGTATAGCATTCCCTGTGGCATTACTATAACACCATAAATACAGATATTTCAGTTCATCACCCTGCGATCTTGCTGCTCCTCCTCCATATATTCATCTTTTCAGCATTCCTTACAAGCTCATCCCTGAAATCAGGGTGAGCAATACCAATCAGAAGTTCAGCCCGCTGCCATGTTGATTTCCCTTTGAGATGCGCTATGCCATATTCAGTAACAATCCGGTCAACAAGAGTACGAGGAGTAGTAACTATGCTCCCCTCCGGCAGCATCGGCATAATTCTTGACTTGAGTGAGCCATCCTTATCACGGTATGAGCTTGAAAGGCAGAGAAAGCTCTTCCCTCCATTGGACTTCCATGCCGCATTGACAAAGTCCACCTGCCCTCCTGTTCCCGATATCTGCCGCGGGCCGGCGCTCTCTGAACAGCACTGGCCGAAGAGATCAACCATGAGGGTATTATTAATCGATATAAGATTATCATTGAGTCCCACTATTTCAGGATTATTCGTATACCTCCCGCAGTGACTCGCCATGACCGGATTATCTTTCATAAAATCGTACATATCTCTGCT
The DNA here is from genome assembly GCA_036821145.1 of Spirochaetota bacterium. Classification (GTDB taxonomy): domain Bacteria; phylum Spirochaetota; class UBA4802; order UBA4802; family UBA5550; genus UBA5550. The sequence continues at coordinate 5,925 of DAISJZ010000022.1, forward strand.
CCCGAGAGCAAAGGTAAAGGCTATCTTGCATCTGTCAGTTGTCTTATATCTTCCGGTAACAAGTCCCATATTGAACATTTTCACCATAGAGTCCACGAACATCTCGGTATGTATCCCCAGGTCTTTAAGGTCTGAATCACAGATAAGCTCACCCAATGTGTTCGGCAATCCCCCGATACCGAGCTGAAGACACGCCCTGTCAGGGATCTCAGGCAGAAGCAGAGCAGCCATTCTCTTTTCAGCATCTGAAGGCTCTTTACCCTGGGGTAATTCCAGCAGCGGTGTATTACACCCTTCAATGATATGATCAACCATTGATATATGTATCGAATCCTCGGAACCTCCGGGAACACGCGGTATATTTTCATTTACTTCAAGTATCACCCTCTTTGCCCCGAGACATGACTCAAGACTGTTAACATTTGTCGGCCCGAATGAGAAGAACCCGAACCTGTCCATGGGGGTTACCTGCTGAACGTAAGTATCATAACGGAATAGGTCACTCCCGATGATATCCTGAAGCTGACTGAAGACACAGGGAGTGTAAAACATCAGGTGTTTATCCCCCATCCTCCTGTTGCCTGTGTCAAAAAACCAGCTGTTGCATGTGAAATGTTCACCGGATGGATCGCAGCATGTAGTTGGAGAAGCGGCCGGGAGTCCGGCACACTGAGTCACCTGCACATTGAGCAGTTCCTCTTTACGCCCGGCAAGCTCCCTGTCAAAGTCAACAGGCCTTCCTAAAAAAACTCCATATAGAATTGATTCATCATTTGTAATCAGACCCGCCGCATCGGAAGCGGAGATTAATCTGTTATTATACGCGGTCATCAGATCGCGATGTGAAAACGCATCAGCTTTCCTGTTCATTTTCAGCTTCCTCTGTTATCTGTATTTTAAAATCACACAAGACTTTTGTATTTATTTTATTATGCTAACGTCAATAATAATTGCAGGAGTTATATACAAATTCAGAAAATTAAATAATTTTACCATAATAAGTCAGGCATTGCTCCAGAAAAGAGAGAATAAATTGTTCAGATATTCAGAGAAATGGATGGATAAAAGTATGTATGCAGTATTTCCGGAGGAGCCTGAATAAACAGACTCCCCGGGCAGGTAAAAAGTGATCAGTACCCTGACAATGAATAGTGATTCGATCCGGATTCGTCATAGCATTCCCCGTTCCCGCAGGATGAAGAGAATGTTGTTGGAGATGAGCAGGATGATCCTTTAATCTTCTCACATATCTCCTGGGCTTTTTTTCTATCAGGGAAGCTGTCTCCTTTTGTGCATACTACGATTTTTTTCCCCCCTTTTGACCAATCACTGCCATACTGGCATTTCGCATCTGCACGGACAGAAAACATTACAGCAGTAAACATAATAACTGCCGCAAAAGAAATAAACTTTTTCATAGATGACTCCTTAGCGGATTATTGAAATTCTTATCAATATTATGCTAAGTATAAATGAAGGAAAAGTAAAGTAGTTGGCACTAAAAAAATACTACAAGTGAAACTTTTTTAACACCCTTATATTTGAGAGCGGTTCTTACTGAAGAGCATCCGAAAGAGAGCAGAGCTTCAGAAGTGACAGGACCCTGTCAGATGCTTTAGTTATAACAAACCCGAGATTGCGCTGTTTCTGGCTTTTATGAAGTTTTATCAAAACCCCGATAGATGAAGAATCAAGATATACAGCTTCTGAAAGATCTATTTCAACCCCTTTTTCAATGTTATTATTAATATTTTCTACAATTTCAGAGAACCTCCTTATACCTGAAGGATCCGCTTCACCTGATATTGTAATAGTTACAAGATTGTCAGTTTCTGAAAAAATAACATTCATGATATTGCTCTCAAAAATATTTTAGGATTATACACTAAAAACTCTATATAATAATACTTTAAATTATCTTAATAAAAAGTTCAAGCTATTATTTTTTATGATCACATTTTTATTATTAGTCTTTTTTAATCAATCTATATATAATAATTTTCACAGAAAACACTTAATACTCATTAAACTCATTACATCAGGTGATATAATCGATCTTTAAGCGTGAAAAAAATATTTTCTATTCATTTACCGCTTTCTGTTTTAAAATAATTCTATTCTCAGAGTATAAAAAAGTATTAATTAGTTGATTTTGAAATAATAGTATTACAGATTAAAACATTAAAAAATTAAATAAATGAACAAATAAATGGATACATCTATAAAAAGAAAACGAATAATGGACTCTCTCAAGAGACTCCTGGATAAGTACTCATATTCATACATCTCTATGCAGAATGTGGCTGACGAAGCAGGAATCTCCAAAGGGGGACTCAGGTATTACTTCCCCACTAAAGAATCCCTGTTTATAGGACTTCTTGAGGACTTCTTTACAGGGATTGAAGTTGATCATATGAAAATGGTCAATTCGCAGGACCAGAGCGGAGACAGGGCTGTACTTTCTACACTTTTTAATATTGAAAGTTTTGTTCTGAACCAGAAAAATATAAAGATTTTCATCAATCTTATCCTCTATGGGCTTGAAAATCCTGAAATGATGAAACCAATTAGTATTTTCTTCAGAAAGCATCTTGAAATATATAAAAAAGTAATAGAACAGGCTAAATCTGATCTTCCAAAAATAGACAGAAATGAATTTGATCTTGAATTTAAAGCGAGAATAACACAGATTATACTCCTGAGCACAGGACTCCTTGAAGCAATTGACCCTATAGGGATGGAACCGGCAAAGCTTGCGAGATATGTGCTTTCACTCTTTTCAGAACAGCAGTCAGCCGTTATCAGCTAACATCCTGTTATTTTCAGACAAAAAGCAATGGGAAGAATCCCATTGCTTTTTTCGTTTATCTCTGATATGTATACCTGCTGTCAGGCCTTAAATACCAGTCTGCATTTACAGATCCGCTGTTTAAATACCAGTCATCAAACTCCGGGTATGCATTATATATTCTGCTGTACTCTTTAGGCCAGGACCAGTTATCCGGGACAAGGAGCCCCCAGGGAAATCCGTCAGAGTCCAGAACTTTTCCTGTATAATCTGTTTTAACAAAGGGGAGATGTACCTCTCTGCCGGGAACTCCATTACAAATAATATATGGATCATACGGCATTGCAGCAACCAAGCTTCTATCGAGACCTCTTTCAAAAGTTATCGGGGTATGCACTTTTTCCGCACAATCCCTGTATCTTCCACTGCTGTTTGTATAATAGCTACCGAGAGTATAGATGCTGTTTTCTTTAGGATTTTCGATAAGCAGATACGAAATACCGTATATATTAATGCGGAACTGATTTCTGTATCCAGCGCCTGAAGCAAGAAGTTTTGTTTTCAGATCTATCTGACGGAGTCTGTTCTGACTGTCTATTTTTTCTGTTATTGTCAGCCTCACAACAAGATCATTAAAATCAGCATCGCCTTTATCCGGATAGAGATCCTCGTAGGCAAGAGTATACACACCTGTAATTTTCTTAGCGCCTGTTTCATCATAGGGGAATTCATCATCCTGATCCGGTACACCATCACCGTCAGAATCTATTATAACAACAGATTCAAAAGGTTTCATCGCTATATTTTTCCCGAACTCTATGAGCTTTCCCAATCCTTCTATCGGACAGCTTAAAGTTTCATAGCCAGCCCGGGTTACCACGACATTAGCTGTCTGATTAGCTGAGTCAACTGTGGCTGTAAATAACGAAATACCGCTGCTATTTGTAAAACCCTGCCAGTTTAAATCTCCATCAGATTTCAGGAGGTTAATGGAGACCTGTCCAAGAGGGAGCCCTGTTTTTTCATCTGTAACCTTGAGAGAAATTCTGACATTCGTCACAGTAGAAAAATCAAAATCGGGACCGGGTTCGGATATTTCCGCCATGTAAGAAATTATATTACCATTCATCACAACCAGTGTATATGAAATGATATTGCCACTGCTGTCAGTGTAATTAAATTTAACATTAATCTCTGCTGAGGCACTTCCGGTTGTACGAAGGTCACCTGTGTCAGAATCAATTATTACCGGGATCAGATTACCATCAGAATCACTGCACTGAAGTGAACTTATCCTGCCTGACAGAGCCCATCCACTTTCAGATACAGATGTAATCTTTACTATATCATTACCTGAATAAACAGCATGCCCCTGTTTAAGTTCAAGAAGTATATTGCCCGGTATAACGGCTGTTATATTACCTGATGCGTCTGTTTTTATAATATATTCTTTGCCATCAACTGAAATACGAACTTCATAAGGCCCGGCTGGAACTTCCGTTGAACCACCACCGGTTATCATTATATCACCTGTGGCAGTATTGATCTGTATTCTGTCAGAGGCTACCTGAATTGTTCCGTCACCCGCCATCGCAGAAAGTATCTGCACTCCATCAGCCAGGCTCCATCCGCAATTCCCCGGTGATGTCAGTGTCAGGTTTATACCTGATGCGGAGAATGCCCCGTTATTAAGGTCAACAATAACGGCTCTCCCGGCGATAGCAACATTGCCTGTAATCTTTCCGGTACTGTCTGTTTGAAGTATAATAATCCTGCCGTCAGAAACTGTTATTAAAACATTGCATGGAAATGCAACAGTATCATCTGTTATAAGATCACCTGTAACCGGATCTATCTTTACGGAAATTATATTTCCATTATTATCTGTAACTGCAATACTGCTTATTGATAAATCCTCTGTATAATTACCATATCCACCTGATGAAATTATTATATCTTCGCTATTTACAGATAAAACCCCGTTATCGAGGTTCAGAATCATACTGTTTCCTGAAGGATAACTGATTGATGATACAACTGCGGGTTTATTATCATCTACTGACACGACAAGGAGATATTCCCTCTCATCTGTCCTGATGACAACAGTATAGACCCCTTCAACAGTTCCGTCAGAGGGGATAATTTTTATACTTCCATCCTGTTCAATTGAAACAGCAACTGTTTGACCATTTTCATCTGTTGCTGTAATTGTTGAGGCATTGTAACTGTCGCTGCTTACTTTTTCATAATTAATATTTAAATTGCCACTGTCATCTGTCAGAATTATTACAACATATTGTGTCACATCCTGTTCTGAATCAGCACCATTATTTTCTGAATTTATCCCGTTATTTATACCGATAGTTCCATCGGCTGAACCGGGATTACCACCCGAAGCGGATGAACTATCCCCTGTAATTCCGGAATTATCAGTTGTAACTATAACTTCAGGAACTGCGGCATTTCCGCCCCCTCCACTGCCACCACAGGATATAAAGAAAAGTGAAGATACCATAATAGTGAATGCAATAACAATAGCTGTCTTTCCTCTCATCAATTGCCCTCTAAAATAATTTATATATTATACAACAATATCATCAGTCAAAAAAATCAAGCACAAAAAAGCCCATACGGGCTTTTTTGTGCAAAAAAATACTCCTTTTTGTTAAAAACACCATCTGCACTAATAATTATTTGATTTAACCTCAAGGGTTACTATATTACCGGTAACCGGGTTAAATAACTTTATCAAGGAGGAAAAAATGAAAAGGCTTCTAATATTCATCACATTCATGTTTTTTACAATTGTATTACAACCGGATTTATCCTTTGCATTGGATACGGAAGCACTGAGTCCGACACAACCGCCAAGACTGCCTGTTACAGATTATGACTCCGGAACTCATATCATTACTGATGTAATGTACCTGCATTACAGCTTTGATGAATTTGATCTTGATGGTGGCGGCATTGGCGCCAACTACGTGGACAACTATGAGAAGATTGGCTATAACTTCGGCGGCGGTATAACTTATCTTCAAGGTTCCGCATCAGATATCGATCTGGATGTATACTGCCCTCTACTATCTCTCAACGCAAATATAGGATACAGGCTTGCGGGTAATCCTGATACAAGCAGCTTTATGGTATTCGGCGGTATTCACTGGATGTATATGTGGTTTGTTGCGACTTACGGTGAGTATGACGCATTTATTTACGGTCCTGTTTTCGGCCCGCTTGCAGGTGCAAAGGCTGAAATAAAGATGACGCCATCCGTAAGCATCATCCCTTATTATGTATTTCATCATGCGATATATGACATCACAGTTGAAGTAGAAGGAATCGAGCAGGATGTGGATATAGATCCCGTTACATCACACCTCCTTGGCTTCGATATAAAATTCGGCGAATTCAGCATCGGAGCCCTTATAGACACATTAAATAATACGGATAACAAAAAGATCACTATTCTCTTCAGTTATGACCTGAATATCACAGATGATGAAGATCTGAACAGGGGAAATGTACAGCAGCCGGAGAAACAGAAGGCGAAAAGACCCGCAAGAACTCAAAGAAACGTAAAAGAAGGGAAGTAATCTATTAAGTAATCAATCAGCAGGAGATTCAAATACTGAAGAATCTCCTGCCTGCGGGATCCTTTTGAACAGATCCCTTTTCCATCAGCTTTCTCAACGTGAGCTCTACCCATCCACGGGCAAAATCATGCTTAACTTTTCTTTCACCGGGGTAAAGAGATGAAAGTATCTCCCTTATTGTTATACCTTCGTTGCCTGCTGATCTTATTATTTCAAGAACATCATTAACTCTCTTACTGCGCCAGGCCAAAATTTCCCGGATTCTTTTCCCCGGTTCAGTCACAGGGCTGCCGTGAGCGGAGAGAATTAGCTCAAGCTTATCAAGTAATAAAATCTCCTCAAGAGAAGAATCGTACATATCAAGGTCTGACCTCGGGGGGCCGAGCCACACATTAATGCTTCTCATGATATTGTCCCCCGAAAAGAGAACCCCTGTAAGAGGATTGTAAAGTGTTATGTGGTCATCTGAATGCCCCGGTGAATGAAAAATATCCCACTCTTCACCATTAATAGTGATCTTTGTATTCTCCTCGATAACCGTATCCGGAGTTTTAACGTAATCTATTCCCCAGTAGAGCCTGTAAATAAAAAACTCAAATGAAGACGTTATACTGCTGAACAGGCCGGAAATAAAACCCCGTAATCCTTTTGTGCGGTTTCTTTTTTCAACAGAATAAGATCTACGATAAGTTTCTGCATCGGGAATAATTCTGCTCATCCTCTCTGTGAGAATAATATCAAGGTTATACTTTTTTTTAAGCCTGCTGAGCCCGGAGAAGTGATCAGCATGAGCATGTGAAAGGAGTATACGTGAGATTCTATTCTCAACTCCCCGCTCCCTGCATATTCTGTTAACCTCTTTATATGCTTTGTCAAATATCCTGATACAGCCCCGGCTGCCGTAACCTCCATCAAAAATAAGCCCGTCACTACCTGTAATAACATAAAGGTTTACCGGGGGCTTCAGCATTCCCGATATCCCCCTCTCTGTGATCATAAAGATCCCGGGATAAACTTCTTTAAATGACATTATACTCAGCCTTTTATACTGATAAAGCCCAAAACTTTTTCACGGCCCGCAATCATAATCCACCCTTTAGCAACCTCATCCGGAGACCGGCCGATATAGAGAGACGGAAACTCATTTCTCATAACCTCACGCACAAGTGAATTGTTTTCTGCAACGAACTTCATGATTTTCAGTTTATCTTCGTCATTTAAACTGTCCCAGTTAAAAATATCAGACATGCTCCTCTCCATAACCTCTGCCAATTTATACGGCAACATTAAAGACATCCCGCCGCTAACGAGTCAATAATTTAAAGAAAAAGCAGATTAGATAAAAAGATTGATAAGATCGGTGAAAATACAGCAGATTTAATTCTTGAAAAAAAATAAGTTCTGCTTAGCTTTGTATTTACTGAAGGTCTGTTATGTCAATATTTGAAAAAATCGCTGAACGGAAAATCCAGGAGGCCATTTCCAGAGGGGATTTCGATAACCTGTCATGCAAGGGTCAGCCTCTACCTGCTGATGACCTCGACATGGTGCCGGATGAACTCTGGATGTCTTATAAAATTCTAAAAAACGCCGGAGTTATCCCTGAAGAAGTAGAGCTCAGAAAGAGCATAATGAATATGCATCAGCTTCTCAATGCCTGCGTTGATGAAAACGAAAGACAGGAACTGCGGAAAAAAATTTCAGAGAAACAACTCAGATATAACATGATAATGGAGTCTAAAGGAATCAGAACAATTGATCCCCTCTACCAGTCTAAAATCCTTGATAAACTGAAGTAATCAGCTCCCCATAAAAGATCTCAGCATCGGAACATCATCACTCATATAACCGTCCGCACCTGAATCACGGACCCTGAGATACTGCTCTTTATCCTTTACATACCAGACATACACCTTTACTCCGCGCTTATGCATTTCACGTATGAGGCCATTATTTGCAATATAGGACACTCCGATTGACTCAGGCGTCTGAAGCGCATCAGAGGCAAAACTTCTTTTAAAAAAAATCAGGCCCGATTTAAAAAGCGCATAAACTCCGATAATGCCCGGCAGAGAAAATGCAGATGCACATCCAGGCAGGAGTTCTCTGACAAGCTTCATATTTCCGGAGTACATCGAAGATGTAAGCACCCTCTCCCCTGCGCCGCAGTTTTTTACTGTTTCAGCATACGCCCTGACAAGATTATCATTTTTATGGAGAAGATTCACAGAAAATTTATTTTCAGGAAAAGCTTCAAAAAGCTCCTTTAATGTCATAAACACGTACCCCTTCCCCCTGAAGGAGAATTCACCATCTTCATTTCTGAACATATAACCTGCATCCATCTGTTTCAGTTCGCATGCATTAAAATCTGAAACTTTTCCTGCAACACCGCAAACCGGTTCAAGATTTTCCGGAGTCATTACCATGACTATATTATCTTTTGAAAGCTGGACATTTATACACGCTGCGTCAGCTCCACTCCTGAATCCCTCTTTAAAGTTATCCATGGTTTCCGGGGGTAATGTTTTAACTCCACCCATTGCACTGAATATCACAGGTTCCGGAGAGAAAAATCCTTTTTCCATTAGATGCACACCTCAATCTTTTCTGTATTAAAAACCGGAAGCAGACCTTTTCCCGCAGTTTTAGTATTTTTATAGTAAAAATAAATCATCACAGGGGAACATCTGAATTTTTTAATTGCTTTTAATAATAACTGATATATTATTAAATAATAAGGCAACAAAATTTCTATCTGAAAGGGATAAATTATGGCAACCGCAATGTCGCTTATAAAAGCATACATGACTGAACAGATTCCATCCGATGGCGGATTTATTATTACAGCTTATTTCATGCCGGGAAGTAATTATTCAATATACGAGGTAACTGCTTACAGAAATGTAAAAGATATATACAGAACCGGTGACGGGATTACATTTAAAACAGACGGAAACAGGACCCACCTCCTTGTTGAACCTCCAACATATACCAATAAACACGTTGAGCCTGTAAACAGAGAAGTCGGGAAATCTGTACCTTACAGGTTCAATGAAATGACAACACTTGGCGGAGGGAAGTATGAAAAGATCATGATCCCGGAAAAGCCGTTAATGCTGTATTCATCTTTTACAATTCTTGAAAAAGAGTCTGACTTTTTCTCTTATCTTTTCATCCCCACCAAGGATGTTTATGTTGCCATAAGAAAATTTATGGCAGACAGTCTTTATAATGACTGTAATATTTCCACTTCTGTTTCAAAGGAAGCTGCGGCTAAACTGCTTGAGACTGTGAAAAAATTTACCATATTCTCAGGCTGATACATTATGCAGTTTGGAATAAATTCTTGACAAATACTGCAATTAACTTACTTTTCCCTGAAAAGAGGTAATTTCATAAAGCATGACATCAGATAATCCTGACCAACCACACAGTTCGCGATTTAAAACATTTCTGGGAAACCTAAAAAAATCTTTCAGCTCCTCACAGGATACCTGCTTTGATGCTGACGCGTATGATCAGCTCGATACACCGCGTAAAGATATGATTCGCGGAGTACTTATGCTCTCGGAGCTGGACGCGAAGGATATAATGATCCCCAGAGTTGATGTAGTTGCAATCGGCCTGGATATTGAACTGAAATCACTGATTAAAATCATACTTGAAGCCGGCCACTCAAGAATGCCGGTATATGATGAAACCGTTGATAACATCACCGGTATACTTTACGTCAAGGATCTGATCAAACTCCTTGGTGATAAAACAAAAAAATTCAACCTGAAAAAACTGCTGCACGACCCGCTTTTTGTCCCTGAAACAATGCCCCTTGATGAACTGCTGCGTGAGTTCAAGGTGAAGAAACTCCACATAGCCGTTGTTGTTGATGAATACGGCGGAGTGGGCGGTATTGTGACATTAGAGGATATCCTTGAAGTAATAGTTGGCGATATCAATGATGAATATGACGCGGAGGAACTGCCTGAGTGCCAGAAAACCGGTGCAAATTCATTTGAAGTGGACTCAAGGATGCTTATATCCGACTTCAACAGGGAGTTGGGGCTCAATTTATCTACGGAAGACTTTGATACAATAGGGGGCTTTGTCTTTGACCTCTTCGGTAGGATTCCGGAGAAGGATGAAGCAGTAAAGCATGAAAACCTGACTTTCAGAATAAAGGATATTTCCGGCACCAGGATTATCCGGATAGCAGTCACAGTATCAAAACAGAAATCGTGAAATGTCCCGGCAGAAAACAAGAGGAATAATTCTCTCAAGAACACTTTCCGGTGAAGCTGATTATATCTGCAGCATCTACACAAAGGATCTCGGCAGGGAGAGATTCATATTCAAAGGTATCCGTAAATCACAGAAAAGGCCCAGGAGCGGTTCAGAACCGGGAACAATACTTGACCTGGTTTATTACACCGGAGTTTCCGGAACTATAAATACAGTATCGGAATTCGATATTACAGCTTCCACTCTCCCCATCAGGAAGAGCAGTGATTCAATTTTCTCGCTTTACTACATGGTTGAACTTATAGATTCAACTACCGGATTCGGTGATATCAACGACAGGATATACTCTCTCCTATGCGCCGGGATCGATTCATTGTCTAAAACTGAACATCCGGTTCACTTCATCATATTCTTTACGGCAAGGTACATGGCCCTCCAGGGTATTATGCCGGAAATTACGTCATGCTCATGGTGCGGCTGTGACGGGAATAACGGGCTTTTCATTGATCCGGTCAGCCTCAGGGCTTCATGCGGCTCATGTTCAGGCGGAGGTAAATCACTTAATTCCGAAGCTGCTGATTTTCTTCATCAATGCCTGTCATTCAAATTCACGAAAATCGACCTGCAGCAATATAATAACTCTTCAATTTCACCACTGTTCTATACTCTTACTTCTTATATTGAAAACTACTTCGGCACAAAAATCAAGTCAGCTGAGATGTTAGGAAAAAGCGCCATCTCAATCAGATAAAAAACAGAGCCGCACAACCGGATGCTATAATTAATGCAAAACCCGCAACAATCCCTTTCCTGAAATTCCCCGATCCGATTATAAATGCCATAATCCCCTTCATAATTGTATTTGAAAATGCCGCGAGTGTCACAGAAACAGCAGCCTGACTCAGTTTTGAAGGATCCTGTTTTGAAAGATTACTCATGGTCAGGGTAATTGCGTCCACATCTGTCATCCCTGACAGGATGCTCACCATGTAAACACCACTGTCTCCGGCAACAACACCTGCCAATCTTGTTAAAAGTATAATAACAGCATAAAGAAATCCGAACTTCACAGCAGGCATTATATTAAAGGGATTCGCAAGGGGTACATCATCGGTCTTTTCCCTGCCTGTGATCTTCCATATAACAAAACATACCGAAAATCCTGCAAGTGCCATTGCCCCCATTGTTACTGCAAGATGCTTCAGCAGAGAGGGGTTGACAACAGCCACCTCCACAAGCACACGGGGAAACATCGTTGAACATGCAAGAAGAACAGCAAGAGAAAAAGAAAGTGAAAGCTTCTTTTCTGTCGTACTGCGCCTGGCAAAAGTAATTGTAGTGGCTGTACTTGAAACAAGCCCGCCCAGAAAACCGGTAAGACCTATCCCTTTCCGTGAACCGAGAAATTTAATTGCGATATAGCCGGTAAAGCCGATGCCGGAGATAAGCACAACCATGAGCCATACATTTCTGGGGGTCACAAGAGGCATTTCTGCAAGAGCGGGATAATTTTCATACAATGCAAGGTTCTCTCCCGCTATATCTTTGAGCAGTATTGAAAAGCCTGGTTCAAACACCGGAAGTATAACAAATGTTATAATTGCAAATTTTAATAAAGCCAGTATATCCTCCTGCCCTATCTTCCCTGAAATATTTTCCATATAGCTTTTAAGATAAAGCATAAGCATAATAATGACAGTGATTGAGGCAGCAAGAGCGTACAGTCCCCTCTGTACAAGAACTCCAAGACTGAAACAGAGGATTATACTGATCTCTGTGGTCAGCCCTCTCTCATTATTTTTATAAAAGGTCATCCCGTAAACAATAAGCACAAGCCCGGCTATAGCGCAGAAGGCTGCAATTAGGAAACCGGGCCTGAAACTGCTGTCAATAAAAGATGAGATGCATCCGGCAAGGGAGATTAAAGAATATGTTCTTATTCCGGCTACAAGGTCCTCACTGCTGCCGTATCCCCTGTGTGTATACGTACGTTCAAATCCAAGCAGTGCTCCAAGAAACAGGGATAGAAAAAAAGGCTGAAAGAGATTAAAGTTCATGCCAGGCTCCGGAGAACAGAAAATATTTCCGGCATATTAATCCCGACGGATTTACTATGTCAATCCGTTAGCTGTGATGATATGTTTTTTATTATTTTTAAATATTGCGCTATTTACCTTTAAGGTAAAGGGGACAGGCGAGTACTCTGTATTCGCCGGTTTTTTCATCCTGCATGGTTGCCATGGAACTTAAAGAGCCGCCATAATTACAAAGAACCTGATAGTTTCTAAGCTCAACATGGTGTCTGCATTTTTTACAATCTTCAAGATTCATTTTTTTTATACTCCGAAATCAATATAAAGAAATAAGGGGAATTATTCAACAATTATGTCTCTTATATCCGGCAAAAGCACATTCGTGCTTAATGAATTTATTGTCAATTATTATATTAAATAAAATATTAAATTCATTTTCTTTTAAATATTTAATAAGATTTTTTATTTCAGCCCGGACAAAGAACTTTTACCATCAGCAACTTATCAACAAATTCTGATTTATAATCAAATTATACTCGACATTATTATTAAAATATTAGCTGATCAGGTTACGGTTAAATCATGAACAGCGTATCCAGATATCCCACAGAGGAAGAATGCTTCAGCATCATCCGTCAATATGACATGCTCCCGAATATTATTGACCACTCGGTGCAGGTAATGAATGTTGCACTGGCTATATATGATAATCTGCGGGAAAAGGGACCTGTAAGCAGGGAACTCCTGGTTGCAGCAGCACTTCTGCACGACATAGCAAAGACCCGTTCTATACAAAACCGGGAGATGCGCCACGACCTTATCGGAGGGGAGATGCTCCGCGAAATGGGGCTTACTGAAATCGCCGAGATAGTCGAAAACCATGTTGTATTCACAGGTTTCCTGCCTGACGGGCCCCTGACTGAAAAAGAGATTATATATTACGCTGATAAAAGAGTAATGCACGACAAAGTGGTTAATGTCCATACACGGGTTGATGATCTCGTTGAACGATACGGCATTAACGAAAAGGTCAAAGAACTTATAATCAGAAATAAGGAATTTGTCCTGGAACTTGAAACGAAGATTGAGCGGTTCATGATTACCGATATTGAAACAGCTCTTAAAGGATTATGAAAAAATATTTAATACTCGACTGCTACGTGGATGAACCGGCATGCCTTGGTGTGCCGCCATTTATCTCCCCCTACCCCCGCTATATTTACGGGGCGCTTATGTGCGCAGGTGTAAACCCGGGCTCCATCTCCTACCTCACAATTGACAGCATGAGGGAGCAGAACTTTACTTTTACAGAAAATTATGATCAGGTTTTTCTCACTGGTGGTGCCGTTGTTCCCGGAAAATATCTTGGAGCAAAGATAGGCACACTGGCAGAGATCAACCGAATCATCCGCCAGAACAGGAAGACCCCCATAGCAGTCGGAGGACTCATTAACCGCGCGGTGGAACGCGATACAGGGAATGTCACAGTTTTAAAAAACGACATCGAAAAATACGCATTCACACTGGCGGCAGGTGAGCCCGCTGATATGCAGAGAACTACTGAAGAAATTGCGCAGTGGTCTTCCGCCGGTGCTGAGGTAGTAAAGAAACACCCCTGGTTCCCTGACATCATCTGCGAAATAGAGACAGGCCGGGGATGTCCCAGGGAAAAGCACTGCTCTTTCTGCTCAGAGGGGCTTATTGATAAAATAGAATTCAGGAGATCACGCGAAGTACTTGATGAGATAGATTCACTCCTTAAATACGGGGTGACACGATTCCGCATAGGGAGACAGCCTGACATTATCCAGTTCGGAAGCCGGCTTAAAGAATTCAGAAACGGATTCCCTCAACCGGAGCCCTCTGAAGTTATCGAACTTTTCAGTGAACTGAAAAAGCGGAAAGATTCCGGGGCAATACATGTGCTTAACGTGGACAATGCCAATCCCGGTTCAATTGTAAACTGGCCCGAACACTCGGCAAGGATACTTGAAATTATTGCAGCAGCAGTCACACCGGGCGACACTCTCCCCTTCGGAGTTGAGTCATTCGACCTTAATGTAGTGAAGCAGAACTCCCTGAAGGTTACGCCGGAAGAGGCAGTCATGGCAATACGTATTGTTAATGATATATGCGGAGGAAGAATCAACGGCATACCTGCTCTCCTCCCCGGAATAAACCTTATCCACGGACTCAAGGGTGAAACCATGGATACCTTCAGAATAAACTATGAGTACCTTGCCCGCATTGCCGAAGAGGGGCTCCTTGTTAAAAGGATAAATATCCGCAAACTTCACCCCTACCCCGACACACCGATCTACAGCGAGAAGCTGAAGATATCCAACGGCATGACCAAACGCTTTGAATACTACAGGGACAAGATACGTGATGACATTGATAATCTTATGTTAAGGCAGGTATACCCTGCAGGTACAATACTGCGTGAAAATTTTATCCTCGAAACACGTGACGGATACTCGATGGGTAAGCAGATATCAAGCTACTCAATTACAGTAAAGATGCCCGGCGAGCTGAAACTCCGGACATTTCAGGATGCAATCATCACAGGGCACCGGGAGAGATCGCTCTCCACACTTCCGGTGCCCTTTAATATAAATACAGCACCGGCAAAATCATTTGAACTTATACCCGGTATCGGGAGAGAAAGAGCTTCAACAATAGTTCTTAAAAGGCCGTTTGAAACACGTGAAGCTCTTCGGGATTTCCTGGACAACACCCCGCCGCAGCTTGCAGAAGCGATCATAAAAAACTCACGGGTAGAGACTGTTCAGTAGGCTTTCCTCACTTCGTCAGCGATTATCTCAATGCCGCGGCTAACCGTATCATCACCCTGTGAATAGGTTACCCTGATGCACTCATTCCTGTGCTGCCACTGCCCCGCAAGGCCGGGAAAAAAGTAATGCCCGGGTACAACAAGAACTCCGCGCTTTTTAAGTCTCTCATACAGGGTATCGCTGTCGATCTTAATCCCACGGAACCAGAGCCACAGGAAGATTGCACCCTCGGGTTTATGTATATGGAAGTCAAGGCCGTGGAGTTTCTCTTTAAAAAGTGCAACTGCACGTTCAGCTTTACCCTGGTAGTACGGCCTGATTAAATCGCGGCTTATATCAATAATTTCTCCTGTGCGCACAATCTGTTCAGTTAATGTTGAACCGAGGCTTCCGGGAGCAAGATTGATTACGGCGTTCATCTGGCTTACAGCGCTTATAATCTCTTCGCATGCGATGATTATCCCTGTGCGTACACCGGGGAGACCTAACTTCGACAGGCTCATGCACATGATCACGTTCTCATCCCAGTAGGGTTTCACATCAGTAAATATTATATTGGGAAAGGGAGTGCCGTATGCGTTATCAATGATAAGAGGAATCCCGTGTTTTTTTGACAGAACCATGAGCTTTTCAATTTCCGTGTCACTGACAACATTGCCTGTGGGATTTGTAGGGCGCGACACGCAGATTGCCCCTATATGATCATCAACGACAAGCCTGTCGAAATCTATACTGTACTTGAACATATTATCCCCGAGAAAAGTAATCTCAGGCCTGATTGACGTGAATATGTCCTCACTGGAAAGACCGGCATCTGCATAGCCGATATACTCAGGCGTAAGAGGGAGGAGTATCTTTTTAAAAGATCCGTCACTGTACCTCCCGGAGAACATATTAAAAAGAAGAAAAAAAGCTGACTGGCTCCCGTTGGTAAGAGCTATATTCTTTGCTGTTATATTCCACCCGTAAAGTCTATTCAGGAGAGCCGCAAGTTCATCAAGGTATAGCGGATTCCCCTGTGGTGTATCGTAGTTGCCTACACACTCTTCAAAAGCTCTCCCTGTTTCCATTACCTTCATCATAGATTCACGGAAGATTTTCTGAACTGCCGGGATATGCGCCGGGTTACCCCCTCCAAGCATAAGCATATCCCTGTTAACGGACATCGCCTGCCCCAGATCATCCATAAGTACATTTATACCTGATTTCTGACTCACCTTGTCGCCGAACATAGAAAACTTCATAAAAAACCCCTGAGTTGGAATGAGTAACACTTTTCAACCTTGAGTTTTCTGCTGTCAATGATTTTAGACCGGAATAAACGGCTTAGATTAAATTCTGCGTGCTGCAATAATGGTTATATCATCAGATGGAGTCTCCCCCGTTGTGAATTCACTGAACCTCTTCATAATATGCTCAATAGCCCGGTCTGCATTCATGCCGTATGTTTCAGCAAAGGCAATCTCTATTCTGTCAGGGCCGAAAGGTAAACCGCTGCTGTTTCTCCCCTCGGAAAGTCCGTCTGTAAAAAGAAGAATTGAATCACCTGGAGATAAACTGAATCTCAGAGAGCAATACTGTGATTTATGCGATGTGATGCCGAGAGGTTTACCTTTAAATCTGCAGTCGGGATCTGTAACCACCTTCACACTGCCGCTGTTGTTCCTCATAAGAAGAAGATCCGGATGGCCCGCATTGACATATTCTATAAAGTTCCCTTTCATCCGAAGCAGTATACCTGTGATATAGGTATTGATATCCTCAAGCTGTTCCACAAGTTCACTATTTACAGCATCTATTATCCCGGAGGTTTTCCCTGATGAAAGCTTCTTGAAATTACGGAAAAGAACCGGCTTTGAAAGAATCGTTATTAACGCAGGCGCAACACCATGTCCTGAAACATCAAAAAGCGATAACCCCTCAAGCACCTCTCCTTCATTATAAAAATCGTAGAAGTCTCCTGAAACACCGGATCTGGGCTTTGATATAAAAGCGATGTCCCAGCCGTTTACAACAGGGGGCCTTGCCGGGAAGAGTGAGGCCTGGATGTCATGAGCCAGCTCCAGCTCTATCTCTGCCATGGACTGTTCTCTCCTCAGAGAGCTGTTCAGCTCTTTTAGCCCGAGGTTGGCAATTTCAAGCTCCCTTTTAGCTGACTGGAGTTTTCTTTTACTGTTATCGATAGTTTTCGCAGCCAGAGCAATCAGAACAAAGGCAGGGGCAAGGCAGAAGGCGAGAAAAGATTCTCTTTCGAGGGAACCGTATTGCCCCTTCACAGCTATGGCATAATAGATAGTACCGAAATAAATGATAAATGTTGAGGCAGACATGAAGAGCGACTGAATAAAATTAGTATAAGAGAGAACGATGGTTATTGCGATTAAAGAACTGAGAAGCCCCAGTATCCTCAGGTTACCCATAAGATAGACCCACAGGCTGAAAAAAATAAGATAAAAAAACATATCAACAGAAAAAATACCCCACTCCTGCCAGACCAGCAGTTTTTTCTTAAATGCTATTATTGCAAAAAGAATAAGAGTCACAAGGAGAACAGAACTGCTGATAAAAAATGTTTCAGTGTAAGTAATCTGGGTGAGCCCAAGCTTAATTGCTAAAACAGTTTCAAGTGTAATAATGCCGTAACCGGCAAATACAAGAATCTGCCCCCTGTACAGAAGGTAGTAGCGGTAAGGGTGTATCTCTTTAAAAAGAAGATTTTTTCTTTTCATAATCTGGTTCATTGTACTTCCTTCCCTGTTCCTTCCCCTGTAAACCGGTTTTGTCAGACTCTATAATCACCCTGTACAACCGCAGCAGAGAAAGTCAACAACTAAAAAGCCCATCCGGGCTTTTTTTAATTAGATTAACCCAGAACAGTATAATTTAGAGTGTAATAATTATGAATTTCCGGTTAAAATATTCACTGCTAAAAAAATTTTTTTCCGAATATACCTTAAAAAAAAATTAATAAATGACGGATTTTACTCCCCTGATAACCCTGATTTACATTATTCTGTAATAAAAGATATGGAACAGACAGAAACCTCTGAAAAAATAAAGGAGATCCTTGCGCGACTCCCGCAGGAACCGGGCGTTTACCTCATGCACGACAATGAAGGGGGTATTATTTATATTGGAAAAGCCAACTCCCTGAAAAAGCGTGTCTCCTCATACTTCATGAAGAAAGATCACGATCCGAAAACCTCAATCCTTGTAAAAAATATATATGACATTGAATACATAGTGACAGGAACAGAGATTGAAGCGCTTATACTCGAAAGCAACCTGATTAAAAAACATAAACCGAAATTCAACATTCGCCTGAAGGATGATAAACGCTATCCATATATAGCAGTTACCCTGAAAGAGGATTATCCCCGTGTAGTTTACACCCGCAACATCAATAAAGGGAGCGACAGATATTTCGGCCCCTTTACAGATGCAAAGGCAGCCAGGGGGACAGCTGCCATGATTAATACCCTGTTTAAGCTTAAAACCTGCCGAAGACCGCTTCCGCTTAGAGAAAATGAAAGGCCCTGTATTAACTACCAGATAAAAAAGTGCTCCGGTGTCTGCCGCGGGGTGATTTCAAAGGAGGAATACAGATCTCTTATTGATAACGCTATCAGTTTCCTTGAAGGGGACATGGATCCTGTGATTGAGAGCCTGAATAAAAAGATGAAAGAATACTCATCAAAGATGGATTTCGAGAATGCGGCCTCAATCCGTGACATTCTATACGACATTCAGAAGATTTCACAGACACAGAGAGTTGACATTCAGACAATATCCGATCAGGACTGTATTGCCTGCGGCATCTTTGGCGGAGAAGCGCTGGTTGTGCTTTTCGAATTCAGGCACGGCATACTGACGGGGAGAAAAATCAGCGTTTTCGACAACGCGGAGTACACCACTCCTGAAGAAGTGACACGCAGTTTTATCCTCGAATACTATGAGGATAAGGATATACCTTTACGCATTGTATCAGAGACACAGGTACAGGACTCCCCGCTTATCATGCAGCACCTTTCGGAGAAGAGCGGCAAAAAGATTTCGCTCACTGTTCCGCGCTCTGATGAAGATCGTGGAATTATAAACATGATACGTAAAAATATCGACATACTTGCTGTAGAGAGGAGGAGCGCTGAGGCCGCAGATCCTGCAATTGCCCTTACAGAACTGAAAGAAGCTCTATCCCTTGATACTGAGCCTGAGATTATGGTCTGCTTCGATATTTCCAACACACAGGGGGATGAATCTGTTGCATCGATGGTGCAGTTCAGACTCGGAAGACCGGATAAGAACGGATACAGGAGATTTAAGATACGCGGATATGACGGTCCCAATGACCCGGGGATGATACACGAAGCAGTATCACGAAGGATTCAACACCTGGTGAATGAAAACATGGAGATGCCGGATCTGATTGTAATAGACGGCGGTCCTGCACAGCTTTCACGCGCTATGGAAGCGGCAGCAAACTTTGATGCGGATGTAAAGATTGTTTCTCTTGCAAAACGTTTTGAAGAGATATACACCTCCCCCATCGAACCCCCTTTGCGCCTTCCTGAAGGGTCCCCTCCCCTTAAGCTGATGCAGAACATCAGGGACGAGGCGCATCGCTTTGCTATAACATATCACAGGAAACTTCGTGATAAAAAATTCACGGCATCAGAGCTTGATAATATCCCGGATATTGGTGAAAAGACCAGAAAAGCGCTTCTGAAACACTTTAAATCCATTGAAAATATTGCCAGTGCCGGTTTAGATGAGCTTATGGAGGCTGAGGGAATTGGAGATAAGACTGCAGAAAGGATCTTCAGCTATTTCAATCAGAATAATACTGAGTGATTTTTTTATACATTCCGTTTATTTTTTCTTTACAAGATGAAAGCCTCTGCTTTTAATGCTTCATGCGTACGGGGCGTGGCGCAGTCAGGTAGCGCACATGACTGGGGGTCATGTGGTCGCTGGTTCAAATCCAGTCGCCCCGAATTTAAGCCCTGATTAATTCAGGGCTTTTTTAATATAATCTGATAAACACAGATTCTTCTTAACATCCTTCGACCAGATTTCCGGCAAAAGCAATCAATAAAGCTTTACAATACACCGTATCTGCCATAATAAAATGCATTTACCCAATTAAAAATCAATGATGTCAGGAGTATTCCTTATGAAATGCGTATGCGGCTACGAAGAAAAATTTATTCAGTCCGATCCAGATAACCCCGCTTCATTATATCCTGATAATAAACCCTTCTATCATGCGGATCTCACAGTTACCATAGACAGGCGGGAGGGAAAATGGGATTGCAGCAGGTTTATCCGGAAAGATGTATTTGTATGCCCTGAATGCGGGACATTAAAGCTCAATCTATAAATCACGAGACCTTACAAAGGCTTACATCTCAATGTTATGTGGTAACAATATTTATAAACAATATCTTCTTTATTATTAATATTTTTAATCATAAAATTAAAGCTCCAACTTTGTAATACCGATATAGTTAATGTAATCAATAATACTTTACAAAGTAAAAGGAGAACATATGGCAACCTCAAAACAAATAAGTCTTACTATCAAGAGAAAGACTGCAAAAGTAGCTAAGCTGAAAAAAGAACTTAATGCTGAAAATTCTTCAATTTCTAAGCTCAATGGAGAACTGGCTGTTGCAAAGAAAAAAGAAGCTGAAGCAAAAGCAAAAGCTAAGCCAAAAGCAAAAGCTAAAGCAAAGGCAAAAGCTAAAGCTAAGAAGTAATCTTTTTCTGAAAAAACTATTAATTGCCATGATACACCAGAACAAAAGGCCCTCATCAGGAGCCTTTTGTTTTTTTATAGATACGTTTTTATTAAGTCAGATTATTCTAATCTGCTGATTCTGAATTAGTTATACTCATCAAAGCATCTTCTTCTGTCTCATATATATCAAAGTATGTTGTCATAAGAGACCGTTTGAATACTTTCTTAACGAACTCCCCCAATCCGAATATTTTAAAAAACCTGCCGTCTTTATTCAGTTTTCTCATACTGCTGATCAATACTCCAAGACCCGATGAATCGATATAAAATACATCCCGCATATTAAGGAGAACTGAATTATTACTCTGCCGGATCAGCATATCGATTGCCGCATCAAAAACCGGGGAGTTATATATATCTATTCTATCAATGCATTTAACCACGGCAATGCCGTTGACTATTTTTATATCAATGCCCGGATTGGAAAATGAAAAATGAGAAAAGGTTTCCTGTTGTCCCATATAACTAAACCGAAAATGTATTATAGAATAATAACTCTGCATATCTATTCTATAATCAATTAAAAAGTCTGCTATAAAAAAAAATCAATAGAAATTTTCAATAATTTCCTGAGTTATTCCAGGGTTTTTATCTCATTGATATCCGGCAGACTCAAACTATATATAAGTCACTGCCGGTATACTATAACATTTCACATTTGCATCAGTACTCTCTTCGTCATCCCTGCGAAGCCAGGAATCAAATAAGATGTTTTTTATGATATTCCGGCATTCTACCCCGAGGGTACTTCTTCCCTACGCTCAGGGTACGCACGCTACAACGGTATGATAATGCAGTAATCGCTTTATAAAATAAGAAATTACCGCAAAGATTATATTTAAAACTCCTCACAAGGGACAATCAGAAGCACGAATGTATTAATTATCATAAATCTGATTATTCTCTCCCCGGATTCTTTTAAAAAATACACATCCGTTATAAACATGCAAGAACACAACCATCATTCCAAATCTTTTAACTGGAGGAGAAAATGATTGTACATGAATGTGATACTGCTGTAATCATGCATAAAAAAGATAAAAACTACTTATACATCAAATGGCAAAGCTATACCCTGGCCTCTGATTATCACAAAATCGCAGATACTAAATTCAATTACATGATTAAGCATAAAATTAAACTGCTCCTTAGCGACATTACTGAACAGAAAGTTGTGGCACCCGCTGAACAGGAATATGCCAGGGACAGAGTTATCCACTTTCATGACAGTATGGGGGATTACAGGCATGCAATAATCATTAACCCGAGGAGCATTGCCGCAGCCTGCGCTTTCAGCTACAAAACAATGGTTAATGACACCTTAAATAAAGAGATAATCAGGATGTTCGAGTCTGAAAAAGAAGCTCTTGAGTGGCTTTTTGTAGGCTCTGCCGCCGGGCAGTTTTCATAAATAAAATTTGCACTCACCCTTGTGAAGAATTATTATATATAATAATCTTTAATGGCGGTTAACATGAAAAAAATAATGATGTTTATCTCCATCCTGATTCTTCATGCAAATACAGTCATCTCTTCAGAGAATAAACAGAACAATCTGATTAGTGCTGTTCTATCGGATAAATACATTGAGGCGGAAAATATTCTAAAATCCGGATATAATGCTGATACTCCCGGAGAGAGGGGGGAAACAGCGCTGATTACAGCCTCAAGGTACCGCAAGCAGAAAATGGCAGAACTCCTTCTGAAGTACGGCGCTGATGTCAATAGAAAGAATTCATCCGGGGAAACAGCTTTAATGGCCGCATGCGGTTACGGATCTGATTACGTAAAAAAAAGCACAAACGCTGCTGATAAACTTGCAGTTGTTAAAGTACTATTAAAGGCCGGGGCTGATGTGAATGCGCAGGAGAAAAATATAAACTGGACACCTTTAATATATGCAGCCTCTGACGGGAAAAACACAAACCTTGAAGTAATAGAACTGCTGGTTAATGCCGGGGCTGATATAAAACATAAAGGGCGTTACGGAGAAACGGCCCTTATTAAAGCGGCTTATGTACTGCGTTATGATATTGTATCATATCTTGTTTCAAAAGGGGCAGATGTAAACGCAGTGAATACAGTGGCGCATGGCGAGAATGCCCTGTTTGCTGTTCTGGAGGGAAGCACCGGGGAAGCTGTTCATTTTGATAAACGGAAACAAAAGGAAATCCTTCAAAGTAAGGCTGATATTATCAGGCTTCTGCTGGAAAAAAAGATTGATGTCAATTACAGGAATAAACTGCAGGAAAATGCTGTTCATCTTGCTGTAAGATTTATCGACAATACCACACCCGGCACACTTACTCTTCTTAATCAGTACAGAGCTGACTTTAACCTGAAAGAGCACCAGGGTAAAACCCCTATGACAATTGTAAATTCAAATTATCTTGAGGGTAGTATAACAAAAAAACAGCATCAGGATATAACATCACTTCTTAAACAGCTTGGAGGGAAAAATGAAGCCATTACGGCAGATATGACAGAGCTGCTTGTTGGGGCTATTACCAGTAATAATTTAAAGGAGATCAATGAATTTCTGTCACAGGGTGCTGATATAAACGGCGGCAATGAAAAAAGCGGAGCTCCCCTTTTTGCTGCGGTTCAGTCGGAACATTCCATGAAGCTTGTGCCATATCTTCTAAAGAAAGGTGCTGATATGAACAGGCCGGTTAAAGCTATTGGCCGCAGTTCATTTCTATTTATTGCCGCTTATGGAGAAGGATATACCATGCGTTATTCGGGATATCTTCCTCTCTATAAATATATGCTCAGTAACGGAGCTGATGTTAATGACACGTTAAAAGACGGCCGCACCCCTCTGATGTTCACGACATACAGAAGCGATACTGAAGCGCTGAAACTGCTCCTGGCAAAAAATCCTGATCTAAACAAAAAAGACGCATCAGGGATGACAGCTCTGATGTACGCCTGTAAGAATGGAGCCCGCAAGGATTTTATTGAAGTTCTTGTCAAAGCAGGGTGTGATATTCACGCTAAAAATAATGAGGGTAAAACCGCTCTGATGTTTGCCGTTATTTCTGATGAAACAGATCCAATGCGGTTTCTTGTGGATACGGGTGCGCGGATAAACGAAAGCGACAGTTCAGGGATGACCCCGTTAATGCATGCCGCAGCGGATTTCCCATCCAGGCGGAGCGCTGAGACCGTCAGCTACCTTCTTTCAAAAGGGGCTGTTGTTTCCGTTAAAGACAGAGAGGGGCGTACAGCTCTTGACCATGCCAGGCGTATTATGGAAAGCTATAAACGGGATATGACTGACACTGTTAAAATACTTGAAAAAGCTGAAGGAAGATAACAGGATAAATTTTCTCCATTTATTTTATAAGACCTCTCTGGCGTGATATCTCCTCCATCTCATCATTGAATTCCGGGAACCGTATCCTCAGGCTGTCAAAGTCTGATTTCGAGAGCCTGTACACTTCGCAGTGAGTGAGAGTATGAATGCTTGCACTCCTCTTCTCACCGATAAGGAGTGATGTTTCTCCAAAAGTAGACCCGGGCCCTAATTTTGCAACCTGCTTATCATTTACCAGCACCTCAATCTCCCCGCTGCTTAAAAAATACATACAGTCTCCATATTCACCCTGTCTTATAATGTAATCCTCCGGCAGGTAGATAAGCGGTTTCAGCATCTGAATTGCTTCACGTACAAATAGATCCTCGGCATTCTTAAAAAAATCAACCTTCATCAGCATATCACGATTAAGATAGAGCATTATTTCAAGGGAAAGGCTCAACGGGAGATCTGATAAAGGATTTTCATCAGAGACATTTTTCTTTTTGTCCCATATATAATGATAGTAACTGAGGATCTTATCCTGCAGCTCTTTCGGTATATCTTTATTACTGAGATATATCCTTACTGATTCAATCTTTTTAATAAACTCCGCGCGTGCGACATCGAGGTTTGCTATAAGCCCGGAAACGTTACCAATGATGTAACCATACATGCCCACGCCGAATACCTGCACAATGATTGTGAAAATAATCTGAACATTGCTGTCATGATCCGGATAATAATCTCCATACCCGATTGTTGCAACGGTTGTCACACTCCAGTACAGGGCCCTTATATACCGGTCAAGCGGAACTCGCGCCGCCTCAGCCGCCCCTATCACAATCCAGCCAAGAGCTATGTAGTGTACAGCCTGAGTAAACCAGAAAGCAAAATCCAGCAGCCTCATTACTCCGGGATTTATGCGGAGATACTGCTGCAGTTCCCCTGTTATTTTTTTAACTTTTAAAAGCTTCGCAAGAGTTATAAGCTGGAGCACAATAAAATAGAGATGCCGCCCGTCATGTTCATCAGGAAAGCCGATTGCGAGGAGAAGTATAAAATCAAAGGGAAAGGCTGTAATAAAATCAACAGTGAACCACCCTTTCAGGTAATGTACTGCAATGGTTTTTCTGTCATCAGATACCGCATGCTCTATCTTCACCGTGGAATTAAAATTCACCAGCACATCAAGGGCAAAAATCAGAAGGAGGCCCCAGTACAGGAGATCACATTTATAAACCTGGAATGTATACCTGTATGAAAACGCAATGGAGAATATCAGTACCGCAAAAACAACGATGATATTCCAGATAGTTTTTATTCTGCTGTTGCTGATTATTACCGGAATTTTGAGCATAATTACCTTACCTGAATACTTATGCTTATATATTCGGTAATACATGCATATTTATAGAGGAAAAACCTGAATTAAACGATTATTGATTCTATCTGCTATAATTGTTTATTCAGAATAACTCAGAGTGCGGTAATTCATATTGCGAAACTGATTCTCTCCAATTCCAATGGACTTTTCTGCCTTACGCTCACTCTTACAATAAATAATCGGGTGAGGCGCCATTCTTCTATTACTTAAGATGAAATATCCATCATTTAGAGTTACATTTGTCCGGATGAAACTCCCCTGAGGCAGATGCTGCACTATTGAGCTATATAGCTCCAGTTTCCGGTTTCATTTTGTTCATCCATAACAACCTGTGCAAGTGGATTAAGATAGGTACCCGAGCCAGTGGCAGTTTTATTTAAATAATCATTATCACTATTCCCATTATTAACGTCTGTTAAACGGATGTAATAATAAACTGTTGTTCCGGCTGGCTGTGCCGGTATTGTTGCCCCCCAGATATCATATCTTGTACTTGAAGTATTCCTGAAGCTTATATTTACATCCGTAATACGGGACATTTGTACGATCTTATTTTCAACTGTTTTCCAGATTACTGCCGCAGATGTAAGGTCATCATATAAACTTAACAGATAAATATTTACGCTTCCGTCACTATTTATCTCCCTGAAATGAAAATCTGTACCAGGAACAGTTTCATGTTCAGGATTCACTGAACTGCAGTTATGATAAAGCTCATTCCAATGAATATTTATATCACCTTTTTTTCTGCGATTCACTTTAATTTCATATTGCTCTGAATG
>DAISJZ010000023.1:0-29151 GCA_036821145.1 Spirochaetota bacterium
GGGACGTTTACAGGGAGAATTTTTGTTTTTATTAAATACGGGTATTCGATAAATGAGGATCTCAATAAAAATTTTATTTATAGTACCGCGCTGGATAAAAATAACGATGGCAAACTGAATCTTGATATATATGAAATCCGTTCATTCTACTTCCTGGGATCAAAAAATCTTATTTCAGGGAACCTCTCCCTTGGTTTCTGGAAGGAGAACAGTGTAATACCTGAATCTGAAAGAGAGTCTCTCTCATCCTGCAGTGTGGATTATTCAAACGGAATAATCCAGTTTTTTCTGAGGGAGCCTTTCAGGAGTCTCCTCGCCTCAACTGCTTCATATATATACAGCGAAACGAAGCTGACGAACTCATATACATATTCAAGATACAGCATAAAGGCTGACTACTCTGTTGAAGCACGGAGTTTTCAGCTGACAAATTCCAATCTTATTGAAAAGAGTGTCAGGGTAAAGATTGACGGGCGGGAGATTTCCTCTTCTCTCTACAGCGTTGATTACACTTCAGGCTATCTTGCTTTTACAAATCCGAATAATCCGGTGATCGGCTCCAGCACGCAGATAGAAGTGAAGTATGAGTATTTGCCTTTCGGTAGAAGTGACGGAAAATTTATCGGGGGTATGAGGGGCGATTATAATGTAAGTAAAGATCTCAGGATCGGAGGAAGCGTGCTGCTCTCTAAAGATGCTGAAACTGATGTTATCCCTGACGTGGGTGATGAATCGGAATCAACACTGGTTTTTGAAGGTGACGCCACCCTCAAGCTTACAGAAAAAAGGCTTACGGAGTTTTTCAGATCCATTACCGGGAGCAGAAGGAGAGTGCCTGCTGAACTCTCCTTCTATGCTGAGCACGCCAGAAGTATAAAGGATGTAAATACTTTCGGCAAGGGGCTCATAGATAATATGGAAACATCCGGTGATACATTGTCAATATCTCTGTCAGAGAAGGACTGGATACTCTCATCGATCCCTGCTTCAGAAACGACTGCTGTAAGGGGGATTCTGAATTATTACTACTACCGTGATCCCGGTTCACCTGAAACACTTCTTGGTGCAGGATTTTCTCCATATAAAATAGATTACAGTGTAAAGCCGGGGCCATACAATATTGCAACAGGACACATTGACAATAGTATAACGGATCTGGACAACCAGCGATCACTGGTCTTTGATTTTGATTTTACCTCCGGGGACTGTTTTTCTGTTGTTACAAGAAACCTGTCAGATGGCTCTGTTGATCTGTCAGGCGTTCAGTATATTGAGTTATGGGTAAAGTTTGAGGGGAGTGCGGGGAATATAATAGATCTTTTTATGGAGTTCGGGTCAGTTAACGAGGATTCTGATAATGACGGTTTTCTTGATACAGAGGATGCCAACAGGAACGGGTATATCGATTCAGAGCCTTCAAGCGGTTATTCGGAGGACAGAGGGTATAAATTCGGGAACAATATAACGGTAGTTGGCGGCGGTCCGGGTTTAAACCGGTCAACAATGGGTGACGGCGTACTTAATACGGAGGACCTTGACGGTAATGGTGTGCTGGATACAAATGAGAGAGTTTACAGGCGCAAAATTGAATCAGCGGATGTTCCTGTTATTCAGGCGGGTAACGGCTGGCAGAAGATCCGTGTTTATATAGACAGCAGCTCCCTTACATCAACTGAAACTGATATACTGCAGCAGGTAAAAAATATCAGGCTTTATGGAGAAAGGAATACCGGAACCGCAGGCCGCCTTTACATTGATAGTATGCGGCTGGTTACTTCAAAATGGAAGAACGCGGAACTGGACGGCGCTTCTGTAAGTGACCCGGATGTGATAAAACTGACAATGGTTGACAGTATAAATGACAGCGACTATAAAAACGATTCGTTTTTACTTAAACAGACAGGGCTTTATGAATCCCTCTATGGGGATGACAGTGTAGATGATATTGAAACAAAAACTGAAACATCCCTGCAGATGGAATATGCTATAGATTCAGCTCATACTGAACTTACAGTAACGCAAAGATTTACGAGAGAGATGGATCTCCGTTTTTACAATACACTTAACGCGTGGATAAACGTAAGAAGTATCTCTGCTTCGAATTACATAAGCTATATCATCGGATCATCAGATAATGACTACATTGAATTCCAGACTGTTCCGGCATCAACCTCAACCTGGCTGGGGCTTGCTTTTAAGTTAAACTCAAAGTCTTCAGGGGATATCGAGCAATACCAGGTAACCGGCTCCCCTGACATGAGGAGAATAAAATTTATTAAACTGAAAATAACCGGAACTAATACATCCGGTAAAATCTGGTTCAATGATATATATGTTTCCGAGCCTGAGGACCAGGAGGGGAGTGCTAAATGGTATGAGGCCAACCTGAAGATACTTGAGCCGCTGATGAAAACCGGGTCAGGGACTCCGGTCTTTTCTAATGTTGACCTGAAATACATTTATAAAAATATATCTTCATCCTTCAACTCTCCGAACAGGACTGAAAAAGATATAAGTGAAGTGTATCATGAATTCTACTCCTCAACAAGAATTCTCCCCAACTGGGCTGCATCCGCTGACTATATCCGGGAGGACAGTGTTTCAGATTCAATAGATGAAAATCTTCCTATAGATAAACGGGGACGCGTACAGAGAAATTATCTTCTTCTGAATTCAGCTTTTTCATCAACAGGGGGGTATGTACCCTCGGTAACTGTTTCATATTCAATGGACAGGACTGAAGGTGAGAAAGATCTTGAGGTGTCCGGCGCTGATTATGAAGAGAAAACAGATAAAGTGGTTCACTCGCCTGTTATTACATGGACTCAGCAGTTCGCGGATTTTCTATGGGGGAAGCTTACTGCAAGTCTCACAATGAATATGCTTTTTTCCGAGGACAGTTCACGCCGCGGTTCGGATGCGGTGTCTGATACGGTGCTTTCAGGTTATTTACCGTTAAAGGAGACTGAAAAAAGACAGAAAGCGGATGCTTCATTCCGTCTGGATTACGTAAGCGGCGGGTTTTTTGTAAAACCTGTTTTTAATATGTCAGCCAGTGAGATTGTTGCCTGGCAGGGGGAGAGCAACAGTCTTGGTATAAATGATGAATTAAAAGGAAATTATCATTTTCCTTTTTTACCGATGAAAGATACAAAATATCTGGAGAGAAACAACGGGGTAACATTTATTACAGGCTACAGCGGAATGGAGTATTTATCTCCGGAATATAATTTAAGTTTCAGCTATAGAGAGAATGCTTTTGAGGATTACGGCAGTGATTTCACTGATACCGGGATATTTTCAAGATCAAAGGGGAGTATTTCCACCTTTAATACCGGCATCAGGATTCCGGTAATGCTTAAAAAAATTAAACTTTTTGAGAATGTGCGGCATTTTCAGTTAGGATATTCAAGGGGTATGACTTTAAGTGAAACCGATGTCCCCTACGAAGGGGAGGGGACCGATTATTTTGATGAGGAGTACGGTGTATCAAGAGTCCTTTCAAAGCTTTCGCCTGAAGCATATAATCTCTACAGAAATTATCCCGGCATTAATTTTACCGGGAGAGGAAACTATGCCCGGGGCAGAGACATGCTCTATAAGTCGATGAATGAAAAGATTGAACTGATGGAGTTAAACAGTTCAATCGAATATGATAATTCTCTCCGTCTCGATGAAAAATTCACAGCTGATTTTTCAGCAAATATTGATGTGGCAGATATTACAGTGTCCGGAAGCCTGGGACAGATCTGTGAGAGGGGAAACCTTTACGGTATCCCGAACCAGGTGGTTACATGGCAGACCGGGATTAATTCCGATTTTGATTTGATGAAAATATTAAGTACCGGATTTTTCAGGGCTAACAGCGCGGGGCTTCCATACCACGGGGCAACACTAAGCACCGGTCTTGATTATACTGACAGTATGCTGATTACGGAAAATATAGATGAAAAAAAGATATCACCCTCTCTTGGACTGACTTTTAAAATAGACAGAACAAGCTTTGGTGTAAAAGGGTCACTCGATTACAGGAAAAGGAAAAGTGAGGAGTTTATCGATTATGAATGTTCCGAAAATGACCCTGATTATATATATGTGTCAAATATGGAAGGGAGCGGCAGTTTCAGTGAAACTGATAAAGGATATAGATTTTCAGCTTTTTATGAAACTGATGTTAAATGGATATATGATTATTTCTCCCTGTTTTATAAGCTGAACGGATTGCCTGTTTTCAGTGCAGAATATACAATGGAGATAGACAGGTATGACTATACAAAAACCGTTTCACCTGAGCCTTATGATCTTTATATGCTGAAGAGTGACCTTACACTGGATCTGCATAAAAACGTAAGGGGTGGCATGACAGGGAGGATGGCGCTTGAAAAATTCCGTAACCGGGAAAACAATGGGGTCAGCCGCGAAGTTTTTTCATATGAAATAAGCGGAACAATATCACTTATTTTTTAGATAGGATACGGCCTTGCGGAAAATATTTTTTGTAATCCCTGTAAGTTCATGCAGGTAGGAAGTATCCCTTGATTTTTTAAGCCAGTCAAGAGTTACATTTTCGACAGTTTTCCACAGTGCATCTCTGTCAGATGTATTTCTGAAGTAGTCAAGTTTTATCTGGTAAGCCCCCTTGTAAACTCTCCCTCCGCCGGTTGGAGTTATTTTTTTTATAAGTGAGTTCAGGTCGAGATTATTGCTCTTCGTCCGGATAGATACATCCAGGAACATTTCATGTTTTCTGTTATCATTAACTATTGAGTATACTGCAATTGTTTTCAGGCCGCTTTTTTTCAGCAGAAGGTCTGCTGCAATGGCCAGGGAATCTCTTTGTTCGATATCAATAAATCCGATTCCGTAAAAGCCCCATTCTTTATAAGTTTTGCCATGTTTCAATGCCCTGTTGTAAAAAGAAAGGGTGGGTCCTGACATGGGGATACCATTAAGCCTGTTAATAATATTCATGTCAGCCCTTGATGATAAAAAGCCCAGGGCTTCGATGTCCAGATCTCCGGCGTGTTCATAAGAGTCAGTGTCAGTCTGAATTCCGAACATAAGGGCCGTTGAAACAGCCCTGCATTGATTCTCGCTCAGTTTAACCTCTATACTCTTAAGTATGAGAGTTACAAGGGTACTGGTTGAGCCTGATTCAGTTTTAATCAGTGAAAAGTCAGACGGGAGTCTTTTGGGATCTTTCTGGTGATGGTCAATGTGCGCGGCACAGGGGATCTTTTCAGAAATTCCTCTTACCTCATTACTTTGAAAATCTGTAACAATATACGCTTCGAAATTTTCAGGCTGCAGTTCTTTAACTGTTTTCAGATGTATGTCTAAAAATTTTATAAATGCCCTGTTCTGAGAAAGAGAGACTTTTTTTGAAGCGTAAATTTCAGAATTTATAGAAAGATTTTTAAGGAGTTCTTTAATAGCAAAAGATGCAGCTATTGCATCAGGGTCAGGAGAACCCTGTATAATAATCATTATTTTTTTATATTTTTTTACACTATTTAAAAAATCGGATGCTTCCTTATTCATCAGCAGTTTTTACCTTTTTAAAAACAATTAAAGAGATATCATTCATCTGCTGTTTCCCGCCGGTAAAACGGTTAAGCTCCCTGTATATCTCCCGTATAATAATAGAAGGGTTCTGCCGTGAGAATCTTACAGCTGTTGCTTTAATCATTTCTACAGTAAAGGGCTCCCCTGCTTCATTACACGAGGAGATTAATCCGTTTGAGTAGAGGATACCAATAGCTCCCTCCCTCAGCCTGGCAGAGGTCATTGTGTACCTGTAGTTCATCTCAACAGCAAGAGGTATCCCCGGTGTCTCTATTTCATTTATTTTCCCTGAATCCGGATCAAATATTATCAGGGGATTAAATGAAGCATTTGAATAGGTAAAATTTCCATCTGAAGAAATAATAATACAGGCGGATTTTACATGGCTCCCCGATAATCTTGATGTTTTAAGAACCTGGTTCATTGTGTTAAGAACTTTTTCCGCGGAGTTAAATATCATTGTCCGGGAGTGAAGTATTGAATACTGCTGCAGGGCGATTAATGCTGAGTCAATACCTGAATAGGATGTGTCTGACATGAACAGAATAGAATTGTCTTTGTCTATTTTAACGCTGTCAATGTAATCGCCACCTGTTGCAGAATTGTTTATATAGACTGAACTGATTCTCACTCCCGGTATTGATATCATTTCATCAGGGAGTATACGTTTTTTTATTGTATTAACAACAATCCTGTCGTGGTCATTAACCTGATCAGCTGTAACCTCATCAAGAATAAGTCCTGTAGTGAGGAGATTCTGTAGTTTAATTCTGAAAACCTCAAGAACATCAAGAATATCCGCGTTAAAACCCTTTTTCCCTGAAATTGATCCAAGAAAAAGGAAACCGACAACCACGTCAGACATGTTTCTGAAGGGGATTGCCGCCTCCAGGTTGTTGCTGGTAAAAAAATCGTTTATCTCATTTTCTGAGCCTTCGAGATTTATATCTGTGAGAAGATAGGATTTTTCAAAAATGCCGCTATATGACGAGAGTTTTTTAATTATTATGCTATCCCTGCTTAAAAAGTCGGGTTCAATTCCCGGCCCGAATCCGTAGGTGAAATGGTATCCCTTATCTTTTCTGTTTATAAGCATGAAATAAGCGGATTGAATGCCGAATCCCTTCTGAAGACCCTGAAAGTTGTCTTTTGTTATAAATGTCCAGAATTTCTCCATGTCAGTAATTTTTCTCAGTTCATGGATAGGGACAAGTATATTGTTAACTTCATTTGTCAGCCTGTTAAGCCTGCTGTGACGCAAAAATTCTCTTAAAGGATTAAGGGCCCTGTATGCTATTACAAGCCAGATAAAGATTGCTGAAGATTTTAACAGCAGGGCGAACAAAGGCTGTAGGCTGAAATCTGATAAATACTTCAGGAAAAACCATGAGGGTGCGGCATAAACAAAGAAGCTGATAATTATCAGCAGGGTCTCCCTGTAAAATCTGGGGAAATCGTTATGCCTTAGATCAAGGAGCAGATATCCTGTTATAATAAGAAGATAAATTACAGGAATTGAAACATATGGATTCTGCAGGAGATTAATTCCTGCGAAGTGATGGCCTGTAAAGTAAACAGCGATAAAAAGAATATAAGAGACGAGAACTCCGCTGATGTAATACAGAACAGTATTGCGAATACGGTTCATGCTGTGCCTGCCTGTTTTCAGCAGAAGCACCATCGGGGCAACAGCCATGAGCAGAATTATCAGAACCAGTTGAACTACTGTTGTATTGTTTTTGGGAATTTCCATCCCCGGCCCGAAAGAAAGGATTGGAGAATACAAAAAGATAAAGACCCCGTCAAGAATTATCACTAAAAGAGATATTGAGAAAGCAGCTATATTATGTCTGATCCTCCCCAGAGGGTGAAGTGTTGAAACAATCAGAGTAGCTGTAAAAATAACAAAGGGTATGAAAAGAAGGGTGTTAAGGAGCCCTTTTTCTGCTGCCAGATCAGGGAAAAGATTAATAATGATGAGTATAGAATACTGAATGAATAAAGAGAAAGATATAAAAGAAAAGATGCGGTTTATTGTAAATTTCCAGCGTTTTATAATATGAAGCATAAACAGGTATAGAGAGACTGATGCGGCTGCTGTATGTGAAAAAATGAGTAAATAGTCCAATTTATCAACCCGGGGTAGTTTTATCTTTAAAATAAATATTCAGGCAGATTCCTCTTTATTTCAAGTTAAATATTTAAAACTGCACAATTTTATTATTCATAATTATTATGGAGACGTTATTGTTCTTGACTTTTCAGATTTTTTGTCATATAATCAGCATTCAGAAAAGAAAATAAAAATATGCAGATAGATCTTTTTACAAGCCGTAAAGCCTTTGCGAAGCTTAATCTCCACCTTCAGGTGCTTAACAGACGAAGTGATAATTTTCATAATCTGCTGAGCATAATGGCGGAAATAGAAATTTTCGATCTTTTAAAACTGGAGTCATTTAAGTTTGTGCCCCATGAAAAATCTCTTGATGTGGAGATAGCCTGTTCGGGAGGGATTTCTGCAGATATACTTAAGGAGATTCCTGCGGATGAAAATCTGGTATCAATTGCCGTGAGGAAGTACCTGGCAGCGTTATCGATCGGGGGATATCTGAAATTTTCGATTGAGAAGAATATCCCCTCAGGCGCAGGTATCGGTGGGGGGAGCAGTGATGCTGCCGCAGCACTTGAACTGGTAAGAACAGCGTTAAAACTACAGCAGGAGGAGCCCCTGTTTTCTGCCGCTTCTGAAAGCGGTTCTGATGTGCCCTTTTTTCTAAAAGGGGGGGTGGCTTTTGCGGAGGGGCGTGGAGAGATTCTTCAGCAGATTGACCGGAATCCGGCTCTCCCGGTTGTTCTGGTTAATAATGGAATTCATGTAAATACGGGCAAGGCTTACTCCTCTCTTAAAAGAGGATATGATGATTTATATACCCTGGAGGAGCTGCAGAGAAGAAAAAATGAGCTGTATTCTCTGCTTGATGAACCCACTGAATGGAAAAATCATTTTATAAATGATTTTGAAAAACCTGTTTTTCAGCAGTACCCTGAACTTGAAAAACTGAAGAATAAGATGTATGATCTCGGGGCTGATTTTTCACTTATGTCAGGGTCGGGGTCGTCGGTTTACGGGGTTTTTAAGGATATGCAGGTATCCCTCTCTGCTGCTGAAGAGCTTAAAAAAGAGGGGAACAGGGTTTTTCAGACCGGTATCAGATGCCGTGAAATTAATGGTTGACATTATAAAGAGTTATTGAGAAATGTGTCATAAGTTTTTGCTGATATTACATACACACAATTGAGGCGTAGCCAAGCGGTAAGGCACCGGGTTTTGGTCTCGGCACTCCAAGGTTCGAATCCTTGCGCCTCAGAATAAAATTTTCAGGAGATGAACAATTAAGAAAATTTCCTCGATTGTTCTTGCCGGAGGAAAAGGGGTTCGAATGCAGTCTGAACTCCCTAAAGTACTTCATCCTCTTTGCGGAAAACCTTTAATCGAACATGTTGTGGAAAACCTGAATGCTGCAGGAATTAATGATATTCTTGTAGTTGTAGGTTATAAAGGGGATGATGTTATACAGCAACTCAACGGCAGGGTAAATTTTGTCTGGCAGCATGAACAGTTAGGTACCGGTCATGCTGTAATGCAGGCTGAATCTTATTTTAAAGATTATCAGGGGGATATAGTTGTTGCGTGCGGAGATGTTCCCCTGATTAAACCTGAAACATTTAAAGCTTTAGTCAGTGAAATTGAAAAACCTGACTGCGGTGCAGTAGTTCTTACGATGGTCCAGGATAATCCTACCGGTTACGGCAGAATCATATATGACTCCGGGTCTTTCTCCCGAATTGTGGAAGAGAAAGATGCAACTGATGAACAGAAAAAAATTACAGAAGTCAACAGCGGAACTTATATATTTAACAGCAGGCTGCTTTTTGAGGGGCTTAAAAAGATAGATACAAATAATGCGCAGAGGGAATATTATCTTCCTGACGCATTAAATTTTGTTCTTCAGTCAGGCTATGCTGTTAAAACTGTTGTTCTCAAGAACCCGGTTGAGGGTAGAGGAATAAATACACGCGATGAGCTGATTTCGCTGGAGAAATATGTTGCGAAGAAAACCGAGGACAAATCAGATGAATAACAGCCCTTTAAAAATCTTTTCCGGCTCGTCTAACGGGGAGCTTGCCCTTGAGATCGCACAATATCTCGGGACTGAGCTTTCAGGCATAGATCTGAAGAGATTTAAGGATGGAGAAATCTCTGTTAAGCTAAAGGATAATGTCAGGGCTCATGACGTATTTATCATACAATCAACCTGTAATCCGTCTAATGACCATATAATGGAACTTCTTCTTATGATAGATGCGGCGGTAAGAGCGTCGGCATCCCGCATAACAGCAGTAATTCCCTATTTCGGCTACGCAAGGCAGGACCGCAAGGTTGAGCCCCGTGTTCCGATTTCGGCGAAGGTTGTTTCAAATATTATACAGGTTACCGGCGCAGACAGAGTCCTGACAATGGATCTTCACGCTGACCAGATCCAGGGTTTTTTTGACATACCTGTTGATAACCTTTATGCATCCCCTATTGCCATAGATTACCTCAAGAGTCTAACTCTTGAAAACGTTGTGGTTGTTTCACCTGACGCAGGGGGGGTTGACAGGGCCAGGTTCCTTGCGAAGAAGATGAACTCCAGCCTTGCTATTATTGATAAAAGACGGCCTGAAGCAAACGTTGTAGATATAATGAATGTAATCGGAGAAGTAAAAGATAAAAACTGTATACTTATCGATGACATTGCGGATACAGCGGGCTCTATATCTAAAGCTGCCGCAGCCCTGAAGGAGAGAGGAGCTAATGATGTATATTGCCTTTTCTCACATCCGGTACTCTCTGATAATGCTGTTGATAATCTCAGGCAGGCGGATTTTAAAGAGATAATCTTTACGAATTCCATTCCTCTCCCGGATCATAAAAAGCTGAGGAACATGCAGGTGCTTTCCATAGCTCCTCTGTTTGGAGAGGCAATAAGAAGAATTCATAACGGGGAATCTGTGAGTTCCCTTTTTATATAATTGTTGTAATAAACTTAATTTTTAATTAAGATAAAATAAATACTGAGGTAAAGTAGATGAATGGTAAGCTGTTAAATGCTGAGTTAAGAACCGAAACAGGAAAAAACTCATGCAACAGGCTGAGAGTGGAAGGCTACATCCCTGCAGTTGTATATTCGCATGGAAAATCTGATGTAATCAAGATAAAAGAGAAGGAATTCGCAACTCTTTTTAAAGGACACATCTCTGAAAGCGTTATATTTAATCTGCATGTAAGTGGTGCTGCTGAAAGCGAAATTATGGCCTTTGTTAAGGATTTTCAGGCGCATCCTGTTACAGGAAGAGTTTTACATCTTGACCTTTTCAAGGTAACAAAAGGTGAAAAAATTAAGACCCGTGTGCCGGTAGAGCTTTTAGGTACACCTAAGGGTATTAAGATGGGTGGAATACTTGAACATGGTGAGAGAGAGATTTTTGTTCACTGCAGACCTGGTGTTCTCCCTGAAAAGATTAGTGTTGATATTTCTGAACTAAGCGTCGGTGAGTCTATACATGTAAGTGATCTAAAGCTTGATGAAGAAATTGAAATTCTTACAAGCGGAAACAGTATTATAGCGGCTATTGAAAAACCGAGAACCGCTGAAGAGTCACCTGCAGAGGCAGCTGAGGGAGAAGAGGCTACTCCTGCAGAGTAATAACTCAGAATTTCAGCTTTCCGGATCTCTATTTAGATTTTTTTATGAAACTTTGAAGTCGGTCTGCTGTCTTAATAAGTTGCTGATATAAAGTTTTTTAAAGGAGCATATTAATTGAAATTAATAGTAGGCTTTGGTAATCCGGGGGAAAGATTTGCTAACAACAGGCAGAATATCGGATTCAAGGTTATCGATATTCTGGCAAATAACGAAAATATCGATGTCAGGATCAAGAAAAAGAAGTCTGTAATCGGGCGGGGGAAAATCGCGAAGCATGATGTGGTTCTCCTCAAGCCCCAGACTTTTGTAAACCTTATAGGTGAATCTGTTCTGTACATCGCCTCATTCCTGCGCATAAATGTTAAAGACATCATCTGCATTGTTGAGGATTCTTCACTGGAACTCGGTGAACTCAGGGTCGATTATATGTATGCTGACCTTGCTCATGCAGGTGTTGATTCAATGGCTCTTGCGCTTAAATCAGATAAATTTGCGAAAGTAAGAGTAGGTGTCGGCGGTTGTCCTGAGGGGATGTCTATGGAGGAATACCTGCTGCAGGATTTTACTTTTGAGGAAAACCTTCTTCTTATTGATGTACTTAATAAAACAGAGCAGGCTGTGAGGATGCTTGTAACCAGTTCCATTGAAGACGTTCAGGAAAAATATAATCCTGAAGGTGCTCCCAAGATCAAAAAGAGACAGGTTAAAGCAATACATGTAGATCACAGAAAGATGCAGAAAAACAGTTGATCTGATAAATCAGCTGTTTTTGCCCTCTGCGAAATCATTCATATATCTCCTGTTAATAATCACCAGAATAATTGCTGCCGCCAGAAGTACAAATGCTGCCATTGGAATTATGTAGTAGATATGTCCTGTAAATGCAAACAGGAAAAAGAATATCGAAAACATCTCTTTTTTAGTAATATATTTCATCTTAAGTGCAAAAGTTACAAGCCGGTCCGATTCAGGGAGTTTCTGCAGGAACTCCTTATCATAAGCTACAAGAGAACCTGATTCGCTGTATTTTCTGAGATAGCTCACTATGCTGCCGAGCATAATAGCAAGACCTGTAAACAGAACAGCTATTGTGAGGAGTGAAACCATCCCCCCCATTCGTGTATAGAAAAGCCAGGAGTTTGAAACCAGAAAAAGAATCAGTGTGGTATTGTCGCTGAAAGTGTCGAGCCATCCTCCGATTTTGGATACCTTCAGTGTGAATTTTGCGACTTCTCCGTCCACGCCGTCAAGAACAGATGCTGCCTGAAACAGAAAACCACCCAAAACCATAAATGCATATATGGCCCCGGGAGAATAACTGCCGGAAGCGGCCATGAAAATGAAAAATGAACTCAGCAACCCTATTATCATGTTAAAAACTGTCAGGTAGTTAGGGTGTATTCTTGTGGGGGTGAGCTTCAGGCTGATGGGTATAGATATTCTTTTATTGATTTTCTGTGCTATATAGCCGCCGGTATTTTTTATAATATACTCAGATATTTTTTTTTCAGCTTTTCTGCAGTCTGATTCATCATTAACTATGAAAAGGTCGTCACTGTATACCGGCTCAAGATTTTTTCTGTTTTTTTTGAAATATGTCTCATAACCTGTAATATTGTGCTGCTGTATAAATACATTCGAAGGTATAACAAATGAATTGTCGGATGGGGCTTTTCCGCTCATTAATGCAATTTCGGCTTCGGCATTCCTGATATGTTTAAGAATATTTTTATTAAAAAAATTTTCCTCCTCTTCAGAGAGAAGCAGAGATATTTTTTTAATTCCGGCTCTTGAAAGAACCATTATATTCCTTTCAAGGAGAAATAATCCTGCAATTTTTAAAGACATTGATTTTAGACCGGAGCCGGTTATAACAGCGCTTTCGGGGAGCATGATGACCTCATCATATTATTTTTAATGGCAGCAAAACTCAATTTTTCTTGACTTTATCCATTTATTAGATTCTATTATAAACGTTCAATTAAAAATCAGTTTCACCATTTTTTTTCTTTAACTATATGGGGGATTTTATGATTAGAAGGCTTTTCCTTGCGTTTATGGTCCTTATAAATATTTTTTATTTCAGTTCAGGGGTGTATGCCCAGGAGGGGGAAAAGAAGTATAATTCTCAATACAGCGCCACTTCCGTTGTAAAGAGACTGAGCTATGAAAATTTCAGAAATATTAAACTGCTTCGATCCGCGATACTTAATTACGGAGGGGGAGAGGCAGAGGTTCAGAAACTTATAGACCAGTATGCCGATGCAACTGCATTATATTTTCAGGATAAAACAGAAGAAGCGGCAGGTAAGTTTACGGAGAATGAGCGTGAGATATTCAAAGTGGCAAAGAAAATGGCAGGTGATTATCACAATGATTCAACATCATTCTTAACAAAAGGGATTAAAAGAAATGTTCAGGTTAGTATTGAGAGTGAGGTTGACGGCAAAGGACGCAATGCTGTTATGGATAAATATCTGGAAAATGCCAAAATATCTCTGAAAAAGGGTTCTGCAATTTATGAGGATTATAAGTATACCGGAGATAAATCCACCGGCTCAGCGAAAAGACTTATAACATCAATATATTATTACAGAATGGCTAAACAGAATCTTTTCATGATGTACCAGGCTCACGTGGATGGTATGAAACTCGATCCTGACAAGAAAAAAGACCAGGAGATGAAGGATCAGTTGTTTGATAAGCTTATCAAAGAGGATTACAAAGCTGATTATAAGAAAGATATGCAGGATAATAAAAATAAGGTTTATATATCAATGGAGAAAAAAATCTGATTAAAAATTGAGTTCAATTTTTTCTCTTTTTAATGCCTGCAGGGATAAGATTCTGATATCTTTATTCCTGTGGGTAAGAAGTGATAGAAGTCTATTCCTTGTCCTTTCGTCAAAAGTATAACCATTAATTGCTGTCAGTGCTCCCTTTAACAAAGATATCCCCGTCCTTTTATTATTAATAATTCCTGATATTTCATTATAAAGCAGCGGATCTTTTATCTTAAGGTTTGTTAGTACAGCCAGTTTTACAGACAGCCTGGGGTCTTTTATCCCTTTTATTATTTTGCCAAGATAATTCAGCTGCAGTTCTTCAGGTTTTATTTTAAGAAGTCCTATAAACGATGCTTCTCTTATAAGCCAGTCTCTGCTCCCTGTCCCTGTAATAAATATATCACTATTATCTGCTGACGAATAATCATGCAAAGCAGTTATTGCAGTTCTGCGGACATTAAGGTCAGGATCGGTCATTGCAATTTCTCTGAGTTTTTCAAGTGCGGCATAGGATTTCATCTGTCTGAGGCTTTTTATTGCTTCAATTTGTATTGCGGGATGGTAATCGGCAGAAGCAAGCAGCATCAGATTTAATATTTTCCCAGCGTAGACAGTGTTAATGTAGCCTGATGCTCTTTTTACTGCTTCAATTCGGATGTGCCAGTTCCCGGACGAATAATCATTAATACTATTATTAATAGTTTTTTCATCAGCGGTGTTATCCGGCTGAAGTACGGTTTTAAATGAACATGATAAAGATGTAATAATTCCAGCGTGTATGAAGAAAATAGTAAGTTTTTTTATAATAGACATTGGCAGGTTCAGTCGTTTTTAATGAAGGGCCAGTCTGCGGGCAGGCCTTCATTTTTATAGACGAGAATACGCCTGGCGTCTTCTGAAATAATATGACGTCCAAGCCATGAAGTCCTCAGAGTTATTTTTACTTTTACCGGTGATACAGGAGATTCATCTCTTTTTACAGAAGATTCATCGCCGCCGGTTAGTATAAAAGCTTTATCTTTTGAAGGTGTTGTGCCTGCAAAGCCTGCTTCACCTGAATAAACAAAAACAGCAGTTTCATCTTTCGCTGTAACAATATTTATTTCAGAATTAACAGATTTAGTTATGGAAACCGGGGTTTTGATTATAAGTGATGTATCGAGAAAACTGTTTTTCTGAATAACCTGTATCTTCCCTTTTTCAAGATACAGTTCAGTGGGCCTGTCGCGATCTCTTAATCTAACCCTTGTTACTATTAAATCTGAGTTTCCGTGAATGATGATTGCTGTGCCGTCTTTAAGCAGTACCCGGGCTGATGATTTGTTTGCGGTTTTGATTCTTTCACCCGGAGTAATATTTCTGCTTTTGCTGCCGCAGCCGGTTCCCCTGCAATTAATATTAATTTTTTTGACAAGACCGTCACTCCTGACAATTTTCCCGATAACTGTTTCAGAAGAGGCAAAAGCGGGTATCAGAAGAATTGCTGCAAGGAGGAACCTCATAATTTTTCCTTATTCGCTTTTATAAACTGACCGGTATTGAGACATGAATTTTTTTGTACGGAATATATAGTCACGTGTTTCCTGGAAAGGTGTGAATTCAGATATATAGTCCAGATCTTTGTCTTTAAATCTTTTCAGCCAGGTATCAACATTTCCGGCCCCTGCATTATAGCCTGCAACCATAAGTTCAATCTTCCCTTTGTAATACCTGTGGAGCCATGCAATATAGTGAGTGCCGAATTTAATTGAAGTGCAGGGGTCCTTCAGGTTAAAATCAGTTACTCCGATCTCTTTTCCTATGCCGCGGGCTGTAAGCGGCATGAGCTGCATAAGACCTGTGGCTCCTGCCGGTGAAACAGCGGTAACATTAAAGTTTGATTCAGCTTTCATCATTGCAAGTACCACTTCAGGTTTTACCCCTGTTCTCCGGCTTTCATCATTTACACATTTTCTGAAGGCATAAGGGTAAAGAGACTTTGCAAATTCAGGAGAGAGTAAAGCAAGATTTTCCGGGATATCCATGAGGTCAAGGAGTTTAAAAGCATAGTAAGTGCTGTAGTTATAATGTCCGTATTTCAATGAAAGCCGGGATAACGCAAGGGCTGTATCTAACATCACTTCCGGTTCGTTTTCAGGTATAAGCTTAAGTTCCCTGTTTATTGATTCAATATCACCTGCTGCGAAATACCTGTCCAGATTTGTTAATATTTTACGATAGTCACTTTTTAAAGAACCCTCTGTAAACAATCTGTTAAAAGATTTATATCGTGACGTAATATCGCTGTCAAGATCAGAAAATCTTTTAATCCATGATTCGGTATAACCTTCTTTCATGAAGAGCATGGTATGATAAAGATGCATCAGGCCGGTGTTATCATCTTTATAAGCTTTTTTGTAAAGTCTGGTCAGCACTGCGGTATCAGTTTTTTCTGCAACTTCAGAGATTAATGATAGCGTGTGAACAGATTCAGGATTATAAAGAGCAAGATCCTGCAGCAGTTTTAATCTGTCGTTTTCAGAGGGATCTTTTTTCATGTTGGTAATTTTAAAGAGCCAGTAGCGGCAGTTTGCGGTATACTGATTTGTCGGGTATTTCTTTATGCACTGATTAAAGTATGTAGAAGCTGCTGAGTAGTTCCCCGTCTTCAGCCGGTATCTCCCCATGAGCCAGGTAAATCGTCCGCTCAATGAATTATCGGGGAAGAGTTTACGGTAAATCTCCATATACTTAATTAGAAGGGGGTTATTTCGCTCCTCGTAATAAAAAGAGAGGCGTGTCAGAACTCTTTCAGCAATATCTTTGTCGGATGAGTCAGCAATTTTTGAATATACCTGCACTGCTGCATACTTGTTCCCGTTGTCCCATAATTCGTTTGCATTAG
The DNA here is from genome assembly GCA_036821145.1 of Spirochaetota bacterium. GTDB lineage: Bacteria > Spirochaetota > UBA4802 > UBA4802 > UBA5550 > UBA5550. The sequence goes on from DAISJZ010000023.1 coordinate 16,986, forward strand.
CAAGAGCGAATTTTGCATATTCCGGTTTATTTTCTAATAATTTTAAGAATTTTGCAGCTTCAGACTGTTTTTTCCGGGAAAGTATTTTCAGGTAAAGCAGTGAAGCGTCGGGGTTCTCGCCTTTTTGTAAAATGCCGTTAAGATATTTTTCCGCCCCGGCATAATCCTTTGATTCGAAGAGAGACTCTGCAATAGCTATTCTGTCTTCATCGCCATTGACTTTCACATTTTTAGTTGTGATAAGATAAAGGATCCTTTTAACAGCAATATCATCATGCCAGACGTTTTTTGTCAGACGGATGATTTTTAAATACGAGGATACTGCGTTAGTAAACCTGCCGGATGATTCATAAACTGAGGCAAGTTTCATGTATATATCAGCTGCTGAGTTGCTGTCAGGGTATTTTTCGGCTAAAGATATCAGAAGTTTTTCAGCTTCCTGGAATCTGTTAAGTTTCTGCAGGGAACGGGCCTTCAATGTCATTGAGTTTCTGTACAGGGCGGAGCTGTCATCTTTTATAAGTCCTGTAAATTTGATTACATATTCGTGTTCGTTATACTGGTAGAAAATGGATGCTATTTCATATACTGCATCATCGTAATACGGGCTTTTTGATGAATATGAATCAAGAAAAGCGTAAACAGGGTGAGGGAAAAGCCTGAGAGAAAAATTATATTTTGAAGTAAAACAGCTGTTTGCATAATAGAGCATGGCGGATTTAAGCTCTTTTTTCCCTGCATAAGCCCTGGCAAGGATGTAGTTGTTGTAATAATTATTACTCTGTTTTTCAATACCGGATATTATTTCATCCGGTCCGGTAAAAAAAGGATTAAAATTTATTTTGTAATCTGTCTGTTTTCCGCTGCATGATGCTGCTGCAACGATAAGAGCAGCAAGTGCGTTTACTATTGTTTTTTTTGTCATCAGTTTGCCTTCGAGTAATCCTTGTATTCCGGGAGTTTTTCAAGTTCAGGGTTTGCTGATATAACCTGGTATATTGAACTATCGCTTTTATAAAAATTATCCGTATGCACTTTCATATATCTCTCTTTCAGGTCCGGCAGATATTGTTCAATAAGTTCAGCTACAGTTTCATATTTATTGAAATTGATCCTTCCTTTTTTTTCAGGCGGGAGCCGCTTTTCAATAATCGCGATTATTGCGTATCTTTTAGCGTATTTGGCGTTTTTAATTGCCTTAACATATTCATAAAGCCTGATTGAATAGTTTGTTGGCGGTAGATTATCCGACATCATTGATACTGTCTTTGCCCATTTGGCGGACCTGTATCCCAAAGACATATATTTTTTTGCCCTTGGATCCCCGGTTTTCATAATTTCCGGAGCTGTTTCATTCAGCATAAAGAGGGCCTCATTAACATCTCTTTCAATTACTTTTTTGAAAAGTGTTATAAGGAGGTTCTGAGTTTTTTTTATTTCAATAAGTGATGAATTAAATGAAAATTTAAGATAAAGAGTTCTTGATAGGATATCACGCCTGATGGCTTCAACATACATATCCTTTTCATCTTCAATATTTTTGTTGGAGATTGAAGGGTCTATAAAATGGAAAAAGTACCTGCTGTCTTTCAGGCTCCTCTCCGCATGGCGCTGGCTCCCGGCATACTGGCTCGATTTTGTTCTCTGTGAGTAGGCGGGATTGATTAAAACAGCAAGTATCAGCAGAGAGGGGACTATTATTTTTTTAAAGGTCAAAAACCATTCCCTCCCTGCCCAGGAGAATCTCTGTATTTACATCTGCCATCTGTTCAGCATGTTCAACAGCGAGGAGGTAGTTTTCCTGGAGTATGTCGTCAGAGTAGGCCGGTTCATGGTGAGTCATGATAAGTTTTTTTACGTTCCAGTTTATGGCGCAGTTAACTGCCATTGTGTAGCTTGTATGCCCCCAGTCAACCTTGAGAAAAGCTTCATCAAGTGTGTACTGCGAGTCAAGAACCAGGAGATCCGCATTCCGGAAGAAGTTTTTGTCGCCGGCTTTTTCAATTGCTTCACCTGTGAATTCAGTGTCTGTTGCGAATATAAAGATCTTTCCGTTCTGTTCAAATTTATAGGCGAAACATCCCTGGGGGTGTTTAAGCGGATGTATGCTGAGCTTAAGGTCTTCTTCAAGCATGATTGGCTCATGTACTGCGTTATCTATAAGGATATAATTTTTTTCAGAGGCTGTGCCTTCAAATGTTGCAGGGAAATACGGCGAGGTCATCTGCCGTTCAAGTATCTCCTTCTGGTTTTTATAGGGGCTGTAGAAGTTCAGGACATTACCTGGTACATATATAGGTCTGAAAAAAGGGAGCCCCTGGATATGATCCCAGTGATTGTGGGTAATCATTATATTAAGGACACCTTTACCCTTCGCGCAATCGCCTTCCATAAGGTCATTACCGAGACGCCTTACACCTGTACCGCAGTCAATTATATAGAGTTTTCCTGAAGAGGATTTTACTGTAACGCAGGTTGTATCCCCTCCGAAAACATATCTGAGTTCATCAGGGAGCGACTGTATGAAAGAGTCGAGATCGTCAGTTTCTGAAATTCTCTTTTCAGCAGCAATTTTAAGGATACGTTTCAGTTTTCCTGAATATTCCTGATTGTTTAGAGGTGACGGGAGAGATCCTCGCACCCCCCAGAGTTTTATCTGCATTTTTGTTTATGACTCCCTGTTTTAACTGCATGAAATGTTAATTAAATAAGAATTTTTTGTCAAATATATTAGATTTCTTATAATATAATGTTGATTATTTATTGAATAGATTTTATTATAATAACCGATTCCAACAGAAAGAATGCGGAATCAGATCAGCTGCTGTTTATGAACAAAATCGCAACAAAAATGTGTAAAAGTTATATGCGATGGATTTTATACCTGCGGCAAAAAATACTTTCAAAAGCATTAAAGCAGGATTTATGTTTAACCAGCAGAAAAAAAAGATTTTTGAAAAGATTAATTCCGATGAACCGGTAAAGATAAACTTCAAGTATGTTTCTGAAGATATCCTGATGCTTATAAACAGCATAATCACCAGAATACTCGGGAAAAAGGATCTCCTTTATCTCCTTCATTCACTTATTACTATTATGAGGGAGCTTGTTGTAAACTCACTTAAAGCCAATGCCAAACGGGTCTTCTTTGAAGAGAGGGGGCTTGATATTAATGATCCCCTCCAATATGCAAAGGGGATGGCCTTATTTAAGGAAAAGATTATCGGTGATTTTGAGTTTATTAAAAGTGATATACTTAGAAGTGAAAACAGCATCCTCTTCAGTGTTGCCCCCGGAGAAAACGGGATTTTATTTACAGTAAAAAACAGTACCCCGATTCATAAATCAGAGCAGGAGAGAATAAACAAAAGAATTGCAGTAGCTGTTCAGAATGATAATTTCGGTGATATATATGCTCACCTGGAGGATGACAGTGAAGGAGCCGGACTTGGCATTGCTCTCATAATCATGTTTCTGAAAAGTATGGGAATATCACCCTCATCATTTAAGCTTAAGAGTGATGAGAAGGTAACAATGGCAACCGTTGAAATTCCATACACTATCCACCCCCCTGAGATTATTACAAAAGTTAAAACCAGAATTCTATATGAGATTAAAGGGCTTCCAACATTCCCTGAGCATGTAGTTGAACTCCTTAAGATGTGTAAATCCCAGGATGCTGATATTAATATTATAGCAGGTAAGATTAAGCTTGATGTTGCTTTGACCTCTGATGTTATAAAACTGGCAAATTCAGCCGGGTTTATCACAATGGGTAAAACCGATGATATAAGTAAAGCCATTGTTAAGATAGGCCTTAAGAACCTTCATTCAATTCTTCTTGCGAGTAATGCAAGAAAGATTCTTGAAAGCCGGTACTCGAAGTTTGAAGAGATATGGGATCACTGCGGAAGGGTGGCATTTTATGCGAAGACAATTGCACTTAAGTACGGAATGCATGATATTGCTGAAAATGCATATATTACAGGACTGCTGCACGATATAGGAAAAGTTATTCTCCTTGCTGTTGATATTAATGCAGTGAGGCAGATCGCGGAGATCGTCAAAAACAGGGATATTATCAGTACAAGTGTAATGGAGGAGATTGCAATCGGGATAAGCCATGCGGAGATTGGTTCCCTGGTGGCTGAAAAATGGAATTTCCCTGAATATATGGCTGCCACTATAAAGTATCATCACTCACCTCTACTGCTCCCTGAAAAATTCAGGGATATAGCCGACACTGTATATCTTGCCAATATGATATGCGGAATCGAAAAGAGAAATTATTATTATTACTATATCGAGGAGTCAGCCCTCGAACGATTCGGTATCAGAAGTGAAATTGATTTTGCTAAACTTCATGAATATCTGATTACGGAGTATCAGAAAAAACCTAAATAATCTTATTTGCCTCCTGCAAAGCTGAGTTGTAAACATTCTTCAGCGGGATGTCGTTCTCCATGGCAATAATCCTGCACTCTTCATATTCAGGCGATATGGTTACCGCTTTACCGTTCATTACATGAACTTTTACGTTTATCACTCCATAAGGAGTTTCAACCGGGAGAGTTTTTCTTGTAAGTATTTTTCTTGAAGTTCTGGTTACCCTCACTCCGGAAGTTGAGGTTTCGGTGAAGATTCTGCTGATAATTGAATCAGATTCTGCAGGGGGGGTGATCACTTTAAGTATATGGCCGGGCCTGTTTTTTTTCATAAAAACAGGTATAAGGGCAACATCAAGTGCTCCGGCGTCTAAAAGAACATTAAACAGATAGGAATAAAATTCCGGATTCATGTCATCGATTGATGTTTCAATCTCAATAACTTCATCTGATAGAATCCCCTGCTTAGCGGAGGTTTCACCAATATATATGCGGAGAAGATTTGGAATATCCAGGTCCCTTGAGCCTGCACCGTAGCCTATGCTGTTAATTTTCATCTCAGGCATTGGGGTGTACAATGCCGCGTAGTGTGCTATTATTGCGGCACCAGTTGGTGTTGTAAGTTCAGCATTTGTGTCTGTTGAATATACCGGTATACCTTTAAGGATTTCAGCTGTCGCGGGAGCAGGGACAGGTAGCTCCCCGTGCGCGGTTTTTACGAATCCTTTTCCGGTATTCAGAGGCGAGGATATTATTTTCTGAATTTTCATCTCGTCTATTGCGGCAGCAGCAGAGCATATATCTATTATTGAGTCAACGGCGCCTATTTCATGGAAGTGAATTTCTTCTATAGATTTAACATGTATCTGTGCTTCAGCTTTTGCTATTTTATTAAAGATTGCTATCGAATTATTTTTTACTGATTCTGTGAGACCACTGCGCATTATAATATCAGTAATATCCGATAGTCTTCTGTGAGGCTGATTTTTTTTAACCAGAACTTTAAATGACGTACAGGCTATACCGTTTTTCAGCGTTTTTTCAGCAGAGATTTCATAGCCGCCAATGCCAAGACTTTCCGCGGTTTTTTCGATGAATGAAAAGTCGAGTCCCGAGTCAATCAGTGCACTGATCACCATGTCTCCGCTTATACCTGCGAAGCAGTCGAAATATGCTGTGTTCATATTATCACCCCGCGTTAATTATAGATGCAAGATAACCGGCTCCGAAACCGTTATCGATATTAACAACAGCGACTCCGGGGGCGCAGCTGTTAATCATTGTAAGGAGTGCGGAGAGCCCCTGAAAATTCGCGCCGTAACCAACGCTTGTAGGGAGCGCGATAACAGGGCGGCTCACCAGGCCAGCAGCAAGCGCAGGGAGGGCCCCCTCCATACCTGCTGCTGCAACAATTACATTAGCACCGGTAAGGAGATCAATGTGAGAAAGCACTCTGTGAACACCGGTGATCCCCACATCAAAGAGCCTTTTTACAGGGGAGCCCATTGCCTCAGCCGTTAGCGCTGCCTCCTCTGCATAGGGGATGTCTGAGGTACCCCCTGTTATAACAAGTATATATTTGTCAGTTACAGGTTCAGGGATCTCCCCGATAATGATAATCCGTGCGTGCCGGTTATATGTTATTGAATCAAATGAGTTAAGGAGGTAATCGTAGAGTTCACCGGTTGCCCGTGTTGCCAGTATTACACGGTTGTTATGGTGCAGCTTCTCCGCAATCTCTCTTACCTGTTCAAAAGTTTTACCCTGCGAAAAAATTACTTCCGGGGTCCCGGTTCGCAGTGCCCTGTGGTGATCCACCCTGGCGAAACCGAGATCCTCATAAGGGAGGATTTTAAGTTTTGCTAAAGCTTCATCTTCAGATATTTGTCCGCTTTTAATATCTGCAAGGAGCTGTTTTATCTTCTGCTCATTCAATAGTTGTATCCTCTACCTGTAAATATTCATGCTTCCGGTTCTGTATCCTTCAAGATCCAGGACAACAAAATCAAAACCGAGAGATTTGATATAATCTGTTATATGCCCGCGCAAGGTTTTATCGCAAAGCAGATGGAATTTATCAGCCGGTATTTCGATTCGTGCAATATTACCGTGTATACGGAGCCTTACCCCGGTTAATCCGTTTCCCGTGAGAAAAATTTCACCGGATTCAACTTTTCTCAGATTTTCTTTTGAGATCGCAGTGCCGAAAGGGATACGCGTTGCTAAGCATGGAGATGCTTCAAGGCTCCAGTTATTAAGTCCGTAGTATTTTGCCAGTTCCCTGATATTAGTTTTTCTGAACCCGGCGTCTTTCAGCGGACTTATAATATTTAATTCATTAAGGGCCTGCAGGCCCGGCCTGTAATCATTCAGATCTTCGCTGTGAGTACCGTCAAGGATATCGTAATAATCTTTATCTTCAGCCGTTTTCCTGATTAAAGTAAAAATAAATCTTTTACAGTGATAACACCTGTCCGGAGGATTTGAGGATATTTTATCTTCAGAAAGAATATCCGTTTCTTTGAGAATGAAATTTATATTTCTTCGCCTGATAAAATCCACTGCCGCTTCAGTTTCTTTGTGCGGATTAAGGGGGGTTTTTATAATCACAGCAAGAATTTCCAGGTTTTTCATCCTGTAAACCGTCTCAAGCAGGAGAGTGCTGTCCACCCCTCCGGAAAAGGCTATGGCAACCCTGCTGTAGCGTGAAAGAATTGCGTCAAGGCGCTCCCTGCATTTTTCAGTTTCATCAGAAAGATTAAATAAATTCATTGGTTCACCGGACATTGCCGCCTATCATAAATTACTCTAATAATTAAATATACCAATTTTTAATTCCTATAGATAATTTTTCCCGGGGGTTTTTTTATTGGTGACAGGGGTAATATAATTTTTAGACTCAGAAGAAGTTGTTTCCCGGAGTAAAACTATGATTAAATTTTCAGTTAATAAAGAAAGGATCGCAGATAATATAAAGGACCTCGCAGGGATAATTGCGGGTGGTGCTGTGGGGGGTATGGGATTATCTCTTTTCCTGATTCCCTTTAAGGCCAGCCCCGGCGGTGCAGCTGGAGTTGCCCAGATTTTCTACTATATTTTGAATGTCCCTGCCGGGGTAATGATGTTTGCAATCAATATCCCGCTTTTTATTATAGGGGTAATTATATTCGGGAAGATGTTCGGTGTAAAAACATTATGGGGAATTTTCTGGCTTTCGTTCTTTACAGATCTTTTTAATTCAAATGCTTTTCTTGGTTCAGATTTTCTGAAGGATTTTCTTTTTAAAATTAATGAACAGACTGTCTCTTTTACCAATGAAGTGTTTCTCGGGGTTGTGGCAGGCTCTCTCCTGCTGGGTCTTGGTGCCGGTCTTGTAATCAAATTCAATGGCTCAACCGGGGGGAGTGATATTCCTGCCCTTATGATAAGGAAATACTTCGGTTTTACTGTCGGTATGTCTTATTTCATGATAGACAGTATAATTATTTTTGCAGTGGGGATAATATTCAGGAATCCTAACCTTATACTATGGGGTTTTGTTTCTCTTTATATAACAACAAAAAGTACAGATTTTGTTGTGGAAGGTTTATCTTATACAAAGGAGCTTTTTATAGTAAGCTCCGATTCGGAAAGTATTAAGAAATTTATCCTTAAAGACCTTGATCGAGGGTATACCCTCCTGAAAGGGGAGGGTGGGTATACCGGTGAGCAGAAGGATGTAATATATGTTGCGCTGCACACAAGGGAGCTCCCGAAAATCAAGGCCCGGATAAAGGAGGTTGACCCTAAGGCATTTGTTGTGGTAAATGATGCCTATGAGGTCTTTGGAGATTTCAGACGTTAACTGTTTATCTTCTCTTCAAGCGCTGAGGATATCCTTTTTAGGTTGTCAGCACTATCCTGAAGAACACTGGTGTTGTCAGCATTCTGCTGTATTGTTTTACTTGTATCATCAATGGCAAGCGCAATTCCTTCAACCGCCAGCTGCTGTTCTTTCATTGCAATACTGATCTGTTCTGTTTTATCTTTTGTTATTTTTGATTTTTCATCCATTTCAGCTTTAAGTTTTTTCTGTTCTTCAAGAGCTTTAATTGTGGCAATAGCTGTCTCCTGAAGAGAATCCAGGGAGGATGTTATATCATTGATGAAATCAAGGATCTGGCTGATTATTGTATTGCTTTCAGTTGAATCTGATTTATTTTTATTGATAAGATCTTTGATCCTGTTGAGTTCCTGCGTGGAGTGGTCTGCCAGTTTCCCAATCTCTTCAGCCACTACAGCGAAACCCCGCCCGTGTTCACCGGCCCTGGCTGCTTCAATGGTCGCATTCAGGGAGAGGAGGTTAATTTTATCAAAAAACTCCTCGATAATCGTGATTACTTCTGTCATATCATTAGAGTTGGTGAGTATTTTTCTGTTTATCGCGTCAAGCATGCCTGATGCATCGCTCCCCTTTTTTGCTTTATTCATGAAGGAAAGAAATGTCTCTTTCATCCTTCCGCCGTAAAGCTCGATTGAGTTAATTGATTCTGAAAGGGAGTTTATGCTTGAAACAAGTTCTTCGATTGAATTATTCTGATCAAAAGTAGCTCTTGTGACGCTATCTGTTCCGGCGGAGATCTCTTCAACAGTGGCGGATAATTCCTCCATTGACGCTGCCTGGCTCTGCGCGTTATCGGAATATGTTGTTATAATGCTGAGATTGCCGCTTATTGATTCATTCAGTTCAGCTATGGCTGTTTTTATAGTCCCCATGAGGGAGCTTATTCGGGAGAAATTTTTCTCATTTTTTTCTGATTCATTAACAGCAGTATCAACAGCCCTGTTAAGAAAACGGCTGGTTACATATCCGAGAATGAAAATCAACGTCAGTGTTATAATCCCGTCAATAAAAGTCGCATTAACTGTTTCAGCAAGAAACCAGGATGCCTGGGGTTTGGCGATAAAAAAATAGAAATATGTATGCGTTGCGATAAAGATCAGCAGTATGGAGAACGATATAATAGGGGAACAGTAAAGAGTGGCATAGGCAAGATCGAGATGCATGAAAACTCCCATGGAAACTCCCGCAACATGATAAGGCCTTTTAAGAAATCCCACCGCAGCAATAAAGCATGCAGTGTACGCAAGAAAACCCGCTGCAATCTCCATTTTTCCGGCTTTGACAAGGAGCACTATAATTATGCATGAAGCAAAAAGCATTGATGCAGAGACCAGCAGTTGACGGAATCTCTCCGCATCAAATGAGAATGATGCGAATGCAGTTAAAACTATAAGACTCACAGCAATTGAAGCTGCAAATATGAAAGTGAACTGTGCTTTTTTATAACGTACAAAATCCTTCTCGGAATATCCGGACATAATACTTTTTGTTATTATATTCATGAACGGTTGCCATTTAATTTGTATTTTTCGACTCAGGATACAGAGTAAACTGAATGCTGATCAAATTCTTTTCCCTGTAATCATTACGTCAATATTATAAGTAAATTCAAATATAAATTAATTGTAAAATTATATTAAATCAATTTCCAGGATGATATAAATATAATTGTTTTAAGAAGGAGAAATATCAGGAAAACAGAAAAGTGCGGGCCGTATTGTACAGCGGATTAGAAATGGAAGTTTATGGCAGCCCCATAAACCGGCCGGTTCATTTCATCGAAAGAGATAAAAGGTTCAGGAAGTATAAATTCTTCTGTTACAGTACCATTATTTAAATCCTCATCTGTTATGAGAGTATGGACTGTTTCAACAAGTTTTGAAACGGCCAGTGCTGCGAATAGTTTTTTTGCAGTACCTGTATCAGCATTTTTTTTGATATATGTATCGGTTTCCCTGTTATATTCCTCAGAGCGGGAAAATTCTCTCAGTGATGTATAAAGAAGAATGTTGTTAAGGTGAAAATAAAAGTATCCCCAGCCTCTGTGGCCTTTGTAAAACATTCCGCCGCCGTTACTGACAAGAGACAGATAAGCGGCTGTTATATTACTTCCAAGGAGGCGTGTATCCCCTGAATAATATGAAGCCTTATAAAGGTAGGTGTGGGCATACGAATCGATAAATAGAGGCAGACCACCTGCCGCAGCCATATACCATCCGAAATAATGCATGGCTTTGTCATCTTTTGAAATATTCTCTTTATTTTTTTTCAGGCGGGAGGGGGAGTTATAGAGCCCCCGTGCTTCCATGTATAAATATGGGGTAACATTCATCATCCAGAGTCCCAGGCCTGTCCAGTCGTTATTCATATAATATCCGAGAAAGGGTGAAGCCAGAGGCATTGATGCGCTTGCGAATGGGGTAAGAAGTGCTATATAAAGAGTGTCAGTAACCGGTGTTTTATTGAACACGATTTCCCGCTTTCTTTTTTTGTAATAGTTTTTAAGTTCTTTCGATTTTCCTTTAAAGCTGAGAATAATAAATGAACCTGCGGGTAACTCTCCGATGCTGCTTCCTGTTATACGGTTTGAGTTAATAGTTACTTTCCCCTTTTCAGCCGGAATCTCATTGCTGCTTATCTGATAGAGTTTATAATCTCCATCAATTTTAATATCTGTATCAGCAATAAAAAAATCACCGCTTTTTTTAACAGGGATATCCTGCATGAATCCCGCAAGGACACCTGTGATGAATGAAGCAGCATGTTCCTCACATATCAGGCTGAATTCTCTTGATCCGGCAGGAGCATCCAGCGGAATTTTTACAGAGTATGAATGGACAAGAGTCCCGTTATGCAGAGAGTTCACAGCATAAGCTTTTAGGGAGAGATGAAGATAGGTTTCTCTGTCTCTGATATTTCCATTGATAATAAGATTTATCCCTGCATTTCGCGCGAAAGGTATTATGCACCTTTCGTCAAAACAGCTGAATTTAGAAAGTTCCCGGTTTATTATGCCGGGATCAATTGTGTCAAATTCAGCTTTCTCTTTAAGTATTGTTAATGTGTGCTGTTCTGTAATTGTTGCCAAAGTCATGGCCCTGGGTGTGTCCCAGGAAATGGATGATACGCCTGCAACAGGTTTTGCCGAGAGATTACTCCAGGTTATAATCAGTATCAGTGTTGGAATAAGAATTTTCTTCATCGGGATACCGGCAACAGGCAGGAGTTTAGCTGTGCCGGATCCGTTGTGTCAAATAAAAAAGAATCAGTATGACCTGAATATTGCGGCGAGTTTACCGAGAACTGTAAAATCCCGCCCTTCAATAGGCTTGTAAGCGGAATTTTTCGGGAGGAGCCTGATGGAATCCGAGGTTTTCTGAAAAACTTTAAGTGTTGCCTCATCTTCAAGAAGTGCAGCAACTATATCCCCGTTATTTGCAACATTCTGTTTTTTGATAATTGCGATATCGCCGTCAAAAATTCCCCCCTCGATCATCGAGTCACCTGCAACACTGAGTGCAAAGAACTCGCCGGAGCCGAACATCTCTTCCGGAAATGTAAGGTAATCTTCAATATTTTCTTCAGCGAGTATAGGTGAACCGGCAGCAATTCTCCCGAGAAGAGGAATAGATATACCTGATGAGGCAGGAACTGTACCCTCGTCATCAAGAACAACTATGGCTCTCGATTTATTCTGTTCTGTCCTGATGTGTCCCTTTTTTTCGATTGCCTTAAGGTGATCATAAGCCCCTTTTACAGTTATCCCGAACCTGTCGCCAATCTCCCTGACAGTGGGGGGGAACCCGGATTCATTAATTTTTTCCCTGATGTAGTTCAGGATGATCTGCTGTTTATCTGTAAGTTCTCTTGTCATATAATCTACCTTCGGCAATTAATA
>DAISJZ010000023.1:29251-32507 GCA_036821145.1 Spirochaetota bacterium
TCTGATAAAATACAAATGACACGCCTTTTTTCTTTTTTTCAGGGAGAGAAGGGGCGTGTTATTTTTTTTAGGAGTAAAAAAATGAACAGAAAAAAAATTATCGTTAACAGCAGGGATTACACGAAACTTACAGGCATCATAGACGGTAAACCCGGAAGCAGTGAAACTGAGTACAGGGAACTTTATGAAGAATTAAAGAACGCAGTTTTAGTTGAACCTGATAAGATGCCTGCAGATGTAATCACTATGAATTCAAAGGTGAGATTTAAAGATATAGAGGAGTCTGAGGATTATATATTTTCACTGGTATACCCGGAGGATGCTGATACATCAAAGGGGAAGCTTTCAATACTTGCGCCTATAGGCACAGCACTCCTCGGATACAGGGTGGGGGATGAAGTTAAGTGGAAGGTCCCTGCAGGATTAAAGACATTTCTTGTTGAAGAGATACTCTACCAGCCTGAAGCAAACAGGGATTACCACCTGTAAAATTTATTACGGCAAACAGCCCGATTTTCCTCCGGCAACGGGGGAGGGTCAGAGCCTGAATGAGAATAATAATACTTGAAAATATCGGTACCGGTGTTACTTATGCCGGACGGTATACTTATGAAAAGCAGATCCGCATCATTTCTATTCGGGGGAGCACTTGTCCTCCTTTCCGCGCTATGTTATGCCTGGATGCCTGTGCTGGCAAAACTTGCTTACGGCACCGGGCTTGAGCCCCACAGTGTGCTGATACTGAGATATCTTTTTACCGCTGTTATTCTTCTTGTTATAATTAAATACAGGGGGGATAGGAGTTTCCGTCTTTCTTTATCCCTTGTGGCACAGGGTGTATTTTTTGCTGCCGGGGGGCTTTTTTTCTTTTATTCACTGAAAAGCATTAATGCCGGGTTAAGTATAATTATTTTTTTCTCCCACCCTGTTATTATATCATTAATAGCAGTGATCTTTCTCCGTGAAAAACCTGGCTGGTTTCATGCAGCGGGCCTTTTGTTTGCAACTGCAGGGATTATTATTATCTCCCTGTCAGGCGGTGAGGAGATCAGGGTAAACAGCACAGGAGTTGTTCTTTCACTGGCATCGAGTTTATGTTATTCTTTTTATTCGCTGTTAAGTGAAAGGAATACAAAAAATTCAGGTTCAGCTTCAATTACGGCAGCAATGGCTCTCATAGGATTAGCTATAGTGATGCCGCTGTTTTATGACAGGCTCGATTTCTTTGTAAGCCTTTCGGCACAGCAGATATTTATTGTGATCATGATGTCTCTTGTCAGCACAATGCTTGCGGTGATTTTTTTTCTTGAAGGAGTTAAGAGGCTCGGCGCGGCCCGCGCGTCTATTGCAGGTATGGCGGAGCCTGTTTTTGTGGCGTTAATCGCATATCTTATGCTTGGTGAAGTTCTTTCATATACCGAGGGTGCCGGGTCACTTATGATACTGGCAGGAGTGGGAATATCTGTCTCTTCAAGAAATTGATACTGTCTGATTTTTCCAATCCTTTAAGAAGTAACATTAGCTATTTACTTAAATAAAATTTCCGGAGCAACGGGATGTACAGAGAAGAAGTTTTTAACAGCAAAGTAATAGATATGAACCGGTTTATTGATCTGGTTCAGCCTGGAAATAAAATTTTTCTCACAAGCGGACCGGCCATACCGCAGCTTGTGACACGGGAGCTTACAACATCCGATAAGCTCAGGAATTATGACCTTGAGATTATTCAGCTCTTTTCTCTCGATTTCTTTTTTAACCAGCAGTCATGCGATATGCAGAACTACAGGCTGAAAACATTTAGAAGCGGTGAAACTACTTCTGAAAATATGTGCGAGGGGAAGGAGGATTTTATCCCCGCCAATCTTGTTGAGATACCATACATCTTCGGCACAAAAGCCATTGAAATTGATATTGCGGTCATTTCCACATCTCCCCCGGATAAACGCGGATTCATGAGCCTTGGTGTGGCAATAGATGTCGCTGCTACAGTAATTAAAAACGCAAAGATTGTAATAGTTGAGGTTAATCCCAATGTCCCTGTTACTTATGGTGAAACCGCGATCCACGTTGACCAGATAGACTATGCTATAATGAGCAATGAACCTCTTCTTGAAAGGGAACGTAAGCCTTATGATGCAATTCAGGAGAGGATAGGATGGCATGTAGGCAACCTTATACAGGACGGGTCTACCGTTGTTCTTCATGTGGGAAGACTGTTTGACGCAATAGCTGTTCACCTTATGGCAAAGAGGAACCTGGGGATAGTAACAAATGTTATCTCAGACTGGATTATAGATCTTGTTGAAGCCGGAGCTATCTCTGTTGACAGGAGGAGAGAGAGCGGCGGACAGATATCCACATCCTACTGTTACGGGACAAGGGAGCTTTATGATTACGTTGATCATAACCAGCTCTTCGGTTTTTACCCTGTTGCGAAACTTGCAAATCCCCTTTTCATTAAAGACATTCCGAAAATGATAAGCATCATGAACGTGGAAAAGATTGATATTACTGCAGCAAGGACCATGGTATACTCCGGTGACGACCTTATTTCCGGTTACGAGAGTAAGTTTAATTTTGCTGCTGGTACAGCTTTTTCCGGAAGCGGGAAGGTTATCTTTGCATTGAATTCAATTGATCAGAATGGCGAGAGCAATATAGTGATTTCATTTGACCGTGACAACGAGAGGGTAAGGTCAACTCTGAGCGCTGCGAGATACGTTGTGACTGAGTACGGAGTCGCGTCTCTCTTCGGAAAATCCGTCAGGGAGAGAGCCCTCTCTCTTATTGAAATTGCGCACCCTGATCATAGAGAGGCTCTATTTAACAGGGCTAAGGAGCAGGGGTATATATATCCTGACCAGATATACAGGTCAATAGCAGCAAATTACCCCTCAAGGCTTGAAACAGTTAAGACATTCAAGGACGGACTTGAGCTTAAGATAAGGCCCATAAGGGCATCGGATGAGGACATGATGAGGAGGCTCTTCTATAAATTCTCTGATGAATCAAAGTACTACAGGTATTTTACCCATGTAAAAGTTATGCCTCACAGAAACATGCAGAAATACCTCAGTGTTGATTATGATAAAATTCTTGCTGTTGTCGCAGTACACCAGACCGGCAACATCGAAAAAATTGTTGCAGAGGCCCGTTATGCGGCCTATCCCGCAGGGGATGCCTATGAGATGGCATTTCTTGTGGATGAAGAGTACCAGGGGAAAGGGATTGCCACATTCATGGCAAATTACCTGAT
>DAISJZ010000024.1:0-31455 GCA_036821145.1 Spirochaetota bacterium
CTATAGCTGTTACGTAAAGCTGATACTTTGTGTTGCTCTTAAGCTTTTTCAGGGTGATGCTTTTGCTCCCGGTCTCATCCGCAACGCTGAATGATTTATCTCCAGGCCCTTTAATGTATATTTTATACTTCTTCACCTGGTTATAAGGGGGAAACCACTTGAGAAAAACATGGTCAGTGTCAGGCTCACCCTCAAGTCCCGAAGGATTCCCCCGTGCCATAAAGAGCACCTGGTCACGCCTCAGTTTCAACTCCTCAGGATTAAAGAGCTCCCTGCGGAAAGTATAGGTGTCCCTGTCCTCATCAACCATGTACGCTATGATATTTTTCCCGTCTGTCTTCTGCACGTAGACTTTACCCATGTAAAGATCAGTGTAAAGGATACGCATAATGTTCACGCGCTGCACTGTACGTGTTTTGTTATCTTTATCTTTAACAGCAACTGTGCCCGCGGAGTCAGAGATAATTCTCCCTTCAATAATTGATCCGTCTTTAAGAAAAACCGTTTCCGCGTTCAAAGCTTCATTAAAAAAAAGAAGAATACTGAAACAGGATACCCCCGCGAGTACAATACTGAAAAAACTTATTCGTTTCATTTACATGCTTCCTGTGTTTAAATAATCCCAAATTAAACCGATGATATTATTGCCCCGGATTATTTCTATATCCATCCGGGGCGGAGAGATTATTGCCTATCTTATATCTGTCCTTCTGACGTCTTTAGCTTTAACATTAATAGTTCCGTTTGTTGTAAGTATTCTGTAGCTTTCACCCCGTGAAATTATAACACCCTGTATCATCCTTCCGCTGTAAAGAGTAATAACGTCAATTCTGCCGTACTTCGCCTTCATCTCAGCAGGGGAGAGGCCGCTTACCTCCTCTATCTGACTGTTTATCTCCTCATCAGTTTTCTCTGTATCTTTAAAAACATCCTTCATCTGCTCAGGAGTCTTTTTCTCAACCTGTTCAACAACCGGCGTCTTTTCGAGTTTTGCCAGTTCAAGTGTTTCAACTTTATTCAATTCGCGGAGTTCAACGATCTCTTTTTCAGCTTCAACAACAGCCGTGTTCCCCTTTTCAGTGAGCTTTTCATCAGCTGCTCCTGCTGTCCTTTTAACACTGACAACTCCCCTGCCCACTGCGACAATAGTTTTTGCCCCGTCGTATTCAGTGAGAAACTGAGTACCCCGTACAGATGCAACAGCAGTGGGTGTCTTAACCGCATAGCCGTGCCCTTTAGTCAGCTTATCAACACTGGAGAGGAGTTTACCTTTGTTTAATGTAATCTCCCTCTTTGTCACATCAGTGATTGATGATATTACAGCCTCTGTGTTGGATTCGCACCTTATAACAAGGCCGTCACTGCTCTGCAGAATAAGCGTTGATTTTTCCCCTACAGTGAAAAGATCCCCCTCCTGTACAATCCCCTTAACCTCAATGGGTATAGCTGTACCGTTTCTTGTCTGTGTCACAGTACCCGTATAAAAACAGACAAACATCTCCCTCTTTACCTCCCTGGCGCAGGAGATAAGCATTGCTAAAATAGAAATTACTGCAATTATCAGCACCTTATTAAAAGATCTCTTTAATTTCATTTTCCGCTCCTTATAATCAGTTTTATTATTTCGGTATAACGTTCCTTACATCTTTCGCTGGAACAGAGATAATTCCGTTCTCTGTCTGAATCTTCATTTTATCACTCCGGGAAATTATTGCGCCAGTGTACCTCTTCCCGCTGTAAAGCAACACCTCGTCAATCTGCCCGTACTTCTCTCTTATATCGTCAAGGGTCATCCTCCCCTGAGATTCTTTTTTGTTAATAATGCTGTCATAAATCCTGTTAAGTTCAGGGAGCAGGGACGCATCTTCTGCCGCAATTTCAAACGCATTAAGAAGCTCCCTCTCTTTTTCACTGAGCTTTCGCTTTTTAGCTTCAGCCCCGGCCTCAGCATAATATCCTGCCTCAATATCACTGATAAACCCGGATGAGATGTGCTTCAGGTTTACAACCCCCTCTGACACCATAACCGATGTTTTACCGCTGTTAAACATTACGGCAAAAACCGTCCCTTTAACTGCGACAACGGCATCCGGTGTATTTATTTCGTAAACTCCGCTGAATGGTGAAGGGACATTTGATATAATACACCCCTCTGATAAATGTATAACAGACCGGTTCTCAGAATATTCAGGCTTAATGCTCCCTCCACTTAAAACTGATACTGCTGCTCCATTAACCATCTTCATCAGAAGTGGAGATCCGCCGTGAACAGTAACCATATCGCCGCTATTCACCCCTGCTCCTGCCTCAAGCTTGACAGAACCGCATGAACCTGTTACAATCCCTTCTCCTGCTGAAACACTCCCCATTGCTGAATATATCACCGCTGTTTCATTAAAACCTGGTATAGCAACCCTCTGTTGAATCACAAGGAGAGATCCCCCGGCAATCAAAAGCAGGGCAAACACCGCTGACACAGATGCAGCTCTCCACCCTGCCGCAAGTGTTGCGTCCATACCCAGGGCTTTCATCATATCAGAAAAAAAGATTGAAGCGGAAAACCTGAACCTCCCGCCGCTATCCCGCGACAGTATAACAGCAAGTGTGCGTCTCTTCGCACGGCTTATCCTCCTCTTCTCCAGCCATGAGAGGGGGAGAGCAAGGTCGTACTTCTTCAGCGCCTGTATAATAATTTCATTCTCTTTCATAGCAGATCTTCCAGCCTCTCTACACCCTTCTCCCGGAGTTTCTCCATGAGCATTTCAGCCATACGGCTGTACCTGTACCTTGCCTGCTTGTACCCCAGGTTAAGGTGGCGTGCTGCCTCAGCAAAGGTGTAATTATAAACAGCAATCATCTCAAAGAGCGAAGCGTCCCTGTCTCCCTCTTTATCAAGTATCTCATCCATGGCATGTTTCAGCATCATCCTCGTGTCCCTGAAGCCGTTCACATACCCAAGGCTTATATCATCAAAAAGCTCATCTGTATCCACGTCTTTGTGCCGCTTCTCCTTGTAGTAATCCAGCACCACAATGCGGAGGCAGCCGTAAAGCCATTTGCGGGGGTTCTCAACTTCATCCATCTTGTTATAGAAGCGGATAAAGACCTCCTGGCAGATGTCCTCAGCGTCATGAAAATTATTTATCTTTGAATATATTGTGCTGAACACAAGCGAGTAGTATGAATCATAGCTTTTAATAAACTGCTCCGTTTCAGGAGCGTTCAGGCGTCTTTTAAAATTCACAGCCTCACCCGCATATTTAGTAGTAGAAAAAGATGATTAAAATTGCCCTCATTTTTTCAATTTTTTTCTAAAAGTCAAGAATTTTTGGGGGGAACGCTCCTGTATGGAGCTGCAAATACAACTGCCGGAAGAAATGCCGGAGAAAAGAAAGGATTCTAAAACCGGTAATTTTGAAAAAATAATGAGAGGGGTTCCATGCGAACCACGTGGTTCGCCCGGCTCTCCCCTCCTGAACCTGTTGCGCCTATACCTTAAAAAAATCTACCCTGCTTTTAAGGGTGTCAGACATTGCTGTTATCTCCTCTGCCATTGAAGCCATTTCCTCAGCAGCGCCTGCTATTGATTGTGTCATTTCGTTGATCCCGCCGCTTGCGCGAACAATCTCTTCGGTGGAGATGCGGTGTTCACTTGTGGCGTTTTTAATCTCTTCAGTTTTTACACTTACAACATCAGATACATCCGCAATGCCGTTACGTGCTTCAATCTGTTTTCCCATAAACCCTGAAACTTTATTCATCATATCTGTGACCTGCTCAACAGCATGAATAATTATTCCGAAAATTCTGACAGCTTCATCAACTTTTGAACTTCCGTTTTTAATCTCCTCTTCATTGGATTTAATGAGCCTGTTGATGTCCTTAATACTGCCGGCAGTCTGATCAGCAAGTTTTGATATCTCATCAGCAACAACAGCAAATCCGCGCCCCGCTTCACCCGCACGCGCTGACTCAATTGCGGCATTCAGTGAAAGAAGATTTATCTGCTCCGATATATCATTTATTATTTTGATTATATTATAAACCTGCGATGAACTGTCCTCAATCTTATCCATACTCTCTGTCATTGAGCGGAGTGAATTCTCGCCGTTACGTGCTTCCGAGGACATCTTCACACCGAGGCTTATTGATTCATCTATGCTGCTGCTGGTCTCGTTAATTAAATCGGAAAGTTCTCCCATTCTGTTCATCAGGGCTTTCATGCTTTCAGCCTGAACTTTTGTGCTGTCAGAGATCATCTCCATTCCTGCGGAGAGTTCCTCTGTTGTGGCATTGACCTCCTCGATTGAAGAAGCCTGAGCCTGCGAATTATCTGAAAATATTCCGGTTGCCCTGTTCAGCTCTCCTGCCATATTATTCAGTTCCACCGCGACCTTTTTTATATCAGCAACCACATTTTTTATCTTTTCAACGAACTTATTGAAATTACCTGCAAGTCTTCCAATTTCATCTTCAGAGACCTCATTAATACTCACAGTGAGATCACCATCACCCTCGGCAATCTCCTTAAGTCTTCTGTTGACCCTGTTAAGTCTCCTTATTACAGCAGAACCGAGAAACAGGCGGACGCCAAGAACAAACCCTGCTCCGGAAATACAAATAACAATGGTTAAATAGAGGAGGAGCTTATTAATGAGACCCTGGATTACGCCTGCCTCCCTGCCGATAAAAAGCATACCTGAAACTTTGTTTCCTGTATCAACAATGGGGATATAAGAAGTATAATATCGGAGGCCCTGTATCATGGCATCACCATAATAAATGGCCCCCTCTTTCAGCACCCTGTCCGTGATTGTATCAATCCCTAATTTTGTACCTGTAATCCTTTTACCGCTCACATCTGTAATGGTTGTGGAAATTCTTACATCTTTATGAAAAACTGTAACATGACAATCAAGAAGATCCTTCTGCCTGTCTACAAAGCTGTCGGCACTTAACACGTAGCCCATGGAGATTGCACCGACTATTCTCCCCCCTCTATCCTTAAGAGGAGCTCCTGCCCTGATTGAAAATTTAACCACAGCGCCCTCTTCGATGCCGACGCTTTTATCCCCTTTCAATGCTTTCTGAATATTCACCTGAGTACTGATATTGTCCCCGTACTTTTCCGGTGAATGCGCTCTGACGAAAACATCACCTTTAATATCGGTAACAACAAAGTAATCCATACCCATCGACTTCATGGCGGCCCGGCCTATCTTTACTGCCGAACCCCTGTCCTTTCTGCTGAAAGCGTCAAGCAGATCCGGCGATGATGTGAAAAGCTCCGTGGCGTCCAGAGCCTGTTTTTTCATATAATCCACATTGCGGATTATAATTTGTGATTTATCTTTTACTTCCAGGGCTATATTATCTCCAAGCACCTTTTTTATAACAAGCACCATGCTTATTGACACAACAAGCAGAAAGATTATAAAAAAGAGAATCCCGATATATGTAAACTTCCTGGAGATCTTCATATTAAGAAGAATAGAATTAATTTTTCTCATCATAATCACCGGTTATACAAAATTCTTTATATGTATTAAAAAAAAATAATATTTTTCGCATGAAATAAAAGTCAACCCATTAAACAGTCCAAGCAGACTGATGATTTAAAAAAAAGGCGAACAGGGTTCCGCAATGATTAATTACATTCAGATTTTTACATCTTTATCACTGAACAATATAGCTGTTATTTAAAGGAAAAAACTAAAGCGGACAAAATACAGAAACTCAATTAATATTCTCATTTTCAGGGGCAAACAACAGACACTCCTTTAGCGATGCATCATTGCGATTAACAGTAACAATGAGGCTCTGGAGGTCCTGATTATCCTCATGCCTGACACATATTATAAGGTCATCAAAATGTGTCAGGTAAAATCTGCACTTCATGCATTCATGTATATTCATTCTTATGTTATTCCCGTTTCAGAATCAGGTTTTTTCCCGGGATTAAAATCCTTTTTAATTTTATGACTTTACAGTCGTTCTCTTACCGGTAGTGTACCAGCCGGCTCAATACGGGTGAATATTTTTTTTTAAAATTCATTTTTTTATTCACCTTTTATCCTTGTCATTAAGATGTCAATAGAATATCCGGAATATAGAGAGATATGATCATCCTCCGGGGGTACAGTATGAAATACCAATTCGATAAAATTATAGACCGCCATGGCACAGGCAGCGAAAAATGGGATATGTGTGACCGGATCTTCGGAGGGGAGAACCTTCTCCCTCTATGGGTTGCAGATATGGATTTCCAGGCCCCCCCGGAAGTTATTAAAGCTCTTACCGGGAGGGCAGCTCACGGAATATTCGGATACACCGCATACACAGACTCTGCATACGATTCTCTTATACGATGGTTCAGCAGCAGGCATAACTGGAATATTGAAAGGGAGTGGATTGTCTACTCACCTGGAGTTGTCCCGGCACTGAGCCTCCTTATACAGTCTCTGACAGATCCCGGTGATGGAGTAATAATACAGAGACCTGTTTACCATCCTTTTATGCATGTGGTGGAGGGGAATGGAAGACAGCTCCTTAATTCTCCGCTGATACAGAATGGTGACGGAAAATTTATCATGGATTTCAATGACCTCCGGGAGAAAACATCAGATCCATCCGCAAAAATAATGCTGCTCTGCTCCCCGCACAACCCCCCTGGCAGAGTATGGAGCAGAGAGGAACTTGAAACTCTTGTAAGCATCTGCAAAGAGAGAGATATAATAATTATATCTGATGAGATTCATTGTGATCTTACATATAAAGGGATAACACACATCCCGCTCCCCCTTATTAATCCGGAATATTCAGAAAGAATCATAACATGCACCGCCCCAAGCAAGACATTCAATCTCGCGGGGCTGCAGCTCTCCAACATCATCATCCCTGATAAAACTCTGCGGAAAAAATTCAGGAAAGCCCTGATGCGAAACGGAATTATTGATCCCAACTCCTTCGCAACAGATGCAATGGAGGCCGCTTATAATCACGGAGCGGAGTGGCTCGATGAGCTGATGGATTACGTTAAAGGGAACCTGGAGTATATGAAATATACCTTCAGAAATTTTCTGCCGCAGATCAAAGTTATTGAGCCTCAGGGTACATACCTTGTATGGACAGATTTCAGAGATTTCGGTCTGGATTATCAAGAGCTTCTGAGAATATTCGTTGAAGAGGCGAAAGTGGCACCGGGCCAGGGGAACATCTACGGTACTGAAGGTGAAGGCTTCATGAGATTCAATCTCGCCTGCCCCAGGGCCATACTTGAAGAGGGGCTTGAACGGATAATCGGGGCATTTACAAAATACATTTGATATATGCGGGAGATCTATTCGTTTCCGCCGAAAAATTTCGTTACTGATTTTATCCGGTCACCATAAATCATTGAAAAGTAAGTATCCCTCAGTTTTATTGTTCCCCCTCCTGTGACGGCGTACTCAAGGTAGAGGGAGTATAACTGGCCATCGGATGAATCCTTCATCACAATAAAAAAAACAGCTTTACCCGCATCCTTCATGAACCTGATCTTTTCAAGCTCAAGGCTGCTCCTCCTGCTGTCATAAAGAAAAAAGGCGAACCTGTCGATGAGCCGTGAGCCGGTATTCCCGTCCCTCACCATTAAAGCAAGGCACTTTCTCATCTCATCCTCTCTTCCGGGATTATCCTTTATAATCCTCGCCATAAATGCTCCCCTTAACCCTGCGAGTTCACCCTCGCCAATATCAGCTGAAGCCTTAATAGTTATAAAGAGGATAATAATAAAAAATGACAATAGTATATGCTTCACAGTGTCCCCCGCAAAATATGCCGCTTAACTTTATAAAGAAAAATCCCGATAAACTATAAGAGTTCAAATCATCTAATGGCAAGATTTTTTTAATGAAAACAAGAAATATAATAATATATATTCTCC
The DNA here is from genome assembly GCA_036821145.1 of Spirochaetota bacterium. Lineage (GTDB taxonomy): Bacteria > Spirochaetota > UBA4802 > UBA4802 > UBA5550 > UBA5550. The sequence goes on from DAISJZ010000024.1 coordinate 7,925, forward strand.
TTTCACTGCTGGTGCTGCTCCCCTTTGCCTATACAGTCTATGCATACTCAGCAGGGTGCAGAGCTTTCAGTGAATCAGGAGATCTTAATCAGCCCCTGCCGACAAAACTTTACGACCGAAACGGCGAGCTTATCTCTGAGCTCTACGATGAATACAGGGAGTATGTAAAATTTTCTGATATCCCGGAAACAGTTATTAAAAGCTTTCTTGCTGCTGAGGACAGTTCGTTTTTCATGCATACAGGGTTTGATGTCGCAGGGATACTCCGCGCGATCATTATTGACATAGCCAGCGGTGAGATGAAGCAGGGGGGATCTACAATCACTCAGCAGCTTGTAAAGCAGATCTATACAGGGAGAGAAAAAAGCATCAAAAGAAAACTTGTTGAACTCTTCATTTCCAGGGAATTTGAAAAGAGATACACAAAAACAGAAATTCTTGAGATGTACCTTAACCGGATATACATGGGGCACGGAGTCTACGGCATAGCTGCTGCATCTGATTTCTATTTCGGGAAAGGACTGAATGAACTTAATACAGCCGAAGCCACTCTCCTTGCTGGTATACCCTCCGCTCCTGACAGGTTCTCACCTCTTAAAAATCCACAGAATTCTCATGACCGGACCCAGGCAATAATCTTTAATCTTATAGCTTCTGGTTATATCAGCAGAACTGATGCTGCTGCTCAGTTTAATGAGATGTGGGAGGTGCTGTCAGAAAAAATAAAGACAGAGTTTCCTGAAGCAGGTATCCGCCGTGAAAGCAGGGATAGAGCGCCATGGCTTACTGAATACGTCAGGCGTGAGCTTATCACTAAATACGGGGAGGATGCTGTTTACAGGGGGGGGATGAAGGTTATGACCACCATAGATCTTTCATACCAGGGGATATCCGACTCACTCATCACTTCATCATTGTTATCACAGAACAGAATCTCTGCGGGCTACAACAGGTCAAGGCTCTGGAAGCTGGAAGCTCTTATCGCTACGAAGTCCCTCCCTGCTAACGAAAAAAAATCTTTAAAAAGCGAAACAATGAAAACCGCTGTGCGTTTAAACAGAGAGCTTATAAACTCAATATCTGATGAACTTGAAATCATTTCACTTGTATCAGCTCTCCCCGCTATTGAAAAACAGGTATCAGGCCACATTGAATATTACGAAAAACTGATGGCAAGGGCAAAGGTCGAAGGCGCTCTTGTTGCCATAGACCCCCGCACCGGGGAGATCCTTGCCATTACAGGGGGGAGCGAGTTCAACCCCGTTAATCAGCTGAACCGTGCAGCACAAAGCAGACGGCAGCCCGGTTCGGCATTCAAGGCTTTTGTGTATGGAGCAGGTATTGAATCAGGGGCAATAAACGCGGCAACATCGCTTCAGGACTCACCTGTTTATTACGGAAGCAGCAGAAAAACATGGTCACCATCAAATTACGACAAAGATTATTCCGGGAGAGTCCTGGTTAGAAAAGCTCTGGCGCTTTCACTCAACATTGTATCAGCAAAGGTATATGATCTTGCAGGCGGAGCAAAGATAGCAGACTTTGCCTCCCGCATGACCGGAGTACAAAAGGAGAGGTTCCAGGTTGACCCTACTCTCTCTCTCGGGACAAGCGAGCTTACGCCCCTTGAAATAGCATCAGGGTTTGGTTCACTGGCGAACAAAGGTGTTCTCATCCCTGCCCATGCCATAAACAAAATTGAAGACAGGTATGGACGGGAGATATTCAATGCTGAAACCATAAAACCCGTTAAAGCCACTGATGAAAAAACCGCATTTATTATGACAAATATGATGAGAGATGTAATTGAATCGGGAACCGCTTCATACGCAGTAAAAAAAGCAGCAGGTTTCAGGCTCCCCTGTGCAGGTAAAACAGGGACAAATACAGGTTTCCGCGATGCCTGGTTCATCGGCTATACACCTGACCTTGTGGCGGCTGTATGGGTAGGGTGTGACTCCCCGGAGTATTCGCTGGGGTCAGGTCAGAGCGGCTCAGTTGCAGCAGCTCCGGTATGGGGAAAATTTATGGCTGAAGTCTACAGGACCCGGGAGAGAAAAGCTTTCCCTGATAAACCGGCAGGTGTCGTTAAAAAAGATATATGCTCTATCACTGGATCGATCCCTGACAGAGGGTGTCCAACAAGGAAAGAGTTTTTTATTTCAGGCTTTGAGCCTGCCGAAAAATGCGACGGCCTTCACGGGAGGCTTTCAAACATTAATGAACTTGTTAAAAAAGGGAAAAAAAAGATGTCTCCCGAAGAGGGAACAACTCTGTTCAGCGATGAAACACCTGAAGAAAAATTCGAAGAGGAGAGCTTCTTTTTTGACTGATAAGATTAATAATTCTGTCATACCCGCAACGGCGGATATATATTATAATAAAAGTGTATCACTTTTTATATCAGCAGAAATAATGACCGTATATTCATAAAGTACTTTTAAATTCCGGTGGTAAAACATGCAGGTATTCTGTTCAAATTGCAACACAGCACATGAAGTAACACAGGCTCAGGCATCAGACAAAGAACGATCTATAATTCACTGCAGTAAATGTGATAAAAAAATCAAACTGCAGTTCTGCCCGCACTGCGGTTCTTTTTACTCAATAACATTCGCGAACATAAAAACCGGAAGATACAGATACAGATGCAGAAAATGCATGAAGGATTTTGCCATCGAATTTTATGAAGAGAGGCCGAAACCTGTTTTACTGAAGAAGCCCCCGCTGTCAGAATCTCTCCCTGCGTTTAAAGAGCCGGAGCACTTTGAGACTCAATCATCTACACGCGCGGAACATACAGCGCCCGCAGAAAAAATTGAAGTGGCAAAATTTATTAATAACAGCATAAACTCATTCAGCATCAATGAGCTTTTTGCGGCAGCAGCCGGAGCTTTCTCATTAAACAGAATACTTGTTGCTTCCTCGGGTGTTATAATAATGCTTCTGCTGATGACTATTTTCAGCAGGATTGAAACTTTATGGCTAAGCGGCGGGACAACACTGCACCCTTTCGCAGGTTCACTTATAGCGCTTTTACCTCTTGCCATAATCTTTTCATTATACACTGCAACCGCAGCAATAATTTCGCGCATAACACTTGATATAATATTTCACGACAGGCCCGCCGGGTGGGATGAGATTATCAGATTTTCTTTCAGAACAGCTCCTGCGGTTTTTTTGGGAAATACCGCCGCACTGCTTGCAATGAGCGCTATTCTGATTCTCTTCGGTAAAATCCCTATGCTTGGTCCTGTAATCTTTGCACTCATCTTTCTCCCTGTCTATCTTTCAGGAATCCTGATAACTCTGCTTTTCTCAATCGGGATCTGGTTTTACCCTCCAATATCAGCACACAGGGAAGGAGGAATTTCAGGCAACATCAAAAACCTCATGCTTTTTATCCGTAAGCATAATCTCGGCCTGCTCTATATGATCCCGGTAATAATACTGGTATCATTAATATCTGTTTCCGCTATTTTTCTCATTCATACAACCGCGTTCTCTCTCACAATCTCGCTCTCCCAGTGGCTGCTGGGAAATGACGGCGGCGGAGTATTTGCCTCGATCCCCGCGTCATTTGTAAAAGCCTCTGAAGCAACAATCAGCGGCCTTGGAAACGGCCTCTTCAGACAGCTGTCAATTAATATCGGGATGACCCATCATGTCAGCGGTTTCATATTAGGAATAATCATGATGTTCATTACAACATTGCTTCTCTCTATAGCTGTTTCAGTAACAGCGACAGTTTCGACTCATATATACATTGTAATGGAGAGAGGACTCACAATTGACGATAAAAAGAAAGGAGCTGTTTTCCTCATTCTGACATTAATGCTGTCAGTTATGCTCCTGCTTAAAAAGCTTATTTAATCTGACAAAAGCTCAACTCTTTACAAGAACGGTGAAAAGCTTTACGTCAGTTAATGCCTGTACCCCGTAGTCGATTCCGGATTCAACAGCCGCCATCTCACCCTGTTTAAGAATGAACTCATCATCTTCACCATACCGGATTTTAGCTGTCCCTTCAATAACAAAGAACAGAGTTTCCATCACATAGTACTCCTTATCAATACTTTCCCCCTCTGCAAAAGAGAAAAAACGTATTTCAGTATTATCACTATCAATTAATGCTTTGCTGGCAATTTTATTTCCCGTATGATTTATCATTAAGGAAATATTAACAGCCTCATAAGGTTTTATATTTTTCAGATATTTCATTTCTATTCCTCTTTCACAACAACAAGCAGCATCTTCATATCAGTTTTTGCAGTAACCTGGTGCGGAATGTTTGCCGGCATAACCACCATTTGGCCTTTTGAAGCCTCTATTACCTTCTCCCCGATCTTAACAACAGCAACACCCTGATGGATATAAATCAAAGCATCACCTTTAGCCGCATGAGGGCCAACACCTTCACCTTTTCCGAAACCCAGGACAGTTAATCCTACCCCTTTTTTCTGGGCCATTGTTACAGTTTCAATCTGTCCTTCATTACAACTGACTATGCTGTCAAAATCAATAACTTCACCTTTAGCAATGTTCTTTATAAATTCCTGCATTTTGTCCCCTTATACTAAATCGTTCTCTCTTATTTAATAATAAATTCAACCTGTTATTCCGGTTGCTAATTACTGTAATGTATTCAATAAATCATAAACTTAAAATGATCTGAGTCAATTTATTAACTTTTATTATATCACCGCATATGAGATGTTATACTGACAAATAGCGCAAAACAGATATCATTGGCTCTTATTGCTTCTATTTCATTTTTTTATAATTCCGTTTATCCATTTTTTTTAACAATGGAACCTTTTTCACTTTTTGAAGGTCTAACTCACATAAAACAAAAATGGAGGAAACAACATATGAAACGCATAATTCTCACAATGCTGGCTCTTTTACTTGTTACCGGAACCGGCTCTACACTTTTCGCCCGGGGAATGGGCAATGGCGGATGTTCAGGTTACGGCATGGGTATGAACGGCGGGCCCGGATACCACGGTTGGATCTTTGATAACCTTAAACTCACAGAAGAGCAGGAACTCAAAATTCATAAAATCAACAAAGATTATGCAGACAGATTTTTTGAAGCCAGAAAAGACCGGGATGCTCATTACAAAGTAAGAGAGAATCACAGAAAAGAGATCGAAAAAGTTCTTACAAAAGAACAGCTCGAAAAAGTTAAAGACTTCAAAGGCCCGCGTCATGGAAAAGGGAAAGGGATGCGCCAGGGTAGAGGTGACGGCAAACCGGGTATGATGCATGACTACCTCGGAATCACAAATGATCAGGCTGAAAAAATTCATAAGCTTAACATGGATTTCCATGATAAAATGTTTAAAAACAGGAATAATGAAAAGGAGATTGAAAAGCTTCGTGATAATCACTTAAAGGAATTTCAAAAAATTCTTACAAAAGAACAGCTTGAAAAGTTTAACAGTTTTCAGAAACACCACAGGGGAATGGGCTTCGGACCCGGCTTCGGAGGCATGTGGTAATAACCGGGATTTACTGGCGGCGCTTCAGCCGTCAGTAACCTTTACACTATTGAGAGAAAATCATTATGAAATATATAACAGCAATTATCATGACAACAATACCCACTGCAGCAGCATTAGCGGGACCCTATTATTGTAATGCACAATTCTTCAGCAGAGGAGGTGGAGTTATGTGGTTAATTACACTTGTTCTTTCAGGTTTAATTATATATCTTCTTTATAAATATATAACAGGTTCAGGACGGAATAATAATGAGGATTCCCCTGATGTTATAAGTATTCTTAACAGACGGCTTGCGAAAGGTGAAATATCTGAAAATGAATACGACAGACTGAAGAGCAGAATTTCAGGATAGATGGAGACCGTTGCTATGAACAGCAGAATAATTATAATAATACTTTCAGTGATAATAGCAGTGCTTGTCACTGTGAATATAATGATGTTCAGGGAACACAGGGAACCGCCATTCATGCCCGGCCCTGGAGGCGGACCGGAGTTTATGAATGAAGGCCCCGGCATGGAAGGGAGGCACCAGATGCAGGGGAACAGATATGGAAGAAATTTCTGCGGACCTGATTTCATGCGTGAAAAACTTAATCTCAACTCTGAGCAGATAAAGAGAATTGAAGAACTCAACAGAAAATTCAGAGAAGAGAATGAAGTTATATTCCGGAAAATGGAACCTGAGAAAGAAAGACTCAGAAGCATTCTTCAGAAAAACGATAAGCCAGACATGTCCGATGTGAGAAAGTCTCTTGAAAAAATGGCATCATTGAATATTGAACTGCAGATGCTTAGAATAAACCAGGGGGCCGAAATAGATTCATTACTCTCACCGGAACAGAAAGAAGTTCTTAAAAACGAGAGAAACATGTTCTTTGAAAGAATGCGGAGAAGGCATGGCAGCAGAAATGAATGAGCGTGAATTCGCGGATATAGTGGGGAGAACAAAAAAAGTAGTCCTCTCCGCCATTGAGAAAAACCTTGCTTCACGATTCTATCACTCCATAGATGACGTTGTGCAGGAGACCTATATCCGGGCATACAGCAGCCTGACAAAAGGTAAATTCCGGGGCGAATCCTCTATCAATACATGGCTTTACAGCATCGCACGAAATGAATCACTGCGGATGAATGAAAAGCTTTTAAGGGAGGAGCGGAAAGAGAAAAAACTCATTGATGCTGATGATATAACTGCAGATCCCGGTGATGACAGCATTTCTCTCCTGCAGGAGAATATCATGCGACTCCCGGAGAAATACGGATCTGTGTTATCCCTGGTGTCACTGGGCTACAGTCTGAACCAGATTTCTGAGAAACTCGGCTTAAATATTGGTACAGTAAAATCAAGAATATCAAGGGGTAAAAAAATCATACAGGATAATATAAAAGGAGGGAAAAATGCAGGACTATAAAACAAAACTGGATGAAGAGATCAGTCTCAGGCTGGAGAGTAATTCATGGGACCTCTCAATAGCCGGAAGGGTATTATCTGAAAGAAATGCCCGGAAAGAAAAAACTATATTCAGAAGCTATATCACCTCTCTCGCTGCGGCATCGGTTTTTCTCGTACTTTTTATTTTCAATGTCTACAGCTATTTCAGCACAGACACAGGTACATCTTCATATAATTCGTATCTTTACAGTTACAGCAGTGATTCGTACTCGATAAATACCGAGGAGACAGATCTTATAATTAACGAGGTGTTTCCTATGAGATAGCGCTTTCAAGGGTTCTGCATGAATCGCAGGATTCAGCTCCCTTAAAAGAGCTTATATTCATGCATATTCTGAGAGAAAACTCTTCTCTTTTACCTTTATTCCACTGGTTAACCGGCCTGAAATAACCTGAAACCCTTGAAAAAACTTCAGCAGGAACAACAATCTTTTTATTCATATTACCCCCTGTCAGATTACACATAACCATATCTAATGAGACATAATCTGTCAAGAATTAATAACATTAATAGAGCTTAAAAATAAATTAATTCCGGCATGCTTACTTATTCTGCTGAAGGCAGGTATATATTAAAAACCGTTCCTCTCCCCTTCTCTGACTGGACTTCAATAAGGCCTTCATGCCTTGTTATAATGGTATTAACAATTGCAAGCCCCAGGCCGTTCCCCTCTTTCTTTGTTGTAAAAAACGGATCAAAAATAGTCTCAATGTTTTCTTTATCAATACCGGGACCATTATCACGTACAGATATACGCCAGATATAATCTTTCTGAGACGTAAGAAGCTTGCCCTCTTTTTCAGTTTTTTCAAGCTTTAACTCAATTTTTCCCTGCACATTAATCCCCTGATTGCTCTGCCTGATAGCTTCAGCGGCATTTACTATCAGATTTAGAATAACCTGCTCAAGCTGCGTCCGGTCTCCATACACGAATGAATTTCCGCTGCCGGCATCAAAAATACATTCAACGTCCTTAATAGTTGCTGTAGCGAAACCTGAAACTTCAGATATTATGCTGTTCAGGTCAACCTTGACATGTTCAAACCTGTTCCCCTTTGAAAATGACATAAGATTTCTCACAAGCCCGGCCGCCTTCTCGCCAGAGGTCCTGATAATATTCAGATGAGACTGTATCTCTCCAGAGTCAGTTTCGCCTCCGCTTTTTAATACTACATCAAGATACGAGGCTGTACTTACAATACCGGATATAATATTATTGAAATCATGTGCCAGGCCGCCGGCCATTGTACCCAGGGCTTCAGCTTTTTTTGCCCTGTCAAGCTGCTCTTCTTTTTTCGCAAGTTCTGTAACATCATCAATTCTAAGTATAACACCCGTTATCTGCTCTTTGCTGAACGGAAATATATAAATATTTTTAACAAAAACATCCTCCTTTCCGTTACTCTCTATGATAAAATTCTCCCCGTAAAGTTCAGCTTTTAACCTCTTCTCTCGGACCTCTTCACATTTTGCCCTGTATTTATAAAGTTGAGGCAGGGCGTCCCATAGAATCTGCCCGGTTGCCTCTGACGATGCAAGGCCGGAAATTTTTTCAGCTTCCCTGTTCCACTGTATAATTCTCTCTTTTTCATTAATTGAAATAAGGGCCGAAGGCATCGAATCAATTATATCATTCACAAAAACTGTCATCTCACGCAGCTGTTCATTTGTCCTGTTGATTTCTCCAGTCCTCTGCTGAATAGTCCTGGTCATAAGATTTATATTTGATGATATATCAGAAATTTCATCTCCGTAATTATCATCTATTGCAACATTATAATCACCGTTTTTAATCTTCTTAAGGCTATCAATAATATTCAGCATGCGTCTGATAAACATTTCATTCATCCTTAATGTGGATAAAAGAAAAATAATACCGGTAATTATTACACATGAAAAGAGGGAGTATAGTATTATCCTCCGCGTATACTGCGATAGTATTGAAACATCATAAACAAGTTCAGCATATACAGGTGTTGTGCGGTTGAACATATACTTGTTCATCCTGAATTTGCGGTAAACATTAATCCTGTTCCCCTTTTCAATAACGGCTTCCCCGTGCGTGGTGATGGCTCTGACAAGTTCTCTGTCAAGTTCAAGCCTCTTCCCTGAATTAATCAGAGACCAGCTGGCGCCCCCGGCAATTGAGTATATATCGATAGATACCAGATATTCATTGTAAAAATTTTTAAACATATCATTGAAGAGAAATTCATAAAGGGCAAAGTTATACTTTTTATTAACAAAGCTCTGCACATCCATTGAGACTTCATAGATAAACCTGCTCCCCTTCGGAGAAAAGTACATATAATGATTAATCTTCCCTTCTTTTATTGATACAGAAATTCCCTGGGAGATGACCTCGCCACGTCCGTATATTGAATTAATGTAGCGGGTAAATGAAGGGCTTATATTCATGAGGTTAAGGCCGATATCAGATTTCAGGGATGAATTAAAAACGCGTCCTTCTGAATTGATGAAGTAAATATCCCCCACTCCATTTTTTTTTGCCAGTGTTTTAAGCGTATCAGGGGAAAACCTCCCTGCTGATTCCGCGTTCCTGACATCTCTATGAATTGAGAGCAGAGCTTTTTTTCCTGCGCTGTCCATCTGTTCTTCTATTGAATGAAGAATACTCTGGTACTGTTCCAGCTGTTTCTCTATACGCAGAATTTTCTCTTCCCTGTTTTCACGGAGAACAGTCTTTACAAAATCATATGAAAAACGGCCTATGATGACGGATATCACAGCAGCAGTTATTACTATAACTGTCAGAAGCAGTTTAAAGAGCCTTTTTCGCATTTATCAGCGCACCATTTAACTAATCATTTTTTACGCTACAGAAGATTAGAACCCATGTAGAATATTCATCGCTTAAATCTTCCTGAAATTTTCCGGGCGGCAAATCATGTTTTAATTCTATCATATATTAAAACAGAGTCAACATAAAATAAAGTTAAAAATCGTTTCGTGCGATAACAACAGACGAGTTAATCAGGCTTACCTTGTATTTTATACCGCAGTAATCACGGTGTTCTTTTAACAGAGACTCCATCTCAGTGCGGGCTTTAAGAATCCTGTTTCTGATACGGGTTATTACGCTTCTCATATCTTTGCCGTACCACTTCATCTGGCTCTCATGGAGATCGAGCTTCTCTTCGAGTTCTTTGATCTGCTTTGTATAGGATTCCTTGATCTTTTCGATTTCAGGATCTATCTGAATATCAATATTTTCATTGAGATCAAAAAGCCTGTCATTAATGCGCTCCATAATCTTTATCCGGGCAGCATCGAAGTAGAACGATGCATTTCCTCTTACAGACTCAACAGTACCGTAATGCTCAGACAATAGGATATTGTGCATAAAATCATGGTCCATGAACTGTTCTTCTATTCTCTTTACTTCATATTCAGAGAGAACTGTTTCCCTGTCAACGAGTACGGGGAAGAGCTGATGCGTAACAGATGCTGATGAAAATTCAACAAGATAGTTGAAGATCATTCCGTCAAAAGGGATATCACTCTTCATAAAGATAACCCCGGTTTCTCCTCCAAAACAGTCGCTGTTGCAGTAATCGATAATTCTATCAACAGTACTGTGCCCGAAAGCCAGGAACTCGAGGCTTTCATCCTCCAAAGCCCTCTCGCTGTCAAACGTCCCGTATCTGACCTGGGCATCATCACCTGAACCTGAAAAAACCCTGTAGAGTCCCGCCCTGCTGTTTTTCTTTGAAATGAGCCCCTGGGCAAATGAATCTTCATCCATAAAGTCACTTATAAATTTTTCAATCCGTCTATTTGTGAAACTGCGGTCTTTCAGTGTGACCTTGTAATACTCGTCATAATTAAAATCCATGCGCCCGGCCACGGTCAGTTCAGAAAGCTTTTCAAAGCTCTGCCGTGCGTTTTCTATTCTGCCAGATAGCTCCGACTCCACTTCTTTCTTTTTCTTTCTTCCTGCGGCGAGTTCCATGAAAAGAGTATTAAGATTAATCTCATCTTCTATCTGTCCCAGCATAATGTCCGGAGTGCCTATGGACTCCTCAAAAATCTTGAGCTTTTCTGTGAGGACTTCAAGTACACGTTCCGCAACAGTCCCACGCGTGGAGAAGTTATAAATATGCACATCATTGGGCTGGCCGAACCTGTGAATACGGCCGATTCTCTGCTCAATCTTAAGAGGAGACCAGGGAAGATCATAATTTATAAGGATGTCGCAGAACTGCATATTGCGCCCCTCACCACCTGCCTCTGTCGCTATTATAATCTCCACTTCATTCTTGAATTGCAGAATGGCCTCTTCTTTTTCATCCCTGTTCATTGAACCGTTAAAAGCGACCCTGCTGAATCCGGAAAGGATCTCCATAAGGTAATCCTGAGTAGTCCTGAACTGCGTAAAAATCAGAAACTTTTCATGCCCCTTTTTCTTTAAATCTTTTATAAGCCTTACGAGCTTTTCACCCTTCTTGTTCGATTCGATCTGAGAGGCGAGATTAACAAGCCGGTCGATAGTGAGGATCTCCAGTCTCAGTTCATCAATTGTCTTTTTAACAGAGAGTTCAGCATTCTCATCAAGTTCTTCAAGATCAGACAATGTTTCATTATCAAAGCATCCGGTATTGAATTCCACGTAGGCGTTATTAAGTGATTCCGCTTTAACCAGGAGATCCTTTAACCGTGCCGACCTGTTCCGCAATGCGACTAACAGAGCGTATGATGACGAATCCAGAAGCTTCTGGAAAACAGTCATAACAAATCCTACTGCACGGTTTTCCGACTGGAGCGCGCGGTTGAACTCCTCTGCCACATAATTAGTTGTCTCGTCATAGAGGAAACGCTCATCATCATAGAGATCAAACCTGATGGTGCGGGCATGGCGTTTTGTAAACCCTCCGACCTCGTTTTTTGTGCGGCGGATAACAACCTGATCAAGTTTTCTTTTAAGCTCAGAGAGGTCAGCTCCGTCAAGACAGAACTGGTTGTAGAATGACTGATACGGGCCAAGTATATTTTTATCAATAAGTGCGATGAGATAGTACAGTTCTTCAAGTTTCCCGCGGAATGGAGTGGCCGAAAGGAGCAGAAGTGACTTCGTCCTCACTGCAACCTGCTCCGCCATGCTGTATGCCAGTGTTGAACTGCTGGCATCTCTCCTGAGCCTGTGTGCTTCATCAAAAATAACAAAGTCCCATGAACAGTGAATCAGGTCATCCTGAAAGTCTTTCCCCTTAATAAAATCAAGAGAACAGATGACACGGTCATACACCTTCCAGGGATTACCACCTTCGCCGGCAGTCTGAGAAGCCTTCTTTAAAAGTTTTCTGTCCATGATAATGAACTTCTCGTTGAACTTGCTCTCCATCTCATTCTGCCACTGGAATAACAGTGACGCGGGACAGATAATTATTATCCTCTTATAATTCTGCCTGTAGATCATCTCCTTAATTACAAGGCCCGCTTCTATCGTTTTGCCGAGCCCCACTTCATCAGCAATGAGAAATCTCTGCCTGAATGAATTTACAATTCTATGTGTACTCTCCACCTGGTGAGCTAAAATACGGGTCCTGGAATTCGAAAGGGAGAGTATCTTGTTATAAGAATATGCAAGTTTTAATATAAATGACTCAGCTTTAAGTATAAACCTGCGTCCATGAGGAAGCGGAGCGCTGTCAAACAGTTCCCTGATACGGGCCTCATTGTTTATGATCAGTTCACCCTCCGGAATATTTTCATCCGGATGGTATGTAAAGAGATCTGGCAGGATTAAATCCGCTTCAGTATTCATAGTTCAGAAGTATAAGAATTTGTCCCCGGAGGATTTTCAGATGCGACATAATAGAACAAGTACCGGATATGAGCAAGTATTTTTTTAAGGTCTTGAATTCAGGGTCGAGGATAGGGTCGAGGCTCTGACCCCATAAAGCAAGCAGTTGAAGAATTCAGGCTCTGACCCTCAATTAAAAATAAAAAAATGCTCTGACCCTGATTTTTTTTTAAAATAAACAATCGGGAAACGTATAAACATCAGAATACTTATTTTTTTTGGAGAGCCCGATGCCACGACCACTAAGAATAATTGCCCAGGGAGTAACATATCATTGCTACACCAGATGTCACGGAAAAAGAGATCTGTTGAAAAGCAAATTCGGCAAAAAGCATTTCACAGAGGCTGTTCAGATGTGTCAGGAAAGATATGTATTTGAACTTGTAGCCGCTGAAACTGTATCAAATCATATACATTTAATTATTAAAACTATGGAAAATGAAGAAACAATTTCCCGTATAATGCAGTATATCAAGGCAAGAATTGCTGAAAAATATAACAGAGCAACTGGTGAAACCGGCCCATTCTGGAACGAGCGCTTCGGATCAACGATAATAGAAGAGTCCGATAATCCAGAGCAGTATCTACTGTGGCTTCTATGGTACATAGGCTATAACCCGGTACGAAAGGGTCTGTCGCATGACCCACGCAATAACGAGATCGGCTTCATAAACTGTTATCTTGATGAAAACTTTGTTTCACCATTAAAGTTTACAATACATGAATACTTTTTTAATCTCGGGAACAGTTTCAGCGCCCGAGTAAAAAAATTTCTGGAATATGAAGAAGCCTATCTGAAAAGGCTCGTTTTATGGATATAGAAGATTAAGGGTCAGAGCCTGGATTGAAGCCTGGATTTTTTCTCACGAAAAAACCCCCGCTCCCGGGGGCTTTTATGAACAAAAAATATCTGACAGAACTAACCCCTATTCTTTTACCTGTGTTGTAAGGAATATCTGGATCCCCATCTGTTCAATCTGGTCCATAATCTCTTCCAGTTTATCTATATGAGCATCCTCATCCAGCAGGATACGATCAAGCATATCTTTAGTGGCATTATCTCCGACCTCTGCCGCAAGTTTAATTGCATCGTTATAAGCTTTAATTGCGCCCTCTTCAGCAATTATATCATTTGCCACCTGCTTAGTAACATCAGCTCCAATATTAATCTTATTAAGAGTTGTTACAACAGGAGTCCCTCCGAGAAAAAGGATCCTCCCTATTAGCTGCTCAGCATGCTTCATTTCGTCAATTGCTCTTTTCTCAAAACCCTCATGCAGCTTTTCATAACCCCAGTCCGCACACATCTCAGAGTGGACCATGTACTGGTTTATTGCTGTAAGCTCATCTGCAAGCAGATAGTTCAGCATATCAATTAATTTCTGATTTCCTTTCATCATTTCTCTCCTGTGAGTTTATATGTTAATTTATATGTGAACTTAAGGATAAGCAACTTATTTTAAAAAAACATGATGACAAAAAAAACAATTTTACCCGGAATTAATACATATTTAACCTTGCGGAGAAACCTATGATAGACCTTAGAAGCGACACAGTTACAAAACCGGGGAAAAAGATGCTTGAAGAAATGATGAAAGCTGAAGTCGGTGATGATGTATTCATGGAGGACCCTACGATTAACAGGCTTGAGAAAATGGGGTCAGAGCTGTTCGGCATGGAAGCCGCTCTCTTCTGCGCATCAGGAACAATGACAAATCAGATTGCAATAAACGTTCATACAAAGCCTGGTGATGAAGTTATCTGTGATAAACTTTCCCACATATATTTTTACGAGGGGGGTGGAATCGCTAAAAACTCCAGTGCTTCCGTTGCTCTGCTTCCGGGAGACAGGGGGAGATTCACCGCGGATGACGTTAAAGCTGCAATATGCCCTGATGACATACACAGGCCTGTAACATCACTCGTGGCCGTTGAAAATACTGTTAATAAAGGTGGCGGATCTTACTGGAATTATCATGAACTTCAGAAAATCAGTGTGCTCTGCCGTGAAAAGAATATCGCTTTTCACATGGATGGAGCCAGGTTTTTCAATGCAATAACAGAAACCGGAGAAACCCCGGATAAATACGGCAGGCTTTTTGACTCCATCTCAATCTGCCTGTCAAAGGGCCTTGGCGCGCCCGTAGGTTCTCTCCTCCTCGGGAGTAATGACTTTATAAAACGCGCACGAAGAGTACGGAAAGTCTTTGGAGGGGGGATGAGACAGGCAGGTTTCCTTGCAGCAGCGGGGATATATGCTCTTGAAAACAATGTTAAAAGGTTAGGAGAAGACCACAGGCGTGCCCGGGAGATTGGAAAAGTTCTGAATACCCTCCCGTATGTGGAAGAGGTAATCCCTGTTGAAACAAATATACTGATATTCAAAGTATCTATGGATGAAAAAGATTTTCTTTTAAAACTGAAGGATAGAGGGATTCTTGCTACAGCTTTCGGCCCGAAAACCATAAGGTTCGTTACTCATCTTGATTTTTCAGAGGAAATGCTGAACAAAACAGAGGCTATACTCAGAGAGATTAAATAATCTTTTAATAAGGGTCAGAGCCTAAATTTCTGACCCTTATTTTTGCCCCGGGGCTCTGACCCCTATTCCACATGCAGCAGCAATCCCTTGAGATACTCACCTTCCGGATGAAAAATACTCACGGGATGGTCTGCCCCCTGCGAAAGCTGGTGCAGTACCCTGACATTTCTCCCGGCATCAGCAGCAGCGCTGAAGACAATTTTTCGGAATAGATCCTGAGATACATGCTGCGAGCAGGAGAATGTCAGAAGCAATGAATCTTTTTTTATTCTCCGAAGCGCATTAAGATTGATATCTTTATAACCCCGCGCTCCTTTATCAACTCCAGATGCGTGCTTCACAAAGGCCGGCGGATCAAGAATAATTACATCAAAATAATCCGAATCCATTTTACGGAGATATTCAAAACAATCCTCTTTAATTGAAACTGATCTTCCGGTATCCCCGAAGTTTAAACTTATATTTTCATCTGTCATATTAATGGCAGAGCCGGAGATATCCACACTATGGACAGACTCAGCGCCGCCTGCCAGGGCATATACAGAGAACCCTCCCGTATAACAGAACGCATTAAGCACTCTTTTCCCATGTGCAAGTGACCGCACAAGCTCACGGTTATCTCTCTGATCGAGGAAAAATCCGGTCTTCTGCCCTCCGGCAATATCAACCGTAAATTTAAGGGAATTCTCCATAACTGCGACGCGCTCCCTCATCTCCCCCCGAAGAAGATAGTTATCGCTGCTGACTCCCTCAACCCGGTTGACACCGCTGTTTTTTATGAAGATATTATTATACCCGAGAGACTCGAGTCCATCAGCAATATCTTCAAGAATCAGTTCAACTCCCATTATAAGCGCCTGCACAACAGCAGTATCACCGTACACGTCAATTATAAGCCCCGGGAAAAAATCACCTTCGGCATGCAACAGCCTCCAGCAGTCAGTTATCTTTTTATCGATAAACCGGCCTCGAAGCGCCGAAGCTCTGCTTATCTTCGCAGCAAAATAATCAGCATCAAATTTCGGGACATGTATGTCAGTAAATTCAAATATCCTGCAGGAAATCCGGCTATCCGGTGAAAAAAAACCGTAGCCCATAATCACCCCGTCAGAAGTAATCACCTCTACGATCTCCCCGTTGCTGTAGTCAGGGAGTGATGCAAGCGCTCCGGAAAAAACCCAGGGATGTCTGTTTATGAAAGATTTCTCACGCCCGTGTTTTATCTTGATCTGTCTGTACATAATGCGGTCAGAATTTACTCTGCTGATTCAGTAGAATCCGGCTCCTCATCAAGGCTCTCATCCGGCTCACCATCCACCTGGTCCTTTCTCATAGCCTTTTTCTGAAGTTTCTCTTCCTTCTTTTTTTTCTTATCCAGCTCTTTTCTTCGTTTTTCACTGCTATAAGGGTTTGGTCTCAAAATGTCTCCTTTTTAAATGCATATTATTCCTGCATAATCCCCAGGAATGCTTTATTGTTTTGATTATACAGTATATTGCGGATAAATCAATTAATAGATCAGTTCAAAACAGGAATTGTGAACAGAAGATTTATTAATGAAAGCATACTATAACGTACATTATAAATAACAGCTGATAATTATCAAGCTTTTTAAAGATGAACATTTTTTTAATCTTATGCACACTTATATCAGGCACAAAAAAGTTCATGCTTTATATAAATTCTTTTTCTTTCCGCATAACAACAGTTCTTGACAAATGACTTTAATTTTATCACAAAAGTATCAGTAAAAAAACCTGTCTTTATGGCTTATAAATAAAAACGCCATGTAACCGGTTCAGCCAGAAAGTATAAAGCTAAAATCATGCTATTATCATTGAACCGTCACCTGACAGGGACTGGCTCATCATTGATTACACTACTTAATTAACAGGAGATTTTATGTCAGCACAAATTGGTATTATAGCAGCGTTCGCGTTGTATCTCCTCGTGATGCTCGGCATCGGAGTTTACTTCTCGAACAAATCAGAAGATCTCTCAGACTATGTACTGGGAGGGCGCGGCATAGGTAAATGGGTTACTTCCCTGAGCGCCCAGGCATCAGACATGAGCGGCTGGCTCCTCATGGGATTGCCGGGACTCGCTTATGCTTCAGGATTCGGTGAAGCCTTCTGGCTTGCAGTGGGGCTGTCAGCCGGGACATATCTCAACTGGAAACTTGTGGCGCAGAGGCTCAGGGTTTATACCCAGATGGCCAATGATTCACTTACAATTTCAGATTTCTTTGAAAACAGGTTCGAAGATAATACACACCTGCTGAGAATCATCTCATCAATATTTATTGTTATCTTTTTTACCCTCTATGTATCTTCAGGCTTTATTGCAGGTGGAAAACTTTTCAACACTGTTTTCGGGATACAGTATGAATATGCAATCCTCATTGGCGGTGGTGTTCTTGTTTTCTATACATTCCTTGGTGGTTTCTTTGCTGTTTCATGGTCAGATATGATCCAGGGTTTTGTAATGCTTTTTGCCGCCATAGCCGTTCCGGCCTATGCCCTTATAAATATGGGGGGAATATCAGCTGCATCAGAAAGGATTGCCGCAATAAGCCCTACTCTCTTCTCTATAACAAAAGATATTGCGGGGAACAATCTCAGCGCGATAGCTGTTATCTCTTCACTTGCATGGGGTCTCGGTTACTTCGGAATGCCGCACATACTTGTCCGTTTCATGGGTATTGATAGCGCAGACAATATAAAAGATGCAAGAAAAATCGCAATGGTATGGGTTATCATTTCCCTTGCTTCAGCAATGTTCATCGGGGTTATTGGAAGGGCTTATTCCGGAGCAGCCCCTCTTGCAGGCACTGATTCTGAAAAAATATTCATGGTAATGGTTCAGTCTCTCTTTGTAACATTCCTTGCAGGTATAATGCTTTCTGCAATTCTTGCAGCGATTATGAGTACTGCTGACTCGCAGCTCCTTGTTGCTGCATCATCAATATCTGAAGATTTCTATAAAGCAATTTTCAAAAAAGAAGCCGGACAGAAAGAGCTCGTATGGGCAGGCCGTGCTGCTGTTATAATCATTTCCATAGTGGCATATTCGATCTCGCTTAACCCTAACAGTTCAGTTTTTAAAGTTGTTTCATTCGCATGGGCGGGTTTAGGTGCAACTTTCGGCCCGATAATTATCATGGCTCTCTTCTGGAGAAGAACAACCGGGAAAGGAGCTCTTGCCGGAGTTCTTGCCGGCGGGATAACTGTACTCGTGTGGAAAAACCTTTCATCTCTTGGAGGGATATTCACTCTGTATGAAATTGTCCCTGCCTTTATACTCTCAATGGCTGCAATAATTATTGTCAGTCTTCTGGATGAGGAGCCGTCAAAAGAAATTACAGATCTTTTTGACAAAGTGCAGCAGGAGATGTAGTATAATAAAAAATATTACGGGAGCCCCTCAGTATTAACCGGGGGCTCCTCAACATAAAATATTTTTGTTGCCGGTTAATAAAGCTTAGCGAGCACACGATTGTATTTAACAGGTGCCAGCCTCTGCAGCCTGTCAAGAAATCTTGCATCAGAACCTATCCTTATGCGCACCCTCCCTTTTTTCATTCCATCAATGATTGCAGATGCCGCCTCTGCAGCGGTTGTCTTTGAAATTTTTGAAAGCCTCTTCTCCAGTTTTTCGGTATCTTTCAGTATTGAACCATCTTTTATAATGCGGGCGTTCTTCGCAATATTGGTTTTAATTCCTCCCGGAAGTACACTTATGACATTTACAGGGAAAGAGTAAAGTTCATCCTGTAAAGCTTCAGTAAATCCCCGCAGGCCGAATTTTGTAGCGCAATATGCACTCTGGTTTCCTGTACCAATTACCCCGAAAACGCTTGCAACATTTACAATATATGCCCCCTCCTTATCCTTAAGTTCAGGCAGAAAAGCCTTTGTCATATAAATTGCACCCCAGAGATTAATGTTCATTATCCATTCAAAATCTGCAATTTTAAGCTCCTCAAATTTGCCGAATAATGTAACTCCCGCATTATTAATAAGCATATCAATGCTGCCGTGCTTCTTTTTTACATCTGCCGCGAATTTGCCAACCTGTCTGCTGTCAGAGATATCAACCTTGTAGCCGAATGCCGCTCCACCTGAATCTTTCACCTGCTCAACTGTTTCATCAAGACACTTTTTATCATAATCAGCCGCGATTATTATACCCCCATATCGGGATATCTGCAGAGCGAGCTCTTTCCCTATTCCAGAAGCCGCCCCTGTAATTATTACTCTTTTTGCATTAAATAAACCCATACTCCCCCCTTTAAATTCAGGGCTTTATAATCCTGAAATATAAAGCCTGTATCACCTTCTATGAGATAAATATAGCATAAATTCATAAAAAATCGAGCATTTGCTCATAAAAAATATAAAATAATAAATCTTCAGGAGAAAAAAAAGAGGATGCCTTCCGGCACCCCCTTTCTGTTATGCGGATAATTCTGATTTTACTCGAGTGGTGCGCCTGTGAATACAGGATCACTTGCCTTAACCGGTGCCCCTTCGTTAAACTTGATTGCTCTCGCCCTTCCGAAAAATTTCGGGAACTCTGAACCGAGATAGAACTGAGAAGAAAGAACTTTCCCTGTGTAGAATGCCGCTTCGTCATTATCAGCAAGGAGTTTTTCCCTGTCAGCACCTTTAGCGTCGCCAACAAGCTCTTTCATCTTAGGCAGAGTTTTTGTAAGTGCCCAGAGGTGTGTCCATGCAATAGCTATCATATACATCGCTTCCTGGAGAGGAGTAGCGTGCATAAAGAGATTGAGGAATTTCCCCTCTGCCATCTGTTTTTTCAGCATCTCGATGAGCTCGTCAAGTTCTTTGAGGCCTTCAGCGAATATATCGATATACTTGTCTTCAACTATACCCTTAGCAGCAGCAAGAGTTTCATTCATCCTCTTAACCATTGCTTTGTAGTTGAACTGGTCTTTATTCATGAGGATCTTCCTCATAGTAAGGTCCATGGACTGGATACCGTTTGTCCCTTCCCATATAGCGAGGATCTTGGAATCGCTCATATATCTTACGATTGGATAATCTTTACAATATCCGTATCCGCCATAAGTCTGCATTGCCATAGATGTGATTTCAACACCTTTATCTGTACATCCGGCTTTACATATAGGAGTAAGAATTTCAACAAGACCCTGGGCTTCTTTCTTCTCATTTTCATCTGAAGAAGCGTGTGTAATGTCGATATTTTTGAAAAGGAAGTAGCAGAGTATTCTCTGGCCTTCAAGGTGTGACTTCATCCACAGAAGCATTCTTTTCACGTCAGGGTGTTTGCTTATTGTTACAAGCGGAGCATCAGGATTCAGCATCTGTGTAACATCAGCTCCCTGGTACCTGTTCTTTGCATAAGTTATTGCGTGCATGTAAGCTGCTGACGCGTTTCCATGGCCCTGAACAGCAACACCGTTACGTGCGAAGTTCATCATCTGGAACATAATCTTCATACCCTGGCGCTCCTGGCCCATGATATAGCCTATACAGTTTCCGTTATCTCCGAAAGCAAGCTGTGATGTTCCCTGGCCGTGTATACCCATTTTATGTTCAATACCTGTACAAACAACATCATTGAATTCGCCGAGAGATCCGTCCGGGTTAACTCTGTATTTAGGAACGATAAATATAGATATGCCTTTTGTTCCTTTCGGGTCACCTTCGATCCTTGCGAGAACCGGGTGTATCATGTTTTTATAGTAGTCATTCTCACCGGAGGAGATGAATATTTTCTGACCTGTAATTTTGTATGTCCCGTCAGCCTGTTTTACTGCTTTAGTTTTAAGGTTACCAACATCTGAACCTGCGTCCGGCTCTGTGAGACACATTGTCCCCCCCCACTCACCTGACATGATTTTGTCTCCATACAATCTTTTCTGTTCTTCAGTAGCGTGAGTGAAGAGCATTTCCATACAGCCGTGTGAAAGACCGGGATACATACCGAGGCAATAGTTTGACGCGCACACATATTCGCTCGCAGCCGCTCCTATAAGATTCGGCATACCCATACCGCCATCTTCCGGATGGTCTGTAAGCCCCATGAATCCTGCTGCATAATACTGGTCAAGCGCAGGTTTGAAAATTTCAGGAATTTTAACTTCTTTTGTTGCAGGGTCCCACTTTGCTCCGACCTTGTCCCCCTCTTCTGCTGTGGGGAAAAATACTTCAACTGCCATCTGCTCTGCAAGATCAATAGTTGCATCAAATGTGTCATGATCAAATTCTGCAAATGCGGGATACTTTGTCATTTTGTCTACTTCGAGAAGCTCGAAAACAACAAATTTAACATCTCTCGTATCAACTAATGGATTCAGCATATAAGCCTCCTTAAAAGTGTATTCTTTTATATATTTTTAGCAGAAAATAAGATTATTCCCCCTGGTGGAAAATAATACTGCCTATAAAGCAGGCATATATGCCAGTAATCTTATTTACTGTTATTTTTATTCAGTTGTTTTTTATGTATATGTCACTTTCAGGATTAAAAAACCGGCAAAACTTTAAACTCTATAAAAAAACGCAGCTTCCCCAAATTATTAAACGATTCATATTAATAAAATTCTAATCTGTCAATAAAAATTGCTTTTTTTTGATGAAATAGTCTTTTTTTTTAAACATTATTTAAGTCATCTTTCAGATTGTACCTGAAAACTATTACACCATCTTCAACTGAGATGGTATGTTTACGAGGGTTCCTCTTAAAAACCTTTATCATTTTACTGTTTTCATAAAGCACATTGGCAGTCATCACCTCTACCCCCCTTGTCTCCGCAATTGATATAAGATGCTCAAGGAGAAATGAGGCAATACCCTTGCCCTGGAATTCTTCGCTCACTATAAAGGCGAGTTCATATGAATCGTCATGCGCAAACCAGGCATACCGTGCTTCTGCAATAATTTTCTGGGTCATCCCGTATTCAAGGACTCCGACAATTGAAAGAGTTTTATCGTAATCTACATTTACATACTTCTGCATATTTTTATGGGGCATTGTGCTGACACGTGAAAAATACCGGAAGTATTTGGCTTCATCGGAGAACTGGTAGAAAAGCTCACGCATCATATCTTCATCAGAGGGCTTGATGGGACGGAATTTTATATCAAGCTCAGGGCCGAAACTCTTTACAATTTCAAGGTCTTCAGGATAGTTCACAGAAAATTCCTTATGATAAATCTGATCCCTGTACACATATCCGCGTTTTTTTGCCTCTTCAAGGAGAGCTTCCCTGTGATCAGGATGAGCAATATCTATCATTGCAATGACCCTTTCACGGATCGACTTCCCGAAGAGATTGGCCACACCATACTCTGTAACAACATGACGGGTAACCCCCAGGGTACCCCTTGCCATATCAGCCTCATCCTCATGGCTGATTACAATATTACTTCTTCCGTCGCGATCGATGGAGTTCAGCGCAATAATCGCTTTACCGTTTTTTGCAAAAGCCGCACCGACTGAAAAATTAAGTTTGCTTTCATAACCGGAGAGGAGATTGTCACCTGAATGGAAAATGGCAAGCTCACCTGTTACATCTATCCGTTTTACATTCATTATGCTCACAAGGTTATTGACCCTGCGGATGTTCATCGGGTTCGCAAGAATAGCTATGGGGTAAAACTCAAACACAGGATTATGAGAGACGTACTGATAAAGCTCCCTTGTGCCATAACAGTAACTCGCTGTAACCTGCCCCCCTTTATACCGGTTCCGCTCCACAGAAACAGCTCCTGACTCAATAAGGTCAATAACCCAGTCAGAGATAACGTTAGTAAAAATTCCCAGTTCCTTTTTTGATTTAAGGTAATAAGCTATTGCATCAAAGATTCTGCCTGCATGAAGTACAACTGTTGATCCATCTTCAATCAGATGGGATATATGATAACCGATTCTCCCGAGAGGCTCATCAAAAAATTTTCTCTCTCTTTCAGGGAGCGGGAGATCGCTTTTAATTATACAGTCTACCTGGTCAACATGGATAAAGGTATCTCCGTAAGTAACAGGCATACCGGAGTTCACTTCAGCCACAACAAGCTTTGCATGTTTAATAACAATCTTGGCTACATCCGCGGCAACTCCCAGGCTCATGAACCCCTTGGCATCAGGCGGTGATGTTGTAATAACAGCAACATCTATCCTCTGGGCTTTGCGTGAAAAGATATAGGGGATCTCAATT
>DAISJZ010000025.1:0-31386 GCA_036821145.1 Spirochaetota bacterium
TTGTTTTTATTTTTGAAAGAGTTGTAATTCTTTACACCTGAAAAAGTGATTAAAAATGGAACCGGCGGTGCAATTACAGGCTGCACCATGTTTATAATAATCCAGCTCTTTTGCTAAAATCATTTTGGCTAAATGTCAATCAAAATTATAAAAAATTTAATCCCGCGGGACGGTTATTTAATAAAATTTTAATATGCTAAAATTATTATTTTATCAGAACAAAAGTAATAGCCCGGAAGTCTTGTGGTGCTCTGACCCTATTAATAAAAGCATGTCTCTGACTCCCCTATGTTATTATGTTTTCTCAAACAAAAAAGAATTCCGGGAATATATTCTGATAATGCTGAGTGTGCGGAGTAAATTTACTGCTTCAGGAGTGCATTTTGTGATTGTTCGGGAGCTCAGATCTTTACAAAACTGCTTATAATTCACTTAATATACAGATATTCATCTGAAAATTTTGTAAAAAAGGCGCTTAAGAAACAGGTTTTATAACTTCAATCTCCGTACTGAAG
The DNA here is from genome assembly GCA_036821145.1 of Spirochaetota bacterium. Lineage (GTDB taxonomy): Bacteria > Spirochaetota > UBA4802 > UBA4802 > UBA5550 > UBA5550. The sequence continues at coordinate 516 of DAISJZ010000025.1, forward strand.
CTGTAAATTCATTGATATGAGTATATCATATTCTGTTTAATACGCAATGTGATATTTCATATCACCTGAGAGACCATACATACCGCGTCTGTCAACACCTTCGTATGCCCCCCCTTCGCCTCGCATGTGAGCAACTCCGACCATTACCCATCCGTCAGATCTCATAAACATCTTGATTTTATGAGCATCAAGCATGCTGTCAAGAAGGGCAGAGTCGATCCGGCCTATTTTGTTATCCTGATACATAACCTGCATATTCATATCGTACCTCCTTCGAGTGATATAAATATTCCTCTATTTTATGAGAAACTCTGATTACCCGGATGTTTCTGAAAATAGGCTCCAGAGAGAAAAATCAATCGTGATAGAAAGAAAAGGCTCTGACCCCCGGGACCTCCGTAGGTTATCAAATCCATAAAGTTAGCCTTTTTCTGTATGCGTCTTCGTATGCCAGGAATTTCTCTCTGCGTTGCAAAAAATTGTGCCCTAACCTGTTGAAATATTCATGGATTGTAAAATGCAGCGGTGGTATAAAATTTTCATTGAGATAGCAGTTAATAAAACCGATTTCATTATTTCTCGGATCATGAGACAATCCTTTTCTTACCGGATTATAACCGATATACCATAAAAGCCATAGGAGGTATTGTTCAGGATTTTCAGATTCTTCAATTATTGTTGAACCGTATCGTTCATTCCAGAAAGGTCCGGTCTCTCCGGTTGCCCTGTTGTATTTTTCAGCCATTCGTGCTTTGATATACTGCATTATCCGGGATATTGTTTCTTCATTCTCAAGTGTTTTAATGATAAGATGAATGTGATTAGATACTGTTTCTGCCGCAATAAGCTCAAATTCGTATTTTTCCTGACACATTTGAACTGATTCAATGAAGTGTCTCTTGCCGTACCTGCTTTTAAGCAGATCTTTTTTCCCGTGACACCGTGTATAACAGTGATAGGTTGCAGTTTCTATAATTTTTCTTAAAGGTCTGGCCATGTTTTTTCTCCGGATTGATTTTTTGAATAACCTGATATTGATACGTTTCAGGATGGCGTAGATTTGAAAAAAAAATCGGGGGTCAGAGCATTTTTTTTTGACCCCGCATTTTTACCGGTTTACTACTTGCATAAATCATATCCTGCCGTTTTATTGAAATTATGTTGAAATATTGTCATTCTGTCCCTTTTTTCCTGGTATCCGGGATAGATGTTCTGTTCAATTTTAAAATGCGGACGATCTAATGAGTAAACTTAATACTATAACCAGCATACCGGTTGCACTCCCTGAGAGGGAGATTCTTTTCAGAATGAAGTTTAATGTTCACAAAACAGAGATGGATGATGATTACCGGAAAAAAATAGCCTCTTTAATGAGCAGAGGTTTTGCAAAGTGCGATCCGAAAGGTTCATGGATAATTCTTGATATTACCGGCAGAGATGAGTCTTCCGTCTCCTTCGATGGGGGGTTTACTATACAGAGTGACTCTATTTCCAGGCTCCTGGCACGTTCGGAATCTGCTGTATTTATGGGCGTTACTGTGGGAGCCGGCATTGTTGACCTGGCGAGGGAGGCAATTGAAAAAGGGGATGGTTCATCTGCCGTAATATTTGATGCTGTGGGGAGCGAAACAGCTGAGGCTGCTATTGACTGGCTCAACAGATTCCTGGGGTCAGAGCTTCGCCGCAGAGGCAGGGTACTCACCCCCATGAGGTTTTCGGCAGGTTACGGAGATTTTCTGCTTGAAAACCAGAGGCTCTTTTATGAACTGCTTGATCTGAAAAGATTCGGAGTAAGCCTCACTGAAAGCTGTATTTTTACACCGGAAAAAACAGTAACAGCAATTGCGGGAGTGGAAACCCCATCTGCTTAATACTTTATACTGAAATTTATTGAGGAAAATATATTATGAATAAAAAGGAATTCAGGGAATTAATTGAAAGCGGGCTTGTTATTCTTGACGGGGCAACTGGAACAGAACTTGCAAAGAGGGGGATGCCTGCCGGAGTGTGCCCGGAGATCTGGTGCATTGAGAATCCTGCAGCAATTAAGGATCTTCAGGATAAATATATTTCTGCAGGGAGCAGTATCATATACGCTCCGACTTTCGGAGGGAACAGGTGCAAGCTGGAGGAGTTCGGTCTTGAGCATCGGCTCCATGAAATCAACAGCACTCTCGCTGCCGTATCTAAGAGAAATGCAGGGAAAGGGTATGTTTTCGGCGACATCGCTCCCACGGGGAGATTTGTTGAGCCTTTCGGCGATATGCTTTTTGAGGATGCTGTCGCCATATACAGGGAGCAGGCCCTTGCCCTCATTGACGGCGGAGTTGACGGCTTTGTTATTGAAACTATGATGGATATACAGGAGGCGCGTGCGGCTCTCATTGCTATAAAGGAATGCTGTGAACTGCCTGTAATGGTAAGCATGACTTATGAAGCGGGCGGCAGGACGCTGAACGGGACAGATCCTGTGTCGGCACTTATAACGCTTCAGGCGCTTGGTGCTGACGCGGTTGGCTGCAATTGTTCAACAGGGCCAGCCGATATGCTCAATGTTATACGGGAGATGAGGGAATTCGCGAAGATTCCGCTCCTTGCAAAGCCGAATGCCGGTATGCCTAAGCTCAAAGATGGTGTTACATTTTTCGACATGGGGGCTGAGGAGTTCGGCTCTTATGCAGATCAGTTTATTGCTGCCGGGGCGAATATCATGGGGGGGTGCTGCGGTACGACTCCTGAACATATTAAAGCTCTCGCAGATAAAAGCAGGGGGAAGAAAACAGATCTCTCTTTCAGAAATGGGCTCAGTGCTGTATCCTCCGCGCGTAAAACAGCTTTTATGGGTGGAGGGAGGCCTCTCTCTGTTGTGGGTGAGAGAATTAACCCCACAGGTAAAAAGGCGCTTCAGGCTGAACTCCGTGAAGGGAAAACAGGTATTGTACAGGAGTTCGCCCTGGAACAGCAGATTAAGGGTGCATCTATACTTGATGTAAACATGGGTCTCTCCGGCATTGATGAAAAAGAGATGATGCTGAAATCTGTGAAACTCCTGTCAAAGACCAGTGATCTTCCGCTCTGCATAGATTCAACCAGCCCTGAAATTGTTGAGGCAGCTTTGCGGATATACCCGGGGCGGGCGCTTGTGAACTCCATATCCGCAGAAAAGGAACGGATCGAAAAAACTCTCCCCATAGCCGCCAAATACGGCGCGATGTTTATCCTTCTTCCGCTGAATGACGCTGGAATTCCTGCAACACTTGATGAAAGAAAGGAAATTGTTGAATATATACTCGCAGAGGGTGCAAAATACGGTTATACAACCGATGATGTCACTGTTGACGGACTTGTGATGACTGTAAGCTCTGACCCCGCTGCCCCGGCCAGGACTCTCGATTTAATTGAATGGTGTTCCCGTGAAAAGAAAATGAATACTATATGCGGATTGTCCAATGTCTCTTTCGGGCTCCCTGCGCGTGAATGGATTAATGGCGCGTTTCTTGCTATGGCTATATCCCGGGGACTTACAATGGCAATTGCGAATCCGTCATCAGAGCAGCTTATGAATACAGCTTTCTCATGTGACGCCCTTGCAGGGAGAGACAGGAATCTCATAACTTATGTGGAGAAGTTTTCCGGAGTTGCAGGTGAAACTAAGGGAGCAGCAGAGGCTCTGACCCCGGATAAGCTCGTATTTGAAGCTGTTCTCCGCGGCTGGGATGACAGGATTGAGGAATCGATTAAAAAAGCTCTTGAAGCCGGCATCCCTCCGCAGAAGATTGTGGATGATTCGCTTATCCCTGCAATTACTCTGGTGGGTGATAAATATGACAGGAAGGAGTACTTTCTCCCGCAGCTTATTATGAGCGCTGATACAATGAGGAAGGGATTTACGGTGCTTGAGCCGCTCCTCGCAACCGGGGAGGGCGTGAGGAAGGAGGGGAGAATTGTAATTGCAACTGTTAAAGGTGATATACACGATATAGGGAAGAACATAGTTGCGCTCATGCTCCGTAACTACGGCTTTGATGTTGTGGATCTCGGTAAGGATGTCCCGGCTGAGACAATTCTTGACAGGGCAGTGGAGGTGAAGGCTGATATTGTGGCCCTCTCCGCCCTTATGACAACTACCATGACCGAGATGAAAACTGTGATTAATCTCTGCCGCGAGCGTGAACTGAAATTCAAGTTTATGATCGGAGGAGCTGTTGTTGACCAGAACTATGCTGACGAGATCGGAGCTGACGGATATTCAAAGGACGCCATGGATGCCGTGAAACTGGCGAAGTCCCTGGCGTTAAAATAGAATCCGGCGGCGGCGATCAGTTGCTCACCGCTGCAAGGGCTTCAACCTCGTGCAGAATATTGTTCAGATCCCTTGAATCCGCAGAATACCTCATTATACTCTGCGGATTCATTTTCAGTATTATATCATCAGAAACCTTCAGCCTGAATCTTGAAATCTCTTTAACAAGTGCTGATTCAATACTGCTGCATTCCCTTTCAGTTGAGTTTAATACAAGGCTGACGCAATCCTTGTGAAGGAACACCCTGTTTTTAGGGCCCGCTGCTTTTTTCAGTTCCGGATGGAGAACTTTTAGAATCATATCTTTCTGTTTTCTGTCAGCATCAACTCCTGCAAATATGTTTATCATGATAAGAGTGAACTCCCTCCCGCCTGATGACGCTTCCTGAGCGCACTCCCTGACCTTCGCTGTAAAATACCTGCTGCTGCAGTAACCGGTCTCCGCATCCGTAATCAGATTATTGCTTATTATGTAATTATTTATTTCGCGCGCCATGTCAGCGATCTCTGACTGCTGCAGGGATATATTTACGGTAGAATTTTTTTCTCCCGGTTCTATATCAATCAGTCCTGAAACTGAGCCTTCAAATATAAGAGGCACCCTTACTGTATCCCCGCCGGCTGTTATGTAAGTTCCCGGCTTGCTGATTTTTTCAATGTCTGCAACTGCAATTGAATTGTATGTCAGTGAATCGATACGGATTATACTTTTACCTTTCAGCTCATAAGATTTTGTAAGCCTGCTCTCTGTTGTTTTTATGTAAAGAGAGATCGATTCAGGCGACATCTCTTTGTGTATCTTTTTAAAAAGAGAGAGAACTTTACGGTTTAAAGAATCAGCGGAGCCTTCATCTATCTCTTTGACCGGCTTTGGTGAAGAGGGCTTTTGGTCAGGCGCGTTTTCAGGTATCAGCAACAGCTCTTCTTCGTTTATCTGCGCCGCAGATTTTACTGTTTCATCAGTTTTACTCTTTTTTTCTGCAGGAGATGGGCGTTTCTCTTTTTTAGCGGCTGGTTCCGGTTTTTCAGCCGGCTTTGCAGTTTTTTCGCCGATAACAATTGTCTTTATCCGGTATTCCTCCGGGTCGTTTATTATCCCTGTTTTTCGAAGAAGTATTAAAATGCCTGTTGTTAAAATAAATATTCCGCTTATAAGAAGAATAACTTCAAGTGAAATCCGGATGCCCGTTAACCTGTCAATTGTGAATGAGTAAACAGCTATGGTGTTCTGGCCCCCGGAGCTGAATTTGAAGATATAAAGTTTGTCAGTGAGCCAGTCTGTTCCGCTGTAGTTCTTTACAACCGGCAGGTTTTCTCCGGCGCCGGAAAATCTTTTTTCTTTTATATCCTTTACAAGTTCATCAACGGCTTTTGCAGAACTGAGTAGAGAGTCATTTTTTGCCATGAAACGCAGCCTGTCCATACTGTCTGTCAGAGCCAGTGCTGCAATGGAACTGTCTCTCTGTATCAATTCATTAAAGATTTTTTTGAGCTTTTCACTGTCTGGTGTCTGCCCGCTGTTAAGTTTATCCGCAACAGGCTTGAGCGCCGGGGCTTTTGATTCAAGAGTTTCTATATATTTTTTCTCCAGATATGCGCTTCTGTATATATAATAAACCGGAATAGCGGCAGAGGCAGTCAGCAGAAAAATAATTATTGCAGTCAGTTTTGTTTTCATCGAATTTATCCCTGAAAATAGAATACCTTATATATATTGTCGGGATAATTACTTAACCATTAAAGGCAAAATCTCAGGGAGAAATAAAAAAGCCGCTCACAATTGAACGGCTTTGGAATGATAAAATTGCTGTTCTCTTAGAATTGAAGTCTGACTGAGCTTACTTCAATAAGAGGGTGATCGTCTAATTTATTTCTGAATTCAATAAGGCTTCCGAATTCACCTATGGCTACACCTTCAACTTCAAGGGTGTAATCATGTTCAGGAGCGTAAAGTTCCATATCTTTCGCATCTTTTACTATATGTTCAACGGGTTTATATTTTTCAAGAGTAACTCCTGCCGGGGGAGCGTTGAGAATAGATTTAATCTCTTCGCCATATTTTTTTGCGTACGCTCTCCCTTCAAATTTGATTGATGCGCTTTTAATTTCACGCGCGGATTTTGTGTACTCAGGCTTTATATATTTCATGGGGCCCATATCTTTGCAGGCCTGCTGCAATTTAAGATGGAACTCCTCCTCCATGATGATGTGGTGAAGTTTGGATTTCATTGAGGCCCACTCTTTAATGATCTCTGTTAAGGTCTCGGCTTCAATATTCGCTTCTTTTCCTGAGTGCCACTCCCACTTTTTCCCTGAGGCAAGCATGAATCCCTCAAGCATTCCGCAGATTATTTCAATGTCACCTTCAAATACTACTTCATAATATTTTTTACTCATTGTTATCCCCCAGTTTTTTAGAAAAATACAAAAGTCACAAGGATGAATACCGGTATGAGAATAGGTATTGAATACTTGATCATGTATCCGAAGAAACTCGGCATTGGAACTCCATTCTCTTCAGCAATGGCCTTTGTCATGAAGTTCGGCGCGTTACCTATATATGTATTAGCACCCATGAATACCGCACCGGCACTTATTGCAAGAAGTGTACCGGCATGAACCCCCATGAGATCAACAGGGTTGCCTCCTGCTGTGTTAAAAAATACAAGGTATGTCGGAGCATTATCAAGGAAACTTGAAAGTATCCCCGTTGCCCAGAAGAAGTGAGAATTTATAAATTCGCCATTGCTGTCAACAACACCTTTAATCACCGCGCCCATTGGGCCGTCAGCACCTGCTTTAAGCATCGCGATAGGTGTAACCATTGTCATGAATATTGTAGCAAAGAGTTTTGCCACCTCCCTGATGGGCTCCCAGTTGAAACCGTTCCCCACCCGGATCTCTTTTTTAGAAATTTTCAGAGAAACAAAAGTTATGATAAGAAGCAGCGATACCTGCAGTATTGAAGCTGTGGGGACATCAACGTAGTGCAGGGTAAACGCAATACCCAGATCCATACTTGATGCAAGAACTGCAACAATTATACATGGCAGGAGGAGCATGTTAGGAACTCCAACAAGCTGAAGTTTTTCTTTTTCACCGGAGGTATCCGGCTGATTTTTTTCTTTTTTATAATAATAGGTGTCCATAAAGAAGAATATTATAAGAAGAAGCGATATGACAAATGCCATGGGTGGAAGCATATGAACCGTAGTCCAGAAAAAATCGACTCCTTTCAGAAACCCGAGGAAGAGCGGCGGGTCACCCAATGGTGTAAGTCCCCCTCCGACATTGGCAACTACAAAGATAACGAAAACAACTATATGTACGCGGTTTTTTCTCCATTCATTTGCTTTAAGAATAGGCCTAATCATCACCATGGCAGCGCCCGTTGTACCCATGAAGCTGGCAAGCACTCCTCCGATTAAGATCATCAGTGTATTGACTTTCGGGGAGCCGGCTAAATCCCCTTTAAGCTGAATTCCCCCTGCCACTGTAAACAGCGCGAGAAGAAGAGTTATAAAAGGGATAAACTCAAGAAGGTAAACTTCAAGAAGATAGAATGCTCCGGTATTAAAACCGAAATGGAAGCTGAAGGCCGAAAAAAATACGACCCACCAGAAGAGCGAGACCTTGCCGTAATGGTGATGCCAGAAATGCGGTATAAGGAGCGGCATCAGCGCTATTGACAGAAGTATCCCCACAAAGGGAATTATCCATAAAAGGCTCAGATTTTTAGCATCAATATGAGGGGCGTGATGTTCACCTTCTGCTCCATGAGAGTCGTGTTTTGCTTCATGTTGTACGGATTCAGTTTTGGCTATGCTGTGGTCCCCTGAAGAGGGGTTTTCTCCGCGTGCGTGAAATATAAGCGGAGCTGCGGTTATTATTGCAGCAATAGCAATGATTGATATTACTGTTTTCTTCATTGATTACTCCGGTTTTTTTTTAACTTTGCTTTAACTGGTATTAATCTGTCAAACAGATCACTATGAAATTTAATAAAAATTAAAGTATGTTTCAAAAAATTAATATATGAAGATATTTTTGATTATTCCGCCAGTAATAATTCCTGCAAAAGTTTTTATAGCAGATTGCGATTGAATTAGTTCACTTGTCATCATTCCCGCATTTTGCTATCGCTTCAGCCGGAACAGAGTCCTAATCATTTCGTAAACTGCTGTAGTGTAAAATATTTCAGTAATAGAGCATTTTGTACCTGGTATAAGTTAAGGGAAAAATATTTTTATACTAAACAAAAAAATAGTTAAACATTTGACGGGTATAGCCGATATTTTAAATGTAAAAACAATAAATAATTGTAATGGAGGATATCATGAATATATACAAATTACAGACAAACCCGGATCGAAGGAGAGAGAGAAAAGTTATCCCTGTAAAAACATCCGCATTGAAAAAAGCTGCCGGAGGGGAGGACATTGTCATTCTGTCAGATGAGGCAATTGAAAGATTCAGGGAGGAGAGCTCTGTTAAAGACCGGGAAGAGTACCTTGTAAAATTGGCCCTTCAGCATATAAATGATTACAGTCCGGAACTTGAGCATCCTGCAGATGACCCTGAATTCAGGAAAGCTGAAAAATTAGCACTCCTTGCTGAACTGGTGATACGCACAGCAATACCTGCGGGAAACAGAATTTCTTATGAAAAAGCAGCTGATTTCGTTACAGAGCAGCTTGCGGAATAATATTTGCAGGTAAATGTGATTTTCTGCTGATATAGATAAATTGTGTAGCGCTCATAAAAAAACTCCTGAAGAATTCAGGAGTTTTTTTATGAGCGGGTGATGGGAATCGAACCCACGCTATTAGCTTGGAAGGCTAAAGTTCTACCATTGAACTACACCCGCGAATGAAATGAACTAAATAATTTTAAGCTGTATGCGTCAATAAAAAAAATTTTTTGAATCTATAAAATCTTTTTATATCGGGATTTTCTGATAGGAGAACGGGGTCAGAGCCTCTTTATTCTAAAACAAATCGATGCTCTGACCCCCGGTTTCAAAAAGATCCCGAATTATCGTCTTTTAGCTCCAAAAACTGCACATAAAATTTTCGCATTACAGAAAAAATCGTTTTTCTGATTGACATTTATGTCTCATATGGTTAAAAATGGGGAAAAGTGGTGAATTTTGTTGAATTAATCCAGTTTAAGGGGTTTCCGGGTAATCATTTATGTTCATGGGAGAGTATTCCCCCGCGCTTGACGACAAGGGGAGAGTGGCTATCCCTGTAAAGCTGAGAAAAGCTTTCGGGGAGCAGGAGCCTGTTGAAAAGCTTGTGGTAACCCACGGCTTTGACAGATGCCTCATGGCTTTCCGTGACCAGGAGTGGAATGAATTTGTTGAGAAGAAGCTTATGCCTCTCTCCCAATCCGACCCTAAAAACAGGATGAGTGTCAGGTTTCTTGTTGGGGGGGCCTGCGAATGCGAACTCGATAAGCAGGGGAGAATGGTAATTCCTTCAAACCTTTTAAAATATGCAGGCATCACAAACGATGTTATTATTCTCGGGCTTTTTAATAAAATTGAGATCTGGTCAAAAGAGGTTTATGAAGAGTGCAGGCCTGACGGTGCTTTTATCGATTCCTTCGCGGATGAGCTGGGGATTTAAGGTAAGGCGCTGACTGATGGGACATAATCACACAATAGATGAATTTTTTAATGAATCATACATACATAAACCTGTTCTCTGGCGCGAAATTGTTGACATCATAGATTGTTCTTTGAAAAAGGGGGAAGGTCATCTTGTTGACTGTACCCTTGGCGAAGGGGGGCATTCGGAGATTTTTCTGAAGCTCTTTCCTGAAATGAAGATTACCGCTTTTGAAAGGGACAGTGAAATTTTAGCAAGGGCTAAAGAGAGGCTTTCGGCTTTCGGCAGCAGAATCACATATATTAACAGCAACTTTTCCGGCATTGCAGATCTCCTTCACCCGGACAATCCGCCTGACTACATCCTGTACGATTTTGGAATTTCATCGTATCACTTTGACAGAAGCGGCAGGGGATTCACCTTCGCCAGTGACGAGCCCCTTGACATGAGCCTTGGCGGATCAGATATCAATGCATATGATGTTATCAATAAGTATCCGGAAAAAGAACTGGCGAGAATATTCAGGGATTACGGCGAGGAAAACTGGGCAGCATGGATCGCGAAGATCATTGTTGAGAGGAGGGCCGCAAAGCCGGTTGAAACTTCCGCTGAGCTTGCGTCTATAGTACTGGCTGCTATACCGAAGAAGTTTCATGTTAAGAATATTCATCCTGCGACACGGGTGTTTCAGGCAGTGAGGATTGAGGTTAACCGGGAGCTACAGTCAATTGAAGAGGGTCTTAAGGGTGGATTTAAGGTGCTCTCTGAAGGCGGAATAATGATGGCGATTTCGTTTCATTCGCTTGAGGACAGGATTGCAAAGATTTTTTTCAGAAGGATGAAGGACGGCTGCCTCTGCGGCGAGGAGCCTAACAGGTGCAACTGCATGAATAAGCCTTTTGCTGAGCTTATCACAAAAAAACCGGTTACGGCGGATGAGGATGAGCTCAGATGGAACAACAGATCCCGGAGCGCGAAGCTCAGGGCTGCAAGAAAGTTGAGAAGTATCTGACGGAATATATGAAGTATTTTATGGTAGTATTCATGATGAGCGTTTTTGTACTCCTTTACGTGTGGCAGAATATTGAGGTCATGCGGATGAAGATGGATTACAGGAAACTTGTCAAAGTGGAGCATGAACTGACTGAAGAAAACAAAAGGCATCTCGCTGAGCTTGAGAGGCTTCGGAACTTCAGGACAGTTGAAAATGCGGTTGCAGGTAAAGGAGTGCGAAGGATGGAGCCTCAGGACATGCTTGTACTGAAAACTGAAGAGAAGAAAGAAAACGGTAAAAATGAAAGCAAGTGAGATTCTTAAAGGCTCGTGTGAGCTGATAAGCACAGCGGGGAGTGCAGACCCGGCATCAGTTGAAATTACATCCGTGGAGTATGACTCCCGGCGTGCAGGTGCGGGGAGCATGTTTGTGGCGGTTAAAGGTTTTGAAAGCGACGGGCATTCATACATTGAGCCGGCAGTGAAGAACGGATGCCGATGTGTTCTTCTTTCTGATGAGCGGTTACATGATTTTATTCACCTTGAGTCAGAGGGTGTTGTGTTTCTTGTGTCCCATGATTCACGCAGGGCTCTTTCGAGGGTATCTTCTGTTTTCTGCGGGGAGCCTTCGAAGAAACTTCATGTTACTGGGATTACCGGGACTAACGGCAAAACATCAATCACATATCTTCTTGAATCTATATATAACAGCAACGGCCATTCATGCGGAGTGATCGGCACAGTTAATTACAGGTGGAAGGGGAAAGTGCTCCCTGCTCCGAACACCACTCCTGAGTCAAAGGATATACAGGAGCTTCTGAAACAGATGCTTGATGACGGAGTTACTCATGTCGTGATGGAGGTTTCATCACACGCTCTCTATCTTGACAGGGTTGAAGATGTGGAGTTCGACAACGCGGTGTTTACGAATCTTACACAGGACCATCTTGATTTTCACAAAACTTTTGATGCCTATTTTTCAGCGAAGAAGAGACTTTTTGATCTTCTTGAAAAAAGCGGCAAGCAGAACAGGGCTGCAATTATAAATACTGATGATGAATACGGGAAACGGATTTACGAAGAGCATAACGGATATACTTTTAAAATGATCTCTTACGGGGAGAGTGAAGGTGCCGAACTCCTGGCAGCACCTGAAAGTATTGATAACAGGATTACCGGTATTGGCTACAGGCTGGTTCACGGACCGGACCGGAGAGATGTTAAACTTAAGCTTGCCGGGAGGTTTCAGGTTTACAATTCACTTGCGGCACTGGGTTCCGCTCTTTATTCAGGGATTGACGTTGATGATGTTATTGAAGGGATGAGTAAGCTTGATTCTGTACCGGGCAGGCTTCAGGTTGTTGATACAGGGGCAGGTTTCTATGCTGTTGTGGATTATGCTCATACGGGGGACGCTCTCCTTAAGCTGCTTCAGTCTGTGAATGAAATGCCGCATAACAGGGTAATTACTGTATTCGGATGCGGCGGAGACAGGGACAGGACAAAACGCCCGATCATGGGAAAAATTGCTGTAGATAATTCAGATTTTACTGTTGTCACAAGCGATAATCCGCGCACTGAAGATGCAAAAGTTATAATTGAAGATATAATGAAAGGTATTACCGGAGGAAGCTATATTGTCGAGCCTGACAGGGAGAAGGCAATTGAAGCTGCCATTAATATTGCTGAAAAAGGGGATGTTGTGGTAATTGCAGGTAAAGGCCATGAGGATTACCAGATAATAGGTAAGACAAAACACCACTTTGATGACAGGGAGATGGCTCTCAAGTATATGAACGGGAAAAAGAATTGAAAGGAATTTTTAGAGCTACATCCGGAGAGATAGCGTCAATAACCGGCGGCAGGATAATTGCCGGCGATGAAAATATTTCCCTTGAGACCGTAACAACTGATTCCCGTGAATTAGGTGATAATAATCTTTTTATCCCGATAACGGGAGAGAAATTTGACGGCCATGACTTTATCCCGGAACTTTTTAAATCAGGTAAAATTTCCTGCTCTCTGACAATGAAAGAGGGATTTGAAACTGCCGCAGCAGAGTCAGGAAAGTCGCTGATTAAATGTGATGACACTCTTGCTGCCCTTGGAAAGATTGCAGAGTTTTACAGAAACCGGTTTTCCCCGCTTACAATCGGAATTACCGGGACTAACGGAAAGACTACTACAAAGGAACTGGTTTATTCTGTTCTATCCGCTAAGTATAATACGTTAAGAAATACGAAGAATTATAATAATGAGATCGGTGTGCCGTTTACACTCCTTCAGATGGATTCTTCCCATGAAGCGGCTGTAATTGAAATGGGGATGAATCACACCGGTGAAATTGAAAGACTGTCAAATATTGTTCAGCCCGACATAGCCGTAATTACAAATGTGGGTGCGGGACACCTTGAGTTTCTCGGCTCTGTTGAAAATGTTGCTAATGCCAAGTCGGAAATACTTTCCGGAATGAAAAGAGGCTCGACTCTTATAGCCAACAGGGAGACGGAGTGTTTTCATATTATTGAAAAGCATGCTTCGGAGCATGGCGTAAGACTTCTGACATTCGGTATTGAACCCGGGGCGGATTTCAGGCCTGATTCATTTAAGCTTACACGCAGCAGCGTTGATGTTGTTTACAAAGGTAAAAAAATTTCAGTACCTTTATACGGCAGGCATAATGTTTATAATCTTATGGCTGCTATAGCAGTTGCGGAAACAGCGGGTGTTGATCTCGCAGATGCTGCTGCAAAACTTTCCTCTTTTGAAAATGTGGGCGGCCGGAGTGAGATAATCGACAGAGGGTTTGTTCTGATAAATGATACTTATAATTCCAATCCTCTTTCATCTCTTTATGCTCTTGAATCTGTATGTGATGTTTTCCCTGACAGAAAGAAGACAGCTGTACTTGCTGACATGAAGGAACTCGGAGAACTTGCCGGGCTTTATCACATGAAAGTGGGGGAGTTTGTTGCAGCGAGAAAATTCAACCAGCTCCTCCTTTTCGGAGATATGTCGGAATATTATGAGAAGGGCGCATCAGCCGCAGGGATGAACCCGGATAAAATTAAAAAGTTTGACTCAAAGGATCAGATTGCTGAATTTCTTTTATCCGGACTGTGTGAAAAGGACGTGGTACTTGTGAAAGGATCACGTTCTATGAAAATGGAAGATGTTGTTAACAGACTTATTGCATGAGGTAAAAAAATGTTTTATCATCTGATACTCCCCTTAAAGGAGTATGTATCATATTTCAGACTTTTTCAGTATATATCATTCAGATCGGCTTTTGCTGCACTGACTGCGCTGCTGCTTGTTCTTATTTTCGGAGGTCTTGTTATACGCTGGCTCCAGAGGCTGAAGCTTGGTGAACAGATAAGAAACCTCGGTCCTGAAAGTCATAAGACCAAAGCTGGAACACCAACAATGGGAGGAATCCTTATTCTTGGTGCTGTTATTATATCAATGGCTTTCTGGGGAAATTTCAGCAATCATTATCTTATTGTGCTTATAATCGCAACAGTGATCCTCGGGGGGCTTGGATTCATTGATGATTATATAAAGGCTGTTAAAAAGAAAAAGGATGGAGTAAATCCGAAAGGTAAACTGATTGTACAGATTGTAACAGCTTTCGCTGTTTCTGCTGTTATATATTTTTATCCGTCAAGTACTAAGGATGCCACAACTCTTTATGTTCCCTTTATTAACCAGGCGGTGCTGGACCTCGGTTTTTACTGGCTGGTTTTTGCTGTAATTGTAATTATAGGGAGCTCAAACGCGGTTAACCTCACTGACGGACTTGACGGGCTTGCAACAGGTACAGTGGGTATTGTCGCTGCAACTCTCGGCATTATGACATTTTTAACGGGTAATATTAAAATTGCAGATTACCTCGGTATTCCATATATCGCGCACAGCGCGGAGCTTACTGTTTTTCTTGCGGCACTTACCGGTGCGTTAATCGGCTTCCTCTGGTTCAACAGCAATCCGGCAACTGTTTTTATGGGTGATACAGGATCTCTCGCGTTAGGCGGTATCATCGGTATTGTAGCTGTTATGATCAAGAAAGAGATTTTTCTTTTTATTGTCGGAGGAATTTTTGTAATGGAAGCTCTTTCTGTAATTATACAGGTGGGATCATTTAAATTAAGGAAGAAGAGAGTTTTCAAAATGGCTCCGATCCATCACCACTTTGAACTTTCAGGGTGGCCGGAACAGAAAGTTGTAACAAGGATGTGGATTATCGGTGTAATCCTTGCAATACTTGGACTTGCATCACTGAAGATTCTGTAAGAGTGATTTCTTTCATTCCGGTTTTGACGCAGTCAATTACCGGAATGAAAGAAATCAGATTATATATTTTTTGTCATAAAGATTCCGGCACTGAGGCCGGAATGACGTTCGGATAAAAGCAATACTTGATAGACAGGGTGCTTATAAAAAACTGATGAATAATAACGATTATAAAAATGTTCTGGTAGTGGGCCTCGGTTACAGAACCGGACTTGCCACATCAAACTTCCTCATTGCAAAAGGGAAGAGTGTCACTGTCACGGATATTAAAACAGAACCGGAACTTAAAGATATAATCTCAAAACTTAATCCTTCTGTAAAAGTAATTGCAGGTAACCAGTCGCCTGAAATACTGGATTCCGGATTTGATCTTGTTGTTTTGAGTCCCGGTGTACCTGCAGCTATTCCGCTTATTCTTGAAGCGAAGAAACTGAATATACCTGTTATCGCCGAGATTGAACTTGCCTTCAGGTACATGAAAGGTTATATAATCGGGATTACAGGAACTGACGGAAAGTCAACAACCACAACTCTTACCGGACATATTTTTAAAACATTAGGATTTAAAACATTTGTCGGCGGAAATATCGGTGTTCCGCTGGTGACCTTTGCGGATGAAACTACTGAGGATTCTGTAACTGTGATTGAGTTGTCATCGTTCCAGCTTGAAACTATTGATACATTCAGGCCCGATGTGGCAGCAATTCTCAACGTGACTCCTGATCATCTGGACAGGTATAATGGAATAGAGGATTACTTCGCAGCTAAAAAAAGAATTTTTATGAACCAGACAGATGAAGACTGGTTTGTGTATAATATGGATAATAAAATTCTTACTGATGCTGAAGGGGAGTATCCTGCGCATGTTTTGAAATTTTCAGTTAACGACACTTTAAAATCGGATTCGTTTTTTGTAAATAATTCGGTCTATTACAGAAGCGAAGTAATAGACCTGATAATTGCAGAGGAGAAAGAACTTAAAATAATCGGTCTGCATAATATGCAGAATATAATGGCATCTATACTTATGGTTGTTGCTCTATATAAAAAAATTGGTACTGTTCTCAATTTCGACAAAGTCGTTGAAGCCTGCCGCACTTTCACCGGGCTTGAACACCGGATGGAGTTTACCGGTGAATATATGGGGCGGATTTTTGTAAATGATTCCAAGGCAACAACAATCGGCGCGGTTGAAATGGCGGTTAAGAGCATAAAAGATAAAGGCGTAATTATCATCGGAGGGAGAACCAAGGGTGATGATTATTCGAGGCTTGTTCCTGTGCTTAAAGATAAGGCGCGTACAGTTGTGTTAATCGGTGAATCCAGTGACCTCTTTGCTGAGCTGTTTAAAGGAACGGATTTTATCAGGGCCGGTACAATGGAGGATGCTGTTATAAAGGCAATGCAGTCATCTGAAGAGGGTGACATGATACTGCTTTCCCCTGCATGCGCGTCTTTTGATATGTTCAGCAGTTATGATGAGAGAGGTAAAGTTTTTAAGGATTGTTTCAGAAAACTTACAGCGGGAGAACTCAACTGGAACTGAGGAATATCATAGATACCCGCAGAAGGGGGGAGCCTGACCTGGCGCTCTTTGCCGCGATATTCGCCCTTGCCGGAATTGGTCTTGCAATGAGTTACAGCGCCAGCGCTGTGTACGCTTTGCGTGTGTTTGGTGATTCCTTTTATTTTCTAAAAAGACAGACCCTCTGGTTCCTGATAGGTTTTGGAGCGTTAATGTTTTTTCAGAATTTTGATTACAGGCATTATGTAAAATACACTAAGATTATGCTTATAGTGACATTTATACTTTTAATAATTGTTCTTATACCGGGGGTGGGTTCAAGCGCCAAGGGGTCTTCAAGATGGCTCAGTCTCGGTTTTATCGGAATTCAGCCTTCGGAGTTCGCAAAGCTTGTCTGCGTAATATATCTCGTAAAGATTTATTCTTCAGAAGAAGGAGACAGTCATGTACTGCAGCTCCTTATTCCGATGCTTGTAATCGCAGGAATTTTCGTACTGGTCATGATGCAGCCTGATTTCGGTACAGCAATGGATCTTCTGCTGATCTCTGTTGTAATAATATTCGTATCGGGATTTCCTCTTACATATATACTTTTTCTTTTTATACTCAGCATCCCTATGTTCTATCTCCTTATCTATCAGGTTTCATACAGGTGGGGGCGGATACTTGCATATCTTAATCCCTGGGATGACCGGTTCGGTATAGGTTATCATGTGATTCAATCATTTACCGCTTTTAAAAAAGGGGGGATTCTTGGAGTGGGGCTCGGGTTCGGTACGCAGAAGATCGCAAGGCTTCCTGAGCCGCACACTGATTTTATATTTGCTGTAATCGCCGAAGAGGCAGGTCTCATAGGAACCGTTACACTTGTGCTTCTCTTTTGTTTTGTTTTCTGGAGGGGAATTCTTATAGCACTTGCCGCTCCTGACAGCTTTGGTAAGCTCCTTGCTATAGGCCTGACTCTTCTTCTTGTGGTGCAGGCATTTATAAATATGGGAGTAGTGAGCGGGGCTCTCCCTACAACGGGTATTCCTTTACCCTTTATCAGTTACGGGGGGTCTTCCCTTCTCGCGTCAATGATTGCATCCGGAATTTTACTGAATATATCAAGATATCGTGAAGCAGCATTCCGTGAAGTCAAATTTGAAGAGGTCTGGAACAATGAGTAAAAATATACTGATAATCGGCGGAGGGACAGGGGGACACATAAGCCCCGGTATTGCTCTTTACGAAAAGCTGCGTGAGGACGGCAGAATGAACCCGGTTTTTCTTACGGGAGTTTCGGATATGAGATTTTCCTCTCTCGGTGATATCGAAACGGATAAGCTTTATACATATAATCCCCCGGCCATGACAAAGAACCCGGTGAAAATACCTTTTTTTATTCTTAAATTTCTGAAAGCTATATTCAGAACCATGCGACTGATAAAGAAAAACAATATAGATGCTGTAGTAGGTATGGGAGGATATGCTTCTGCTCCGGCGCTTGTGGCTGCGAAAATTAAAAAGATACCGGTTTTTTTATGTGAGCAGAATTCTGTTCCGGGGAAGGTAACTCTTAAGATGGAAAAGTACTGCCGGAAAGTTTTCGGTACATTTGAGGAATCTACAGAATACCTGAAATTTCCGGATAAGTTTATCCGTACAGGCAATCCTATAAGGAATAATGTCCTTGTTCAGATAACTAAAGAGGAAGCTAAGAAAACATTCCACCTCGGGCACAGTGAAAAACTGATTTTTGTTGTCGGGGGGAGCCAGGGCGCTGTACGTCTGAATCAGCTTATTCTCGGTCTCAAGAAAAAGTATCCCCGTGAATTCAAAAATATAGGTGTTATCTGGAGTACAGGTGATTTTTCCTTTGCTGAATACAAGGAGAGATCTCAGAATGAACTGGATGCAGGCTCTCTTTATATATCTCCTTATGTTAAAAGAGTGGGTAAGGCATACAGGGCATGCGATATCTGCATATCAAGATCAGGTGCGGGAGTTATGATGGAGCTTGCGGCAGCGGGAGTCCCGTCAATACTGATACCGTATCCATACGCAGCAGATAATCACCAGGAGAAAAACGCCGATGCCTTTGTTAAAGCAGGAGCAGCAGTAAAAATTAAAGATCAGGATGCTGTGCCGGAAAAGGTGGCACCGGTACTTTTTGATCTGCTTAACAATAAAAATAAGCTGAAGTTGATGTCCGACTGCGCCAGAAATGCTTCAAAGATCGATGCGGCGGATGAAATTGTAAAATATATAAAATCAGAACTGGCAGCAGGAGTGAAGTAAATTGTTCAGAAAATCTAAAAAAATGCATTTTATAGGGATTGGCGGTATCGGAATGAGCGGTATAGCTGAAATCCTGATTAACCTCGGATATGAAGTTTCAGGCTCCGACCTGAAAGCTTCGGAACAGACAAAAAGGCTGGAGAGCCTGGGCGCAAAAATATATGTAGGACATTTTCCCTCTAATATCCGGGATTATAATGTTGTTGTTACCTCAAGTGCAATAGATCTTTCCAATCCGGAGATCATTGAAGCACAAAAAAGGAGAATCCCAATCATTCATCGCTCCGAGATGCTGGCCGAACTTGTCCGTCTTAAACACGGGATCGGGATAGCCGGGACACACGGCAAAACTACAACATCTTCAATGCTTGCCTCTGTCCTCAGTGACGGAGGGCTTAATCCCACAGCGGTTATCGGGGGGAAGGTATTTAATTTCGGATCAAACGCCAGGGCCGGGGAAGGTGAGTACATTGTATTTGAGGCGGATGAATCTGACGGTTCATTCCTGAAACTGCTGCCCAGCATCGCAGTAGTGACAAATATTGACGCGGATCACCTTGATCATTACAAGTATTTTGAAGGCCTCAAAGATGCCTTTTTAACCTACATGAATAATATTCCGTTTTACGGTTATTCAGTGCTCTGTACTGATGACAGCGTGATTCGTGAACTTCTGCCTAAAGTTGAAAGGCCCTATTATACTTATGGTTTAAATGATGAAGCTGATTTTTCAGCATGCGATATAAGGATGGAGAACGGCAGAACATGTTTTACATGCAACTATAAAAACAGGCCCCTTGGAGATTTTATTCTTGCACAGCTCGGAAATCATAATGTCCTGAATTCTCTTTCCGTAATAACTGTGGCACTTGAACTGGGCCTTACTTACGAAGCAATAAAAGAAGGCCTTGCAAACTTCAGGGGAGTGGGGCGCAGGCTTGAGAGAGTCGGCGAGCATAACGGGATACTTGTGATGGATGACTACGGGCATCACCCTACTGAGATAAGAGCCACTCTTGCAGCTCTTAAAAATATCGGCAGGAGAATAGTAGTAATCTTCCAGCCTCACAGGTATTCCCGTACCGAGCTCCTCTGGGATGAGTTCGGCCAGTCTTTTGCAAATGCGGATGAAATTTTCCTCACAGAGATCTATCCCGCGGGCGAAGCTCCTATTGAAGGCGTATCAACAGATCTTATATGCCAGGCAGTGAAAAAGCATGAAAACAGGGATGCTGTGTTAATAAAAAAATTTGAGGATATCCCCTCTGCTGTTATACCCTCTTTGAGGGAGGGAGATGTGGTGCTGACTCTGGGTGCGGGTGATATTTATAAATCAGGAAAGATGATCCTGCAAAGCCTTGGGATGGAGGAGTAATGAGATTACCCGCGGCCCTTATGGTTTTCTTTTTTCTGTCACCTGCTTTATATGCGGAAAAGATAGAATTTTTTGAAAAGATAGAATTCCGGGGAGCAAAAAACCTGGACAGGTATGATGTAATCCGGATGAGCAGGGCAAAGGCGGATGAGAAGGGGATCATTATTGATACTGATTCACTGAAAGAGGTTCTTGAAAAGAACATCATGGTTAAAAACAGTTCTTTGTCAAGGGAGGGGAATTCACTTGTGGTTGAAATTGTTGAAAAATACCCTCTTTTTACAGCGCTTCTTGTTGATAAACAGCAGAGCATACCTGTTTTACTTGATGAAAAGCTGAATATTGTTGAATCAGGGCTTTTTTTCAGGACAGATATGCCGATAATTATTCTAAGCAGGGAGTATGCAGATTCCGCTGAAGGGAAAAATACTCTTCTGTCAGTTTTTGAGCTACTTATGGCTCTTAAAAATGGAAATGGAGCATTTGCTGACGAACTGGAGGAGGTCATGATTGATTCTCCGGCTGAATTGAAAGTGAAGTTAAGAAAGAGAAAAACTCTTTTCGTAATAAAAAATGAGTTGAATGGATTTTTAAGACTTGAGAAAACAGCGGCTTATCTTGACGCATCAGCACGATATCCTGAGTATCTTGATCTCAGGGGAAATATGGTGCTGGTCAGGTAGATCCTGAGAGGTTAATGTATGGAAGATATTATTGTCGGCCTTGACATAGGCACAACCAAAACCTGTGCAGTTATCGGGTTCCTGAATGAAAATAACCAGGTTGAGGTTGCCGGTGTGGGCGTTGCCCCGTCAAAGGGACTGAAAAACGGCGTAATAGTGAACATTGACAACACTGCTGCATCAATTGTGAAAGCAATTGAAGATGCTGAACTTATGGCGGGTTATGAGGTGAGCAGTGTCTTTGTCGGGATAAGCGGACAGCATATAAAAGGTGAAAATTCGAAAGGTGTTGTGGCCATAGCCAACCGTAACAGGACAATCTCCCAGATTGAGGTTAAACGTGTAATTGAGGCTGCACAGGCAATAGTCATCCCAGTTGACAGGGAGATAATGCATGTACTTTCCAAGGAGTTCACTGTGGACGACCAGAGCGGGATCAAAGATCCCGTAGGTATGAGCGGAGTAAGACTTGAAGCCGAGGTACATATTATTACAGCAGCCACAACAAGTATACAGAACATGATCAAAGCAGTTGGAAAAGCCGGATTCCAGCACAGGGATGTGGTGTTTAATCCCCTTGCTTCAGCTGATGCTGTTCTTGCACGTGATGAAAGGGAGCTTGGAGTTGCGCTTATTGATGTCGGAGGGGGAACAACTGATATAGTGGTTTATCTCGAGGGTGGAGTTGCATACTCATCCGTACTCCCCGTGGGCAGTATTCACATAACAAACGATATATCTATCGGGCTCCGTACATCAATTGAGTCGGCTGAGATGATAAAAAAGAAATATGGATGCGCGGATCTTTCGCTTGTAGATGCATCGGAGCTTGTTGACGTTCCATCGGTAGGCGGAAGGGCGCCGCGAAGGCTCTTCAGGCAGGAGCTGACCCAGATTATTCAGCCCCGTGTAAGTGAAATTATGGAAATGGTTGACCATGAACTTATGAAGAGCGGTAAAAAGGATATGCTGGCTGCGGGTATTGTACTAACAGGGGGAGGCAGCATGCTTGAGGGTTGTATTGAGGCAGCGGAGAGAATCTTTAATATGCCCGTAAGAATCGGTATACCATCAGATATTGTTGGGCTTAAGGATGTGGTTGCCACTCCGCAGTATGCAAATGGAGTAGGTCTGCTGAAATATGGAATCAGAATGAACAGATTCAGGGGGCAGGGGAAGTTCGGAAGAACCAAACCGGGCATTGTCGGCAGGCTTAAAAGAGTTTTTGAGGAATATTTGTAACTTTTTTTAAATATTAATAATAAAGAAGAAAACATGTTTGACAAAATAAAATTAATATTTTATATATAAATCGTTTATTAGCAATTCTTAATGTTCATTCTATTTTAATTAATTCAGACTCAAGTTTTCCGGGTTTTCAGAAGTTTTTTTATCCCGTGATTCACGGGAATTACATCGAAAAATAATGGTTTAAACCGTTTTAATACTTTTTTTATGGATTAAAACACGATTTAATGAGACATAATACGATACAATAACGCAGTTTGATCGGGAGGGTACATGTTCAAATTAGAGGAAGAAAAGCCACTAACAACCATAATCAAGGTTATCGGTGTCGGCGGTGCCGGTACAAACGCGGTTAACAGGATGATCGCTACCGGCATGGAGGGCGTCGAATTCATAGTGGCTAACACGGATGCTCAGCAGCTCCGTGACTGTCTTGCTCAGGAGAAGATCCAGATCGGTTCAAAGCTTACAAGGGGACTCGGTGCAGGTGCAAATCCTGAAATCGGGCGTGAAGCAGCCAATGAGGACAGGGATCATATAACAAAGGCTTTAAAGGGCGCTGACATGGTCTTCATCACATCCGGAATGGGTGGAGGTACAGGTACAGGTGCCGCCCCGGTTGTTGCTGAAATAGCAAAAGAACAGGGGGCGCTGGTCGTAGGTGTTGTCACCAAACCGTTCAAGGTAGAGGGCAAGAGAAGAATGACCCAGGCTGACGAGGGGATAAGGAACCTCAAAAGCAAAGTGGACACTCTGATTACCATCCCCAATGATCTTCTTCTCAAAATTATAGACAGAAAAACCCCGATTGAAGACGCGTTCAAACTCGCTGATGATATCCTGAGACAGGGTGTACAGGGTATAGCGGATTTAATAATGGTTACAGGACTTGTAAATGTTGACTTTGCAGATGTAAGAACAGTTATGAAAGAGACGGGTGATGCTCTCATGGGCGTGGGCATCGGGACAGGGGAGAACAAGGCTATTGAAGCTACTCATATGGCAATAAACAGCCCGTTACTGGAAGAGACAAGCATTGAGGGAGCGAAAGCTGTGCTTATTAATATCGCCGGCGGTAACGATCTCTCTCTGCATGAAGTGAATGAAGTGACAAATGAAATTACAAGACAGGTTGATCCGGACGCAAATATTATTTTCGGTACAACTGTTGATCCTGCTCTTGATGACAGGGTGAGGATTACTGTAATTGCAACAGGTTTTGACAGAAAAAAGAATATGCTTTCTGTCAATAACATGGGGATGAATACAACGGTGAATGCCAAAGCCAGGGAGACAGTACGGGAGCCTGGCTCAGGATCACCACTCACACTGATTGAAGGGAAACAGGATGTACAGAAGCCTAAATCTGCACCGGCAGGGAAAACGTTTACTCTTGATTACGAAACAAGGAAGCCGAGGAAAGATTACTCAAATGAAGATCTTGATATTCCCGCTTTTCTCAGGAGGATGAGCGAATAACAGATTCTATGCGGAAAATGCCTGAAGCATTGATAAAATAGCGGTTTATAATAAGCCGCTATTTTTATTTAATTAAAAAATCGACTCTCCGGGACTTCAGATTTTTACCTTTTCTGTAATACTTTCCTTTAGTGCAGACTTCTCCTGCTCCTTTTGCTGTAATCCTGTCACCGGAGATACCCATCTCCATAATAAATTTTTTTACAGTTAAAGCGCGGGCTGCACTTATCCTGTTGTTTGTCTTTCTGCTCCCCACTGAGTCGGCATATCCCGTGATAATAAGTTCTGCAGAATCATTCAGCCGTAAATATTCTACTATTGAATAAAGTTCCGGTATATCATCGTTCCTGATGCTTGCGGAATTAAAATTAAAATGAATACTTTTAAACGGAGGTTTTATTTTAGTATTTGTGTCTATGGATTCTGTAATACCTGATTTTTCAGGTATGACTTCTTTTTCAATTATTGTCTCTTTTTTTTCTTCGAAAACCTGTTTTTGTTTTGAGGGGTTTCTGTTTACATAAAGTACCACATCCTGGTACTGTTCAGGGATAACTTTAACTTTTATTCCTGAGCCGCGGTATTCTGCTGCAAGGGGTTGAACAGAAAGCCATCGTACATCTTTTTTGGGGTATATGAGAAAAACTCCGTTACTGTCTGATTTTCTTTCAGTGTATCTTGCTGCATCTTTTGTTCCTTCAGCATCTGTTATAAGTCCGACCCGAAGCTGTATATCCTTCAAAGATTTTCCGGTGAGGGAGTCGGCGACAGTTATTTTGAGTTTTGTTTCTTTTGAATAAACTGTTTTTTTATTTGTTACACTCTCCCGGACGCCGGTTGAATCTTTGCTGACATAGATATCATAACCTCCCAGCCCTCCAAAAGCGTTGTTGCAGATTATATAATCCGTTAAACATTCAGCATAATAGAGATCATCAAATACGCTGTTTATCTCCGGGCCGGCATGTACCGGTTCACTGAAACCTTTAGATGTCTTTATTGTATAGTAGATATCCCAACCGCCAAGCCCTCCATTTCTCATTGAGGAGAAGTAATATCTGTTATCTCTGTATGAGGGGATAAAAGCGACTTCAAAATTTCCAGAGTTGATAGACGCGGGGAGTTCCTTTGAGTTGATATACTTACCGTTTTGAAGTTCAGCCATAAATATTCTTGATTTCCCCGGATTTTTATAGGGCCATCTTGTAAAAAAAAGAAATTTTCCATCACGGGAAAGTGAAGGTGTACGTTCATTCTGTGATGTGTTTACGTCACCTTTGAGTAATTCCGGGGGGCTCCAGCGGCCATCCCCATAATGAGAAATATAAATGTCGAAAGTAATTCTTTTGTTCCCGTCCGATGTCATTGGGGGTGAAAAACCTCCGGGTCTGTCAGATGCAAAAATGATTAGTTTTCCATCAGAAGAGATAAATGGAGTCTCTTCATTTGAATCAGTGCACAGTTCAAAAACAGGGAAAGGATCACTCCATATACCTTTCTCTTTTCTGCATATAAAAATATTGTGTGATTTTTCTTCAGGTTTTTTCGAGTTGAATATCATGATGTTGCCATCAGCAGTAATAGAAGGAGAGAAGTCGTCACCTTCTGAATTAATCCTGAATCCCGGATTGACAAATTTTGCAGTGTCCCTGCCGTTTTCAGCTGAAATAAAAATAACCGCGGTGAGAACAATCGCGGCTGCGGCTATAAATTTTTTACGGATTTTGATCATTCAGGGAGCACCTCTTTTTTAATGCTGTTATATTAATCGGAAAATATTCTATATAACTTTGCCTTAAATTGACGATAATTAAAAATAATGATCCGGAGGAAGAGGTATGTCCAGGAGAACTCTGTTATGCTCATTTTTCGTGCTTATACTGCTGTTGACTTCAGCAGGAATTTTCGCACGCGAGAGCTACGAAGATTACATGGAGCAGAAATACAGGGGGAGCGGGCAGAATATCCGCGTAAAAAGAGACCGTCCTCTCTCGGAAATTGATCCCGCTGAAAAAGAGGATCTGCTTGATGAACTGAGAGGTGCTGTGAGAGAAGAAATCGATCATAGTATAAAAGAAGAAAAGACCGATGATACAAAAAAAGTCAATGAAGACAGATTTATTGAAGAGGTGAGAAGTATTGTACGGGAGGAGATTGAGGACGCTATAAAGATAAAACAGGGAAGATATCTTAGAAGCGGGACAGTGGAAGTCGGCGGTTTTCTTTCGTATCAGGCCAGAGGGGTTGAATCTGATGAGGAGGATAATAATAATATACTTAAAGTTTTTCCTCAGTTTGCTTTTTTCCTCGGGAATAACATAGCAATAGCTCTTAAGGGAGAGGCTGAGTTTAATCTTACAACAGATACCCAGGCTTATGCCGGGGGGATAGGCCCGCAGTTTGTATTCGGAATAACCAAAAGAAATGACGTCTGTTTTTATGCTGACATGATGGGGGGAGTGAGCAGAAATACACAGATAAACGATAAGTTCGGTTACAGGTATTCAAACGGTATGGGGCTGAAGTTTGTGATGATGAGCGGAGTGATTTTTAATGCCGGAGTTCAGCTTGTTTTTGATAATCTTGGTGAAAATGTTTCAGGCTTTCAGAATATAATAGTTCCCACCATAGGTATAACAGCCTGGTTCTGATTTAATGGTTCAGGTTCAGCGGTACAGCGAAAGCGATATTAACAGGGCAAAAGAGTTCGTCAGCCACCTCTTTGATCTCCCTTCAATAAAATGTGAGCCTCCATTAATCGGTGAAAGGTTTATAATTAATTTTATAGAAAAAAATTTACATGAACTCACTATAATATTAAAAAAACCCCGGTTTTTCCCGGATCTTGAACCGGCAGAAACTCTTCAGCTTATTTTTAATGATATATATGAGCGGGTATATGCATCATCATTACAGCCAATCAACTGCTTTATTGATAATACTGATCTCACATTTTTTAACAGACTTTCGGAAAACGGTGTTGTTGATGACATGCATAGAAGAAGGAAACTCCATGATTTTTTTCTGACCATGTTTAAAGACAGAGATGTACGCTGCCGTATGTATCCTGTAATCGCAATCTTTCATTATAATGCAGTGGATCGATATATAAAAGAGGTTTTTAACCGGTGTGAATATATTTATAATGAGATTACATGTATTAATAAAATAAATCCGGATGCTGATACTTATATCAGCCTCATTAAAGTAGTAATTCTTTTAAGGAGTTTTGTATACTATCAAACTGATAAAAACCTGGAAGTACCGGATGCTCCTGGTGTGATAACTGATGCGCATGCTGCGGCAGAGAGCGAAAGTTTTAACGGATACACTGATGGAGTCAGATCTCATACTTCAATGCTTCCGGGAATTCCTGCAGATATAATCAGGTTCGCTGCTAAATCACATCTCCATGCAGAACGGGTCGATAAAGAGGATTCTGTTTCAAAGCTGGTCTTTATATTCTGTGCAATGTTTCAGTTCTATAGGGAGGTTGATGATCTCCATAGAGGTATCGAACCGCCGGAAAAGAGCTGGCTTGGTGTCGCAAAACATAACTGTGGTTATGCAGGATATGACAGGAATATGATTGATAGCCTTTACCTTATTGCGAAGGATAACAACTGGTGAGTTTAATGATAAATAGAAAATATACAGAGGGATTAATACTTTCCGCGATAATACTTTCGCTTCTCCATCTTTTCATTAATGAATACGCGGTATTTGCAAGGTGGAGCGTAGCTTCAGTAAACACTCTTTTGTTTGCAGGAATAATATTTGATCTGATTTTCTCAGTTGAATTTACAGTAAAATCGATAAAAGCAGCAGGGCGTAAAAATTTTATCGCATACATGCAGCACCGGAACGGGTGGGTGGATTTGATAAGTTCATTACCAGTACTTCTTTTATACTCCTTGCCGTTTTTTTATCTTTTTTTATCTGAGTCTTCGCATGCCGGTGCTTCAGAGCAATTACCTGTTGTTATTCTGAATCTGATGGCAGTTATCCGGATGCCGCTGCTTCTTAGAAGTCTAAGGGTGTTAAAACTGTCCGGAATAATCAGGCTAAACAGTTCAGAAATGACCAGGCATCACGCTTCGGTCACTGGAGCAATGGCTGTTGTCACCACGGCTGTTATTATTATGCTCTGGTCAGGAATTACAGGTTTTTCAGGTCCGGATGATTTTAAAAAAAGGGGTTCTGATTATTCAAGAATGCTTGTGGAGCTGGAAAGTGCCGCTACACTGAATAATATGAATTTCAGGGATCTTTGTGAAAACATCCTTATCAGCGATCACCGTATAATAAAAGTTAATTATAATGACGGTAAAAGTTATGAGAAACTGTCCGTGTCTGAATTCAGAAAATATTATTCTCCGGGTGATTACATTAAAATTCCGGGGAACCTCTGCTACCTTACTGTTTCCTGCAGGGATCTTAATGGCGAGAACGCATTGCTCAATATGCTGGGATTACTGGTTATGCTTGCACTTGCTTTTGTCTTTATGCTGCTGTATTCACGACACTTTGAACGTACTGTTTCCGATATCGCCGGTGCCCTTAACTCGGGATTCAGAAAAAAAGATTTCAATTTGATGATAAAGATCAGGGATGAGTACAGAGAAGAGGAGTTATACAGACTTGCCCGGTTTTACAATGACGCTTATCTCCCTGCAAAGCTAAGAAAAAGAGACGCGGTAAAAGAGGGGAGTGGTACCCCTCTCACAATGGATGCTGTGAAAGGTTTTGCTGAAAAGACAGATTAGTCAGCTGTCTCTTCTGTCGTAGATTATTTTAAGTGATGACTGGTCAGGTGTGTAACTCTGATCACTCTGTTTAAATATCAGAATAATCTCTGTCCTGAAGTTCATCTTCATTATAAAATAGTATTCACCGGAAAGCTTGCGTACAAGATCAATACCTCTCCCGGTTTCAGAAATATGGTCAGCAATATCTTCACCTGTTTCAAAAGACTTTTCTATCAGTTCATTCTGTATTATTACCGCATTAATGCTTTCAAGAATTTTTTCCTTTGTCAGTTTGCCGTTATAATCAGTTATAGATATCGCGTATGATTCCCTGTTTCTGCAGAAATGTATATCAACATACTTACCTTCACCCAGGACAACGGGTGTCCTGTGAAGTTTTTCCTTAGTAAGTCCATGGGAGTGGTAAACTGCGTTAATAGTCATCTCGTTGAGCATGAGATTGAGAGTAGATTTGCTGGTTAAATTGAAATTCCAGTTTTCGATCTGTTCAATAATAAGTGATATTGCTTTCCGTATGTGTTCTGATTTTGTAATCCTGATTTTTTTATGATCAATAATATCCTGAATATAGTTTTCAAGACCGAATATGTTTTCAAGAGTAATAAGTTTTTCTGTGAGCTTAAGCAGTTCCGGTTTTTTCACAGGTTTATGAAGCACATTTCCGATCCCGCGGGTGATGATCCTGCTGAAAAAAGTGTCAATATTCCTGCCTGTCATCATTATTACAGGTATATAAGGGTAGTTTTCTCTGATATATTCATAAAGGTCAAAGGCGTTGTCCCCCGGAAGTTCAACTTCGGATATTACCAGGTCAAAATCAAAAGCTTTCAGTTTGGAAATTGCGTCAAAAGCTGAATCACAAAAGGTGATCTCATAATCCAGTCCTCTGTATATTTCCGCTATTTCTTTCCGGTATTCTGAAATATCCGCGACAAGTATCTTCTTCATTCTGCATCCTGTTTGACAATGGTCGATTAAGCTGTTTATTGTATTATAATATACTTTAAGAGCAAGTTAAAATTCAGATCCGGTATAGTAAACTTTACGCTTTTTTTAATTACAAAAAGTTTTAATTATTGGTTAATTTAACCGATAATAACTCTGAATAGATTTTTTGCATTTTATTCAGAGCAAAAAAAAGAGTTGATGTAATCATAAAAGTATCATATTAGTCTGTTGAACTAATTCCATCATCAGATTCAGATGAATTATAATCCGGAGGATTTATGAAAAAAATATTTATAACAGCAGTTATTGTCATGTTTATTACCCCTGTCATGCTTTTTTCCCAGGGGAATAAAGATGTAGACCCGAGACTGGAGGAGCAGGGGAGATCCTATGACAGGCAGATACTGGAACTGTATAATTCAATACAGAGGATAATTGCTGAGAACAAGTTAATGGAAAACAAGGGGATAAAAACTCTTCCCTATCAGACAGAGATAAATTTCGGCCCGGATAAAAATAATCCACAGTATGTAGAACTTGTTAAACATATATACATAAGGGACGGGCTCTTCAGTTCAAAACCTATAGGGCTGGAGGAAAAAATACTGAGAATTTATACTGACGGTAAAACCATAAGCAAATTGGAAACAACTATCCGTACAAAGAATTTCAAGACACAGGAAGTTGAAAGCGTTGTTGTTACTGATCCCTCACCTAACAGTGAAGCTACCGATGATGTTATGTTTACACACAAACACAACGGGAAAACTGTAATCGAGCAGAAAAAACTTGCGGATGTCAAAAATACAACAATTCTTCCGCTCAGGAATGAGATCAAAATTCAGTTTATGATACCTAACCTGACAATTCTGTATAATAATATTTTCTTTATTGCGGAGTCTTATAAAGAGGAAAACAAAAGCACTGACAGCAAAATGTCCGAGTTCATCAGAAGAGCTATTCAGTATTAAAATTTAAACCCGGTATCACATTAAATAAAAAAGGGAACCTCAATATGGTTCCCTTTTTTGTCCTATAAAAAAGAAGGGATGGTTTATCTCATGTCTGTATCTTTTAATTTCCTGTTCATGAAATCTTCAAGTTCCTTTTCACGGCTTTTTTTTGCAATCTGCAGCAGCCTGTAAAACTCCTCCCATTTGTCTTCATCAACAATGCGCCAGTTCCCTTTACCTCTCTCTTTTTCAACAAGGGAGCGTTTTTTATTGGCAATTGCGCCTCTCACTGAGAGGAATGCCCATACAGCAGCGAAGATAATTATAACAGCACCAAAGAAGATAGTTGAAAATGTATCCCATGAGGCCGGTTCAGCGCCCCTGCCGTAACCCATGTATGCAAGGCCGAA
>DAISJZ010000026.1:0-17898 GCA_036821145.1 Spirochaetota bacterium
ATTCAATCGTATATATCGCAGAAGCTGCAAAGATACTTGACATCATCTTAATAGAGAGGTTAAATTATGCCTGAGATAAGCAGGTTTTTCGGAATTATTATATCAATGTTTTTTGATGATCATAATCCGCCGCATTTTCATGCAAGATATAATGAATATAAGGCGGTAATAGCTATTGATGATTTGAGATTACTCGAAGGGAGTCTTCCACCTCGTGTTCATGGCCTTGTGGTGGAATGGGCTTCGAAACATAAGAATGAACTTATGAGAGACTGGAACCTGACTAAAGAAGAAAAATATCCTGAAAAAATTGAACCTTTATTGTGAGGTTTTAAAATGCATGAGATTGTAAATGCTGAATACGCAGGTGATTATAAAATAAAGCTGTTCTTTGATTCAGGGAAAAGCGGAATAGTGGATTTTTCCGCTTATCGCAATCGTGGTGGTGTTTTCGAACTCTTTAAAAGCGAGGAGTATTTTAAAAAGTTTTATATAGATCATGAAATCAAAACATTATGCTGGCCTGATGAAATTGATTTTGATCCTGATATGCTTTACTACAAAGCTACAGGCGAACCTCTGCCTGAGTGGATGAAATCGTAATAACCGGCTTTTCCTCTGTGCTAAAACAGTTGTCCCCTGAAATAAACCTGACGCTTCAATTTATCGAATTCTCTGTATTAAGCAGATGAATTGAAGGTATCCGCTTAATATCGTCCGGAACATCCGGATTGTTATAAATGAAATCTTTCAGGTTTTCCCTGACTAGTCTGTCCCCGGGGAGATATTCCAGCGCTTTTTCCCATGCCCCTTTGGCATTAATATAATCCTTCATTTCAAAATATACCGAACCGAGATTGTTCCAAACCTCATTAAGGTGAAATCTGTCCCCCTCCGGATAGTTATTGATAGCAGTCATGTAATACTTTATTGCCTCATCATAATTGCCGGATTCTTTGGCCTGTATACCTTTAATATAGTTGGCGCGCGGGTGCCCGGAAAATGCTGTAAGGCATTTTTCAAGGTATTCATCTGATTTGGCATTGTCAAAAAAAGAGTAAACAATAGCATACCGGCACAATATTTCAGGTGTGTCACCGGCTTTTTTCCTGGCTTTATCCATCCACAGTAGGGCATCCCTGTAGCGGCCTTCCTCCGCAAAATTCATTGCGCTGATAATCTCCGGGAAGAAGGGCTTGCAGCAGAATTTATATTTTTTACCTGATGCACATGGGCATGGATCGTAGCTGTCGGGAAGCAGAGCCATGGCAGCTTCAACTTCATCATCCGGGTATTCAGGTTCAATTGATTCACCGTTTTTCAGATAATGATAAAAAGATTTTTTTACAGGATCTGTAATATTGTTAAAGGCTGATGCCGGTTCGATCTTAAAGGATATCTTTTTCTGTTCTGCAAATTTACGGAACATCTCATCAAAGGGATCATTTGCCGTGTAATATATTGCTGAAGGCCATTCGTTCTTTTGGGAGTAGGCGTTTTTCATTAACCTGTGTATGTCAATTTCCAGTGGAGCTTTGTCTGTAATAATAATCTGCCCGAATATATAACTGCTACCTATATCCATTAATATATACATATCCGCAGGTGTATCCTGTATGCGGATAAGAGCATCTATTCTGAAAATCAGCCATGCCTCGTTCGGTTTAAACTGTTCATGCGTATACATTTATAATCCGCCTGTTGTGTGACTTTTTATTAAATAATGGAGGGGGTGTGTCAATAGAAATATTATCCCTCCCCGTAATCATCTGTAATTCATCAGTAATAAAGATACTTGACTGAAACAATAAAGGAGATTAAACTTATGCTCAATACCGTAGAGGCCTTTGATAATGAATGAACTTCTTGTAAAAACAGATGAACTTCAGAAGCAGATAAATGAACTCCGTCCATTAAGCCGTGAGACTGTTCTTTCATTAAAAGATTAGTATATAGTATTTAATAAAAATTAAAGGTAATAAACAGAATGATAGAGTATGATAAATTGAAAAAATCAATTATACATCTTGAAAAACAGTATAACAATTATCTCTCCATGAATGGAAGAAATAATTTATCGCAGCTTGACAGGGAGGGTATAAGCGAATCTGTTGTTCAGCGCTTTGAAACATGCTATGATACATTGTGGAAGCCTCTGAAAAAATACCTTGAAAATGAAACAGGTCTGCCTGATGTACCGAACAGCCCGAAACCTGTTTTGCGCGTGGCTTTTGAAAATCATATTATTGAAGACATAGAAAAATGGATAGAATATGCCAATGCCAGGGTTGGTACTGCGCATGACTACAGCGAACAGAAATTCAAGGAAGCACTTGATAAAACAGGGGACTTTTTAAAAGATGTGATCTCTGTTTACTGTAAAATGAAAAATGAGGAATGGTCTTCTGAAAAGTGATAATGAAGATAGATATTAAGCCGGTTCATCTTGAACTGGTAAAAGTGATTCTTAAAAAGCATGCACCGGGCAGAACTGTATGGGCCTATGGTTCCCGGGTTTCAGGTAAATCCAGGCCTCAATCTGATCTTGATATAGTGGTATTTGATGCGGACATGAAACTGATAAACGACCTGAGGGAAGCATTCGGTGAAAGTGACCTCCCATTTTCTGTTGATGTAATGAACTGGGACGATATTCCTGAAAATTTCAGGGAGAATATCAGGAAACAATATACAGTGCTGAGTGACAGTTAGAATACTGCAAAAGCAAAGGATGATGAATATTCAGGTATAAAAAAAGCCCCCACCTTCCGGTGAGGGCTTTTAAAATTACGGTTTATATGCTGTTATATCCTTCCAGCGTTTTTAAGCGCCACAATAACTGTCTTCTGCTGGAACCTTTCATTTAAACATGAAGTTTTTTCAAGGTTCATACGTTTAAGGTACGGAATCGCTTTTTTCGGTACAGGCTTGAACATCTCTGTAACCAGTTTAAATACTGTATTCACAGGTTTAGATGCTTTATACGCCAGGAGACCTTTGAGGGATCCTCCGATTATAATCTCATCCTGCATCAGGTCTGTTCCGTAGGGAAACTGTTTGAAGTACCCTTCGGCCTGGTATTTTTTGATAAAAGAATCAACCCGTTCAGGATAATTGTTTCTGCACTCCTCAGGTATCTCCCAGCTCTCTTCAATCTTGCCGTGCTTTTTGGCTTTTTCAAGGAGCTGTTTCTGGAACCTGGAGTCAGCAACTTTAATCATCTCCTGTGTGACCTGCTCTTCAGAGAGGCCCCTGAGGTGAGCGATACCGTATTCAGTTACAACAATGTCTCTCCAGTATTTTGGAACAGTACAGTGGCCGTAGTTGAATACTATGTTAGACCTGAGGGTTTTTCCTGAACCCCTTGTTGCCCTTATTGCCATAATAAGTTTCGCGTCAGGTATGGCGTGTGCCATTGCAACAAAGTTGAACTGTCCGCCAACGCCGCTTACAATACGCCCGTCTTCAAGCTGGTCTGATACAATGGCGCCGTTCAGTGTTGCCATCATACCTGAGTTTACAAATCTTCCCCCCTTTCTCTGCAGGGTGCGGAGTTCTGAATCTCCGTAAAGCTGGTTAACCTTCTCAACACCTGACATTCCGAACTGGGCTCTCTCCTCCTCCGGC
Source organism: Spirochaetota bacterium (assembly GCA_036821145.1). Taxonomy (GTDB): domain Bacteria; phylum Spirochaetota; class UBA4802; order UBA4802; family UBA5550; genus UBA5550. The sequence continues at coordinate 3,628 of DAISJZ010000026.1, forward strand.
ATTTCGTTAAGAGCTTGATAGAAAGACTCAGGCCCTAAGTAGAAACCGCCAAGTATAATCTGGCCGTTTTTCATCTGTTTGCCCAGGAGTTTTTTTATCGCTGCCATGTTATTGGTGTCATGGATATCAGCGTTGTATTCTTTGTCGCCGTCATAGATGAAACCGTTTTTATATGTAAGGCCATCTTTCAGGATTCCGAAATGTGTGAGCATTTTGAAGTCCTTCTCCCTGAGCCTCAGGTGTATACCGTCATATTCAAAGAGCAGTTCAAGGATATTCTCAGGTATATTGTTTTCTGAGAGTTTACCTTCATTAACAAGTTTCATAATCGCCAGGTTATCATATACCTTGCGTTTTAATATACCCTTTTTGTAGAGCTGCATAAAGGCATCAACAAACATCTCTGATGAACCGTAGAGCCCCTGCTCAAATGTCCCTGTGCCGCCGAATTCATTGATAAGGTCTTTGTAGCGGTTTGTGAGGCCGGCTTCGTTTATTATTTCATTGTATTTGTCATTATGAGTATGCCTCATGTCAAGGCCTGCAACTATTGCGTCACCCAGTGCCCCTATACCAACCTGCAGTGTTCCGCCGTCTTTAACAAGTGTGCTTATGTTAAGGCCTATCATGTGGTCCTTGATTGTTACCGCATCCTTCGGAGGCCCGAAAAGCCTGTAGTTATACTGCGGCCCTTTGAGGAACACGTCAAATTTATCCGCTTCATAAACAGCATCGCCGTACATGAAGGGGAGGTTCTCGTTTACCTCTCCGATAAGTACGCGTTTTTTCCCTTCCGCTTTACCCTCATTCAGAAACTGGTTTGCCGTTACATTTATATCAGTGTTGCATCCCATGGAGTACATCATCTTTCCGTTGATCTCCTGGCATGACATCATCTGTCCGAAAACATTTGTGTTCTGTGTAAAATAGGCGTCCCTTGACACGTGTGTATAGTTTGAGGGGAGGTGGCGCCTCTGCTGTGACGGAAGGTCCATTATTGATCCCGCCTTGCTGTAGAACTCCCAGAGCTCAACATTTTTCGGCAGCCTGTGCGCGCGAAGGTCGATCATGTATTCAAGCTCAGGGCATCCGCCGAAGAGCCTTTCTGAAAGCGGGCCCACAAGTCTCTTCTCCAGGGGAGTTTTACCTTTCGGTATCTCCAGTGAGAGGGCTGTCATGATTTTAAGTTTAATTGTAGGATCTTCTTTTGCCCTGCGGTATAACTCGTTTATAAAGAGAACAGATTTACCGAGTCCCAATGATGTTGCAAAATTAATCTCCTTACCAACGTAATTGATTACATCATCAACCACCTTGGCCACATCATCCGTGATCACACCTGTCCGGCCATACATATGAATGGATTTATCCAGCATATTCATTTTTGCTACCCCTTTAAACCGTGTTTTTTATATTTGTGATGCCGAATCTGTCATAGTTCCTGAATATGACAGATAAAGCCTTTTGTTTAGACTGACACATCAGTTCAAAAACAAACCGACAGGACGGTAAATAAACCAACCACAGAATTTTGTCAATTCTTTTGACGGGGTAAAAGAATAAAAATATTGATTTTTATAACTATTAGGATTAAAGGAATTAAAAAATATTCTGAATTAAAAATGAGTGTAAATAACCGGATGACACTGTGACCGGACGGTCATGTGTATTTTATGCTTTATTTTGATATTTTATTTTTAATAAAAAAATATCTCTCCCGTCATTCAGTTGTAAAAGTAATAAGCTGAAGTTTATCATCTTGTGAAGTTCAGGCCGAAACCTATCTTTCTCTGTCTTACATTATAGTCTATGAGGCTCTCGCCGTATCCGTCCCAGTACTGAACCATGAAACTCATGCTGTTAATCGACAGGGGTACTGTGAGATTCAGTTCAACAGCCCCTTTTTTATGGGCAGGATTAAATCTCATAAGAGAGGAGATATATGTATTGCGGAGCTCCGGTATTTTTAATGTGAGGCCCAGTTCACCGTGACCGTAATACCTGTGTATGCCGGGGTTGTCATCTCCCGCCACATCCTCTTCGCCGTCCTTTTTGTTCTCCTTCAGTCTGTACCAGGCTTTCAGGGTGGCGATAAAGCGGTCATTTTCGAAATAAGGGGTGATATATATCCTGTTCCAGCTCCGTGAGTCGGGGATGTCTTTGCCGTTTGATTCATGCTCAGCCCCTGTATCGATACGGAAGTCGCTCCACATCTTTGTGCGGAAAAAGAATTCCGGGTTGAAATTGTTTTCACGGAAAGGCCTTGATTCGTTGAAATCATAAGCCTGCCAGAATGATTTCTGTGTATATCCGAAGTAGAAAGCCCAGCCGTAGAATTTAAGTAACCGCTGTTTCAGGCTCATCTGGAATTTAATTTCACTTTTTTTCCGGCCGTCATATTCATCCATCCATGAGTATGTATAGGGGAGGATATAGTTCATCTTGTGGGCTGAGAATCCGTTTTTTATGTTATTTGACCTGTTGTAGTCTATAAGTTCCTTAAGTGGAGGGGGTTTGAGGCTGTCCTGTATGGTCCCCTCAAATTCATCCTCATCCTGTGCAGCCATTGGAGTGGCAGATATAATTATAAAGAGTGCTGCAATTATCTTTTTATTCATAGATTTTCCTGTGTTATTTTAGAAACATCTGCATGATTTCCTTGTATATGTCAGTAAAAAAATTATTAAATGGCGGGTTAAAAGCGGCTCCTGTTCCGTATAAAAAAGCCGGCCCCTGCGGGCCGGCAAAAACGAAGAAGTGTTTCAGCATTCTTTTGAATGAAGACGAACAGGAAACTCTATGAAAATGAGTAACAATTTATTAATTAGACCTGCCATAATTAAAAAAGGTTCCATGCTTACTTTTTTTTAACCATCCTTCTGATAATTAAACGCGTTTATTGATTTAAAAATTACGGGGAAAACACGATTATATAAACAACAGAGAGAGGTGCAGGTTATGACGGATATCAGAATTGCGGATAAGGTCTCAAAAACACAGTTCAGCCTGTTCATGAGGCAGCTCCATATACTTGCACTTGTTCAGCACAGCAGTTTATCTGAGAATATGAACTGCGGTACAATGTCCTCCCTCCTTTCCACTGAACCGGGGAAAGATGATGTAACTGAAAAGATGATACGGGACAGTGTTGCCAGGCTCATCGAAATGGGTTTTCCTGTGCAGATGGAAAAAGGGGCTCCGCGAGTAGGCCTTGAAAGGGAGCTTACGGATACAGAGATGCTTGAGATACTCCCTTACTATTTGAATATAGTTTCAGACACAATGGGGATAAGGGACTGTTTTAAAAGCTATGTGGGGAATCATGGCTCAAGGTCACTCTGGATAATCGCGCGTATATACTTTGCCGCATGTGAAAAAAAACAGATTAAACTTATTTACCGTTCAAAGAATAAAAGCGGGGCGGAGGAGTACACGCTTAATCCGTACCGCTGGATATACAGGGATAACGCCGTTTATCTTATAGCACGGAATGTGGCGAGAGATGTTGAAAACATATCGCTGTTCAGGCTTAACAGGATCAGGGATCTCAGGGTGACGGAGAGTATTTTTGATGATGATATACCACCGGCAGATGAACTGATGCAGTACAGTATCGGGGCCTTTATGAGCAGCAGGCTTTATGATATCAGAATCCGCTTTCGCCCGGAGGAGAAGGAGAGTATAGAAGAGGATTTCGGGCACCTTGATGTCAGGTACAGCGATGATAAGGATGGCTATGTTATCGGGATTTTTAGAGTCTGTGACCTTATAAACCTCTGCAAAGCGGTATTCAGCTATTCCGGGAGAGTAAAGATTATTGAGCCCCCTGAGGCTGTGGAGCAGATGAGGGAGCTGCTGGAGAATAATATAAAGGCATTATAATTACTTCATGACAAAAACCTGCCCTCGTGAGCTGATGGATCTGTCAATTATTTGATTAAAATTATTATGATTAATTGAGTCAGGCGTTTTATCTTTATTAAAAACATTTTTTTTTGTCATGCCGGTTTCCTGCATGGAATACCGGCATCTAATAGTATGAGTCCGATAATTTATCGTATGAGAAAAATTTATCTTTATAATTCGTTCAGGAATTGTTATAATTATAAAAAATAAGCAAACGCAGACAGAGTAATGATAAAGTTTAAAGTAAATATAATTATAGGCAGCAGGACTGAAACCGTTGCAGAGGCTTTAATCAAACCCTCAAATTTTCCCTGCTGGGAAACTGATCTGAAAAGGTATGTGGTGGTGAAGGGTGTTCCCGGAGAGATCGGTTGTGTTGCTCTTCTCTTCTTTTCAAAGAAGGGGAGTTCATACATGATGGAGGAGGAGCTGGTTCACTGCAATCCCGGCAGAAGTTACGTATCCATTCTTACAGGAACCACTCTTGAGGCCAGGGTTGAGACTATCCTGATACCTTCAGGAGAGGAAACCCTGATGACCTTTATCTGGTCAGGAAGAGGTAAAACACTTCTTCTTAAACTGCTGCTGCCGTTTATGCGCGGCAGAATGATCAGGCAGACAGAGGTGGAGCTGGATAAATTCAGAAAGCTTGTTGAAGCAAAGGGGAGTGATTTTAACTGCTGAAGTGCCGGTTTTCTCTGAAAAAAATTTTTAATTCCCCGTTTCCCCAATCGTATAACACTTAGCTCTATATAAAGATACTTGACTCATGAGTCTGTGTGGGTTATGGTAACAAAATTAATTTTTGAGGTCTCTGTTAAAGGAGAGAAGCAGGATAATGACACGTCAGCGGAAACTCGATATTGATGTCAGAACCGTGAATGATATTTTCGTTCTGATATTGGGGGATAATATAGATTTTTATAATGCGCCGGTGTTCAAAGGTGTAATCAATAGTATGATAGCACAGGGTTATAAATCATTCATTGTAGATCTTGCGAAAATAACACATATTGACTCTTCAGGTATAGGGGCTCTCATTACAACCATGCTGGAACTTGAAAAAATGGGTGGTTCTTTAAAAGTCTCAGGGTTAAGCAAACCTGTTAAAAAGGTATTTGATATGACACAGGCAATCACTCTCTTTGAAGTGTATGATACAGAAACAGAGGCTCTGGATAGTTTTCACACGAATCGTAAAATGCAGGTTGCTACTTCAAAATCCTTGTAACTTTGAACTGGTTTTTTTCCAGGTTCTTTACATAATTATTGAAATACTTTTCAGTACCTGTAACCTCTATCTCCCTCTTCTCCCCCTTTTCATAAAGCACCATCCCCCAGAAAAGCACCAGTTTTGAGTAGTCCCTGCCGGTGACTGTTATACGGTATGTGTTTTTTCTGCCGATAAGATTCAGCAGGAAACCTATTATTTCATTTATAATCTGAGGTTTTGATAATATCGGGTTCATTGAGTATACCTTGAGACTTTATGGATTTTTTTAATTAACAATCAGAGATGGAGATATTGTCAAACCAAATCTATTTAAAGGATTATTCTCCGGTTTTCTGATATATGCGAATTCTGCTTTACAAAAAAGGGGTGTGAGCATTAATTTTAAATTTCTGCTTATAAAAAATGCGGCGGTGGTACATGAGCGGTATCCTGACAATGACAGCGAATATTATCGGCGGAGTGGGCCTTGTGCTTCTGGGCATGGCCATCATGTCCGAGGGGCTCCAGTCTCTTGCAGGGGACAGTGTTAAGAAACTGCTCAGCCGTTTTACAGGGAACCCCCTGGCCGGTGTTATGACAGGGACTGGTGTTACTGTTCTTATCCACTCATCAAGCGCTACAATTCTCGCCACCATAGGTTTTGTCAACGCAGGGCTTTTGTCTCTACCCCAGGCCATCGGTATTATATTCGGGTCAAATCTCGGCACCACATCCACAGGCTGGATAGTCGCACTTGTGGGTTTTAAATTTCATATAAGCACTTTTACGCTCCCGCTCATTACAGTGGGGGTTTTGATGAAACTTTTTCTTAAGGGGAAAAAGACTTCAATCGGTATGGCTATCGCGGGCTTCGGCCTTCTTTTCCTCGGTGCTGATATTCTTCAGGCAGGGATGCGTGAAACCGGGGGCTTTATCCAGCTTACCGGGTATTCCTTCTCCTCATGGCATGATCGCTTTATTCTCACAGGCATGGGTTTTCTTCTGACTTTTCTGCTTCAGTCTTCCACTGTCGCTATTGTTACAACCCTGGCTGCACTGGGTTCCGGAGCTGTCACAATGGAACAGGCTGCGCTCCTTGTTGTGGGATTGAACACAGGGAAGGTTTATTACGGGATACTGGGATTCATAGGGGCATCTGTGGCGGGTAAACGTTCAGCTCTTGTGCATATTTTTTTCAACCTTACAACCGGTGTTATTCTGTTTGCTTTTGTCGATTTTTTTATACCCCCGGTTATAAAGCTCTGTGAATACTTCGGGACTTCCTCCCCCTCAATCATAATATGTACGCTTCATACGGCTTTTAACCTTCTCGGGATCATGTTCTGGCTCCCTTTTTACAGACCCATTGCTCTGCTCATGGGGAGAATTATCCCGGAGAAAGGGCCTGTTCTTACGCGCTTTCTCGATTACCGTGTAGCCACAGTACCACATGTTGCTGTTGAAACAGCGAGGCTTACTATTGTTGAGGTTGCGAGGGTTGTTCTTACCGCTGTACGTGACCTGGTTGTTGGTGAAAAAACTTACAGTGAAGCAATATCAAGCCTCGGTTCCGTTGATGTTGCCCTGAACGAAACAAGGAAATATCTTTCATTTGTCATTTCATCTCCTGACTCAAACCAGGTTCACAGCCAGCATCTTGATGTGATTCATGCTATGGAACACCTTACCCGTCTTGTTGAAGCATGTCGAGAGTTTGATAATGTCTGCACCACCGCGCGTTCAGAATATCTGCGCAAACTTACTTTAAGCCAGCTTGGAGAATTTGACCTTATAATTAAATGGCTCGACGGTGAGACCCCCGAAGCTCCCCTGCATAACGTGGAGCATATATCAGCGATGTTCGCAGACATCCGGCGGAAAAAGCGTACTGAAATGATTGGTGATATTGCCCAGGGGGGGATGAATCCCGATATGGGATTTGAACATCTTGAAGCTATGAGGTGGATTGACAGGATTGCCTATCATATCTGGAGATCTATTTTACATCTCAGTCAGAAGTATTGAAAATATCCGGCAATCTTCCGCGAAACAAAACTGCCGGCTCACAGCGCAGTTTTGCACTAATAGTGTGTTTGTCTGTGTCGCAAAACGTTTAATTATTTAATCATTAATAATTTTTCTGATTGTCACCCCGGTTTTGCAAGGCAAATACCGGGGTCTCATACCTGTGATTCATGGATTCATGCTATGAGATGCCGGTATTTTTTTACAAAAAACCGGCATGACAGAGAGTATATAACTGGTTTAAATAAAAATCGCCTGACTCAAGATATTTAATGCGGTTTTGAAAACCGGGTATTGGTATATTACCAAAAACTCCGATAATAAGTATACAAAAAGTAATAATACCGGATAAAACTTGCATCTTCTCAGGGATTTATATTATCTTGTAAGTATCAGGTGTAACTTTTACCGGCATCCCTTTTTTTAAAAACAGCATAGGATGGAACTCTGTGAAATCTAAACTCACTATTCTCATGCGATTTTTTCCGCTTCTTATTTTTACGGTGTCAGTTTTTTTCCTGTTTTACAAATCTGAATATCGGACTGCTAATCCTTTTAATTTTAATGAGGATCTGAAGCATCCTTTTTATGCGACAAAAGGTGATGACGATAATTTTTATGTCATAGATAATTCCAAAACACGGATAATTATTTTTAACAGGGACCGTTTAATAAAAAACATTATAAATGGTGGTGAAAGAGAGGATGATACTTTTTTTTATGCATCCTGTGTCCATCAGGGTAATGACGGTTTTATATATCTTATCAATATTGTTAATTCCCTTAACAGGTATGCTGTTGATAAAGAGGAGATTCTGCGGTTTACATCTGAAGGCAGATTCGACAGGGTTATATTCCGGAAAAATTATGATGAAAATGATGCACCGGTAAGATGGGGGAGGCTCACCAGTCTTCATGAACAGGGTGATGAAATCCGTGCGTATTACATCTATCCCGATGGAATAGACCTTATCAGAATTAATAAAGAGAGCTCTTTAGTGCAGAAGGATTCCATACTTGGCGGCCCCCTTACTGGTATGCCTGTCAAGGGTATTGATCCTGATATGAAGGGGGGCTCTGTTTATCTCACAAAGAGGGGGGAGATATTCAGGATGTCTCCGGAGGGCAGCCCCTTTTTAGCCTATGACGGCAGGTGGGACCCCGCAGGGGAGAAATCCGTACCTGGCCATATATCATATATAACAGGCGGTACAATAGTTTTCAGTGACCTCGAAAAAAGAGGGATATATAAAATAGATAACAGGAATAATGTCAGTGAGCTGATAGGCCCTTCGGACCTGCAGAAACTCTCTCTCCCCCCTTATGAAGAGCGCATAAAAAATATGAAAGCCTTTAATGACGGCTCGGTTATTGAGATTTTCGGTGATACCCTGATTTACAAAGAAGGGGATACATTTAAAACCTACAATACAAAACTGAGGATAAATAACAGGGATGTGTTCCTCAGGTTTCTCTGGGTTTTCTCTGCAATTGCAGCAGCCGCAGTATTACTGATTATGCTGTTCCAGGTTTACAAGTATATCCTTCACTTCAGCATCCCTCTTATAATAAAGCAGATAGGAGTCTATGTCCCCATAGTAATTGCGGTTATGTTTTTCACAAGCTGGTATATCCAGAGGGATTATTCCGCCAGGATAAAGAGGGAGATGGTGAACAGGCTCACCGGGCTTCTCAATCTTGTTCCTCAGAAAATAGATGGAGATATTGCTGAATCTATAAAAGATCCTCATGACTATATGAGTGAAAGATATATGGTTCTGCGGGAGAGCCTGCATTCGGTACTTAATTATAACAGGGAGGAGTGGAGCGCTCCGTTTTATGCCCTGATACACAGAAAGATCGGGAAGTGGCAGTACATGATGATAGACTATGATGACTCCACCCAGGTTTACTGGCCCTATGAATATAACCCGGATGCCGGTTATATTGATGAAGTAATGGCAGGAAAGATTTTAACAGATTTTTCTGAAGACCAGGAGGGTATCTGGCTTTTCGGTAACGCGCCGCTCCGTAATTCAAAGGGTGATATTGTGGCCATTGTCGAAATCGGTGCTGACCTGTATAATTTTAAAAACTATGAAAAGATGTTTTTCAACAAAATAATGAAGGTTATGCTGATCTCAATATCTATAATAACAGTTGTTATAATCTTTGTGTCATATTTCATGATTGCCGCAATCAGGAACCTGAGAAACGGTGTGCAGCAGATTGCAGGGGGCGCCTGGGACGCCAGGGTCACAATCCGTACCCGTGACGAGGTGCAGGAACTGGGAGATGGCTTTAACAGTATGGCGGATTCAATACGTAATTATATCAGCGAGATATCGGAAATTAACCGCATATATTTCAAGTTTATGCCGTACCAGTTTATGGAGTATCTTAAGATTAAAAATATAACGGAGCTTAAGTTAGGGGATCATGCCCAGGGTTTCATGAGTGTTATGTTCTGCGATATCCGTTCTTTTACTTCGCACAGTGAGGCTGTCACACCTAAAGAGAATTTCCGGTTCGTTAACAGTTTTCTTTCGCTCACAGGCCCGGAGATCAGACTCCATAACGGTTTTATCGATAAGTATATCGGTGATGCAATCATGGCGCTGTTTCCTGAAGCCAATGATGCTCTTGATGCAGCTATATCAATGTATAGAAAAACCTGCATTGACCCTGCATCAAGGATAAATATCGGCAGGGAACCTATCGCCATAGGTATCGGTATATACACAGGCCCTGTAATGTTGGGTATTGTAGGGGAGGAGGAACGGATGTCCTCCACAGTTATATCTGACAGCGTTAACATCGCCTCAAGGATCGAATCACTTACAAAGCGGTACGGTACAGGGATCCTGATCAGCAAGAGCACGCTTAACTCTCTTTCGAATCCTGAAAAATACAGTTACAGGTTTCTGGGGAACATACAGGTTAAGGGGAAAAATGAGCCTGTCGGTATATTCGAGATACTTGATGCCCTTGACGATAAATTGAAATTAAAACGGCTTAAAACAAAGGAACCCTTTGAGTCTGCAATAAAGGCTTATCATAAAGGGCACTTTGAGCATGCTGCTGCGTGGTTCACCGAAGTTATTGAATCAGATAAAGATGACCCCGCTGCAGCCATGTATCTTGAAATGAGCCGTGAAGCACTCAGCGAAAATGCAGGCTCCGGCCGTATGTTTATATTTGATAGTAAGGAGTAATTTTATGCCTAAAAGATTCTGGTTGTCCTTTATTCTTCTGCTTTTTTCAGTTTACTACCTCGCTGTCAATGCCGGCAGCTTCAGGTCCAACCCGTTCAGCGGGGAGTTCGAGTTTTCATCCCCCTACAGGTTTGTGACAACAGCAGATAATGTAAAATATGTTATTGATAATGGAAAGCAGCGTGTGCTCAGGGTAGAGAGCAGCGGAGAAGTGGCTTATACAATTCAGTCTGAACAGAAAAAGGATATGGGCCCTGAATGTATGCAGAATATCGCTGCTGATGAATCGGGGAATCTTTATGTCCATTTTTATGTCCAGGATACAAAGGGGCTTTTTACTGTTGAGGAGTATATAGCGAGGTATGACAGTACTGGTGGAGATAAAAAAGTAATATACAGCCACAAATACAGTGAACCTGAGAGCCGTCTTGCGATTAACTGGGCAATTGTGCAGCTGAGGTACAGCAGGGGAAATTTAAGCTGGGTAAGACTTGAGGGGGATAAAGTTCTCTATTCAGAATATAAAACCGGGAGCCCTGATACAACTCACACCGAAAGCCTCCTCTTTAAACAGCCCGATGCTTTATCATTAATTACTTCAATTGATGTCATTAATAACAGGAATTATGCTTATATAACCAGGCAGGGTAATCTCTACAGGGTCAGGGATGGAGTGAAATCCCTGCTTTATAGCGGTGACAGTGCCGGCACTTTCGCATCAGGGAAAAAGCCGGGAGAAATCTCTGTGCCGGGATGGGTCCAGATAACAGAGCAGGGCCCGGTTTATATGCTTGATATCAGGCAGTCCAGGCTTTATTCTTTCAGTAATAAAGGTGAACGGAGTACGGTTTTTACTCCTGATGACATTTCGGCCTCAACAGGGGGCGAGTTTGAAATGTTCTACAGGTTCGCCATAACTTCAGATAATATCTGCCTAACAAACGGGTCGTATCTTGTACGTGCTGATCTTCAGGGGAAAAATATCTCCGCAGAGAATTCGGCAATACGTTCCGGCTGTACAGTAGCTGGAGATCTATTTCTTTTTGCTGTTATTGCTTGTATCGCGGTTTCACTTGTTATAATTATACGTGATTTCTATATCTACGGCCTGAAAAGAACCATGCCGAGAAACTTTGTCAATATTACAGGGATTATTGTAATAATGATTGTAACCATGATTATTGCAATAAATGTACTGATGCCGAACTTTGACAAAAGGTACATGAATGAAACTGAAAATCGAATCAAGGGGCTTACCCAGGGACTCAGCAGCACTTTAAATGGTGATGTCATTAACAGGCTGGTTAACAGGCAGTCCGATTTTTATAATGGAGAATACAAAAAATTCCGTGCCAGGATGATAGATGTTTTTGGAGGCTATAATAAATCTGAAAACTCGGAATTCTATTTTATCATATATAAAAACTACGGCGGGGAACTTGCTGCTCTCATGACTCAGAATGATTCCTATACCCCATTCCAGACATACGACTGGCTCATTAGCGAAGAGGATAACCTCTACCTGGAATCAGTAAAAACCGGGGAGATATACACTGAAAAATATTCTGACTCAACAGGGGACTGGATATATGCCATAGGACCGATTAAAGATTCATCAGGTAAGGTTACTGCTGTTATTGAAATCGGTAAGAACTTTTACGCCTTCAATATGGAGAACCGCGCTGTCAGGAAAAATGTTATAATTGAGGTAATTACTGCGATTATACTGGTGCTGATGATCTTCATCGAGATCTCTCTCCTCTCTAATGTTCTGTGGAGCAAAAAAAGACATATGCAGAACAGCAAATCACCTTATGACAGGGTGAGTTTCTCGAGGTTCCTCGGTTTTCTGTATGAGTTCACCTTCAGTCTCCCGCTTGGATTTATCCCTGTTTATGCCATAAAACTTCTTGAAGGGAAAAGTTTCATGGGGATGACCCCGGAGATGGCGGGCGCTTTCCCGATTACTCTCTCAACATCCGGTATTGTAATAGGTACTATTATTGCCGGGATTGTTATGCCTAAGCTGAAGTGGAGAAAGCTTTTTGTTGTGGGGCTTCTGATGGCTGCGGCAGGGTTGTTTCTTACCGGTCTTTCAACAACATTCATCATGTTTACACTTATGATGTTTTTTACCGGTATCGGCAGGGGACTGCTCCAGATGGCTGCCCGGGGATTCATTAACACTGAGGAAAACCCGGACAAGCGGGGATTCGCATTCTCCAATCTTATTGCCGGAGTTGTTGTGGGTATAAATGTCGGTGTTGTAATAGGGGGGCAGATTGCTGACCATGTTTCATACCGCGCGGTATTCTTTGCTTCAGCGCTGATAATTCCTCTTGTGATCATGTTTATTCTTTTTGTCATAGAAAAAACAGCAGCAGACAATGTTGTTAAATCAGCGGAAACATCAGCAACGGGTTCCGGGGGGATGTCTCTTTTATCATTTCTTTCAAAGCCCATGGTGTGGGGGTTCTTCCTGCTCATATGCGTGCCTAATGCCGTTGCGTACATGTTCCTCCAGTATACATTCCTCATAGTGGCAGAGGGAGCGGGTTTTACCACAACAGATGTGGGACGTGCATTCATTCTTAACGGTATGGCGATGTTCTATCTCGGGCCGCTTTTATATTCTGTCAGCGTTAAAAAGATCGGTCTGAAATGGACAATGATATCCAGTATATTTATGTGGTCATTCAGTCTCCTTGTATTTGCCTTTACAGGGAATATTACAGGCGCAATTATCACAATCTTTATCATGGGTATAAGTGAAGGATACGGCAACGGGGCAGTGTATATATTCTATACAGATAAGATTAAAGAAGTGAACGAATACGGAGTAGAGAAAGCCCTTGCCGTGAATGAGTTTATGACCAACATAGGACTTGCAGCAGGGCCAATAATATTCGGTGCGGCGATGCTCCTCGGTATCCGCCCCGGTATGCTTCTCATTGCAGTATCAATGACCGTGCTTGCTGTAATTTTCTTTGTGATGCACGCTGTTGCAGCCCGTAAGCAGGCAGCATGATTATATGACTGAAACAGACTTGCGTGATTTTTCGCTGGCGGAGAGGGGGCGATACCTGAAAAATTATCTGGTATCCCCGTCAATGATTTCAGATTTTACGTTCAGCTCCCTCTTTATGTGGGCGGAATATTATTCATTAAAACTGACCAGTTTTGATAATCTTACATGTATCATCTGCACCGGCGGCGGGTTCACGCCCTCTCTCCTTATGCCGCTTGGTGATGTTGAGAACAGGATTAAAGATGTTATTGACTACTATTATAACTGGTTCAGGGAGCAGGGGCTCGAATTTTATATTTCTCATGTTGATGAGAAATATATCCCCCTGTTCAAATCAGTTCAGGGTTATCAGTATAACGTAACTTATGACCGGGATTATTCAGATTATATTTATAACAGGAATGATTTTGTATCAATGAACGGTTCCGGTTATAAACATTTCAGGAAAAAAATCCGCTCATTCGAAAATCATTTTCCTGATCATAAATATTCCTCATTAAATGTTGATGATATACCGGAGTGCCTTGAACTCCTTGAACTATGGAGAGAACAGAAAGGTTATGACGCCGATGCTAATGAGTCAGCTATCCTTTTAAAAAATTTTAAAGAACTGAACCTGAAAGGAGGAGTGGTAAGAGTTGACGGGAGTATAAAGGCCTTTCTTGCCGGAGAACAATGCGGAGATACAGGTTTTATCATCTCAGGTAAGGGGGATATGGATATACACGGCCTTTATCTCTATGCTGTAAGAGAATTTGTGAAGAATGAATTTCAGGATGTTCTCTACATCAACAGATGTGAGGACCTTGGAATTGAAACTCTCCGTGATGCGAAGATGTCATGGATGCCTGTTAAAATCCTTCATAAATATAATGTTCATTGCA
>DAISJZ010000026.1:17998-26488 GCA_036821145.1 Spirochaetota bacterium
TTTTAAAATATGCAAAAATTTATAAAAAATACTCTTTTATAGTAAAAACCTCTTGAAAGTGTTTAAATATTAATATATCTTACAATAACGCCGGTATGAAGTGAACTGATTTTATCCTGCAGTAGAATTCCATTTACAATACAGAGTTAATCCGGCGAAAGAATTTATGTATATCATCACGAATAAAATATCTGTCATCTTCGCATCCGCAGCTTTTGTTGCGGCTGTTCTGCTGTCTTGCGGAAATCCCCCTGATAAAATTTCACATGTCATTCAGGCTGAGGCTGATAATAATACCTCAGGGAGGACTCTTGTTGTAATGGGGGATCATGCATTCCCCCCTTTTGAATACATTGATGAAAAGGGGGAACCTTCCGGTTTTAATGTTGAAATATTCAGAAGTCTTGCCCGCGTAATGAATCTGAATGTCAAACTTCAGCTTGCTCCATGGCGTGATGTAAGGGAGAAACTCGAGAAAGGGGAAATTGATGTTGTAATGGGGATGTATAAAACCAGCGGGCGTGACAGGAAAGTTGACTTCACCATCCCCCATTTCATCACATCATACGTTATATATGTAAGAGAAGGGAGTCCTGTTAAAAGCTATAATGATCTCGCGGGGAAAGAGGTGATTGTCCAGGATGGTGATCTTGGCCATGATTATCTGATAGATAACAATATTCAGTGCAGAATTATTGCAAAGAGAGAGTGGAGAGAAACTCTCAGTGCCCTGGCAGCAGGGGAGGGGGATTGTGCTATAGTCTCTTTTCTTCAGGGAGAGATACTAAGAACAAAACTGCGGCTTAAAAATCTGAGAGTAATAGCTGATTCGGTTTTACGGCAGAAATACTGTATTGCGGTTAAGGAGGGTGATGCTGAACTTCTTGAAAAACTGAATGAAGGTTTAAGCCTGCTTAAAAGTACAGGGGAGTATGATGCTATTTATGATAAATGGTTCGGTATATATGAAAAGAGGGTGCTTCTTGATCATCCGGCAGTTAAAGCGGGTATAATTTTTTTAATTATTCTTTCTGTATTCGCAGCGGGGGTATATGTATGGAACAGGTCCCTTCAGGCTAAAGTAAAAAAGAAAACAGAAGAGCTTAACCGTGAACTTGAAAAGAGCAAAGAAATAAAGTCTCTTCTTGAGGAGGCCCTTGAGGAATCATCCCGTGCTGAAGAAGCAGCACTTATTTCGCGCACCGAAGCTGAAAAAGCAAATGAGGCGAAGTCTGTATTCCTCGCCGGGGTCAGCCATGAACTCCGCACTCCGCTGAATGGAATTATAGGGATGTCCCAACTCCTTGAAGCAACAACCCTTACGGATGAACAGAAAGGTCTCCTTGAGATGCTCCGGCTCTCTGCAGATAATCTTCTCCGTATACTGACTGACCTTGTTGATTATACACGGATAGGTTCAGGGAAATTCAGGCTTGAGATATCCTCAGTTGACCTGGATGAATTCTCCGGTAATATCGCCCCTGTTATGGAGATGATGGCAATGGAGAAGGGGCTGGGTTTCAGAATGAAGCGGGGGGGCACCGGTGTTACACTGATGACAGACAGGGACAGGATCAGTCAGATTATATTCAATCTCGTAAACAATGCTGTCAAATATACAAAAGAGGGGAGTGTAACTCTTGATGTGCACTATGACAGCAGCCTGGTGATTTCAGTGTCAGACACAGGAGTGGGGATTCCGCCGGATAAGATGAAAGAGATATTCAAACCTTTCGCCCAGATTAAAGGTGAGGGTGAAGCCAAAAACCGCGGACTGGGGCTGGGGCTCTCAATAGTGCGTCTTATTATTAAGATGATGGATGGAACAATAGATGTTGTGAGTAAACCGGGCATTGGGAGTACCTTTACTGTTAAAATCCCCTGCGTTGCACGGGTTGATGAAAACGTCATCTCTGTCAGCGACGAGATTTTAATTGAAGAGGATCATAATCCTGTTGAGAGTATATCTGTTCTTATTGTAGAGGATGAAACTATTAACAGGATTTTTCTTGAACGGATACTTACTAAAAGGGGCTTTGTTATAGATTCGGCGATTAACGGCAGGGAATGCATAGAGAAGTACCGTGCCGGAAATTATGACCTGATATTTATGGATATTAATATGCCGGAGATCGACGGTTTTGAAGCAGTAAGCTTAATCAGGGAGGAGGAGAGAACTAACGGGAGATCCAGGATACCGGTAATCGCAGTTACAGCTCATGTATATCCTGATGATATAAAAAAATGTTTGGATGCCGGGATGGATTCATTTATCGCAAAACCATTTGACACGATGAAGCTTATGGAGGAGATAATTAAAGTCTGTTCAAAGGCAAAACATTTTATCCGGAACAATTACCCCCGCAACTGATATGCACAGAAAAATTCTCATTATAGCAGACATCGAAGGGAGCTCCGGCTGCATGAGCTACAGTGCTTCATCGTTTAATACTGAAGAGTGGTATGATGCCTGTATTGATATGTCTATGGATGTAAGGTATGTAACAGATGCACTTTTCGCGGCAGGGGCGGAACAGGTGGTAATCAAGGATTTTCACCGCACAGGTTATAATCTGCTGCCGGAATTAATGAACAGCCGTGCCAGGCTTGTGTCAGGTTATAAAAATTCCCCTGTGCCGGGAATAGGTTCTGTTTACGGCTGCGACGCGGTAATGTTTACAGGTATGCATGCTTCATCCGGCAGCGGGGGGTTTCTTGCCCATACTCTCACATCGCGGCATGGATATATTCTGGCTGACGGGAAAAGTGTTTCCGAGCTTCAGATTTTCGCGTCATCTCTATACAGTCATGGTTTAAGGCCGATCTTTTTTTCCGGATGCCCTGAGGCATGCAGGGAGGCTGTTGAAGCCATACCGGGGATCGATGTTTATCAGGTGGATAAATCATCCCCTCTCAGTGACAGGAAAACCTGGAGAGAGGGGCTTGCTGCTGCAGCTGTTAAATCTCTGTCCAATCCCGACACAGTCCCCTATATTATGAAAACTCCATGCAATGTTGAGCTGAAGGTCAGGGACGGGGAATCCGCAGCTGAGAAGATCGCGCGCAGATGGCAGCTTGAAAGATCCGGTGACAGGATTTTCTTCAGCGCGGAAAGTTTTGATGAATTCTATAAAATTTTAATCAGAATAAGTTATCTTACTCCTTTTATCGAAAAGATCCTCCCCGCAGCTCTTCCCCTGTTTAATCTTTTCGGCAGGTTCGGCCTCTCTGTCATCAGAAGAAAGAGACGTGCAGAGATTACCAGGCTATGCGGAATATCGAAAAATATTTTGAAATAGCCGGTTTTTGATTGTATTATTACTGCATCCGCATTAGTTGATTTCCGGAGGCTTTTTTTATGGAAAGTAATAATTTAGAAAGCGGCATAAGGTTCATGAACGAGGGGTGTGATCTCGCTATTACAAGAAACGGCGAAACAATTATCTCCGCTGAACAGTTATACTCCATAGTCTTTGATCTCCTCACTGTTAATTGCTTCCTCCCTGAAGACTGGCCGCCCATAAGGCAGAAATATAACTCTGACAAAAAGGAGTTTGAAATAGCCATTGGCGCGGAATGCGACAGCCAGATAGTTACAGGAATCATTGAAGATGAATCTTATATAAATGAATTACGTCCCGGAGAGTATTTCCTTGAATCAGTTATTGATCCCCGGAAGTTCCTTAATATACTCAGGAATAAACTTGTTTTTCTCGGCCTCAGGGAGGGGAAGGATTTTATAATTCATTACAGCAGAAGGCTGGGAAAAATATCAATAACCCTCTGCGAGGAATGCTGAGTAGAGATACTCAGCGCTTCCCCGGTAATAAAGACGTAATAAATAATGAAGCTATAATCAGCATTGCACCGCATCCCTGCAGCAGGCTCATCCTTTCGCCGAAGAGAATAACACCGGAAATTATCGCCACAACCGGTTCAATGGTTGAAACTATTGCAGCATTCCCTGCCTCAACCTGTGCAAGCCCCTTTGTGTAAAGTATATAAGCCAGTACTGTGGGGAAAAGTCCCAGCCCTGAACAGTAGAGTATTACCGCCGGTGAAGCAAAAATCCCGATACTGTCCCGGATTCCGCTGAAAGGAAGCAGGGCTATTCCTGTGAATAAAAAAGTATAGGCGGTTATTGTCACAGGTGAATACCTGGCCCCTGCCGGTTTTGCGAATACAGGGTACAGCGCGTAGCCCAATCCTGAACCAAGTCCTATTATCAATCCTCTTGTTGAGATAGAAAGATCAGCTCCCGGTACAATACCTGCTATCAGTGAACACCCTGTTATTGTAAGAATAAGTGCGCCGATCTTACGTGCTGTTATTCTTTCCCTGAAAACTATCCGGGATATAACTATTACGAAAGCCGGAGCAGTGTAGAGAAGCACAACGCCAATAGATATTGAGATCTCCTTTATGGCCGTAAAGTAACACCAGTTGAAGAAAGCCATACTGAGTATACCTGTCGCAGCGAAATACCGCAGGTCATAAAATTTTACACGCAGCAGCCTTCTGTCAGTAAATCCAAGGTATATGAAAATTAATAATGTTGCTGAGATCGCCCGGATTACAACAATTTCTAAAGAAGTAAATCCCGCTGCCTGGAGCCCCTTTATAAAAATTCCGATAAGCCCCCAGAGAACTGCCCCTGATATTATCAGTAGATATGGATGTCTTTTCAAAAATTCTATCTCCATTTACGTTTACTGCTGATGATCTATTTATAAATGAATGCTTACTGGAGAGATGTTTATTATATCCTGAAGCCGGTAAGAATTCATATCAACAGATTCTTTTTATCGGAATGAATTATCTTTACAAATATTCATTATACAGGTATAGATGATAGATAAACGTACTTTTTGAGTAAAGTAAAATTAACAACAGAGATCATTAATTGCTTGTAAATTTAAAAGTGATGATTTAACAATATGTCCGCTTCTAAATTCTGTCAGGAATGCATTTATGAAAATTACTGAATATTTTTTATACAGGTATGACCCCGCTGATTACCTTCTTTTTACACGCGCACGTCTTCTCCTTATTTTCCAGCTTATACTTTTTTTTGCGGTAGTTTTCCTGCAGTTCAGTATGCTCTTTGCAGGATGGGAGGATTTTATTAAAACCATCTTCATTACGCCTTTTATATTTTTCGGCATGATGGCTGGTATGGTATTATTGAGAAAAGGTTATTATGGAAAATCATCCAAACTTATGATTATAATCTGTTCTCTTGCAGTTATGGCCGGACTTATAAGGGAACCTTTTATGAATCCGGAGTTTGCTCTTTCGAGCTATATATTTTTCGTTTACCCCTGTCTTGCAATGTGTGTGGTCTTCAGCACTCCTGCTTTTCTTGCGGTTATTTCTGCCTGTTTTATCATTACAGATATTTCCCTCTTTTTGATCATGAGAGAGTTTGTTTCCGGAGTGAATATGAAGCAGCTTATAATCTTTCTGAATAATACAATCTTTTCATTTGTCATTTTCTGGATTATATCAATACTCATATCAAAGATATTCAGCCGTAATACCGAACTTGCGCGTTTAGAGGCTGACCGCAACATGAAAAATTTTAATTTCATAAAGAAAGTCCTCGGTGAGAGTTCTGCGGGAATAATGAAATCGATGAAGAGCCTTTCTGAACGGAGCGACCTTTTCTCCGGCAATACAAACGAGCTTGCTTCTTCAATTGAGGAGATAACAGCAAATATCGAGGAGATCTCCGGAGGTATAGAAAATATAACAACAGCCGCAGGCGTGCAGGACAGTGATGTTAACTCCATGTCAGTTAAGCTTACAGATCTGGCTGAGATTATTAAAGAGATGGGCGGCAGTGTCACACAGTCCCTCAGCGTGACCTCTGAAATAACAGAAAAGGCAAGGTTCGGAGAGCAATCTCTGATGGAAATGGAAAGGAATATGGCAAGGATAGCTGAGAGCTCCGGGCAGATGAAGAATATTGTGGGTATCATTAATGATATCTCCGACAGGATAAATCTTCTATCGCTTAACGCGGCAATTGAAGCAGCACGAGCCGGCGATGCCGGGCGGGGATTTGCGGTTGTTGCTGATGAAATATCAAAACTTGCTGATGGAACAGCGGCAAGTATGAAGGAGATCGCTGCCCTCATTGCCGCGAACGAAAATGAAACGCAGAAGGGTGGTGATGTAATTCGGAAGACCTCGGAACTTATACGCTCCATTATCACCGGGGTTGATGCAATCAGTCAGAGTATAAGCGGAATCGTGCAGTTCAGGGACAGGCAGTCCGATGCCGGGGCTTCTGTTACCGCAAGTATTGCAAGCCTAAGGGAAAGGGCTGAATTCATTTCAAAAGCAGCGCAGGAACAGCGGCTCGGTATAGAGGAGATCCTTCGCCATATATCCGAGATCAATAATATATCGATGTCGAATACAGCAGGAGCACTCCACCTTCATCACGATTCAGAGGAGCTTGTAGTTCTTGTGAATAATTTCCAGAAGACAATAGATGAATATAGCGGGTAAAAAAGAAATTTCAGACCGGATGGAAAATTGATGCAGGATTCGCCGTCCTGTATAAGGCCATCCGGCCTGATTGTATAAATTTAATTAACAGTTGGAGAGTTTACTGTCAATGTAATGATGATGAGAATTCCGAATCATCAAGCGAGCTTATCAGCGCTACCCCTCTATTGGTGATTGTAAACTCATCACCAGGTCTAAGAATGATATCCCTGATATCCCCCTCCTGAGTAATCCAGAGAAGGCCTGAAATACACCTGACTCTCACAGCTTTATCCCTCTTCCTTATTACCTCCCTTTCGCCTTTAGGGAGAATATTCTGAAAAGATCTGTTTTTGCCAGCCGTTCTTATAATCCCGGTATGTAATGAATCAGTAAGCATATTTACACCCCCATCATCATTTTGATATATTATAGACATTTTCTGCTTGGAAATAAAGCCACAAATGATAAAATTGTAACCATAACAGTTGAAAAAAATCGAAACTGTTATGTATATTTAACCATAACAGTTTGAGGGTTTTATGGATGGAACACTGAATCTTTATGAGCAGATAGCTGATAAATTATCGATTGAAATTAACGGGGGAGCTTTCTACCCCGGGGACAGGCTCTATTCAATAAGAGAGGCAAGTGAGCGTTTCAGCGTCAGCATGTCTACCGTAATACAGGCCTACAGGCTCCTTGAGGACAGGGGTGAGATTGAGGCCAGGCCGCAGTCGGGGTTTTACGTCATGAAGAGGAGTGAACCCCTTCAGGAGAATGATATCTGTTCACAATTGGGCGGGCCGTCAGAGGTGGTGCTTGAGGATCTTGCCATGAGGGTGATACAGGATTCGGCTAATCCCTCACTCATCCAGTTCGGTGCGGCACTCCCTGACCCTGAGCTTCTCCCGTTTTCAAAGATGTCTCTGCACCTCTCCTCTGTTTCAAAGGACCTCCGCTATATAAATCTTTACGGCAACCCGGAGGGTGTTGAGGAACTCCGCGTGCAGATTTCAAAGAAGAGCCATATTGCCGGATGCGCCATTCAGCCTGATGATATAATTGTGACTAACGGCTGCATGGAGGGTGTATACATTGCTCTGGCAGCTGTATGCAGACCCGGAGATCTTGTTGCGGTTGAATCCCCGGTTTATTTCTATCTTTTCAAAACATTCCATACGCTTGGCCTCAGACTTATAGAGATACCGACTCACAGAAAAGATGGTGTAAGTATAGAGGCGCTCCGCCTTGCTCTTGATCATCATCCCGTGAAGGCGTGTCTCTTTATAACAAATTTCAACAATCCCCTGGGGCACTACATGCCTGATGAAAATAAAAAGGAGCTTGCTGAACTTGTTGCAGAGAGAAATATCCCCCTTATCGAAGATGACACCTGGGGTGACATGTACTATACAGATAAACGGCCCCGCACTGTCCGTTCATTCGACAGGTCGGGTAATGTTATACTCTGCTCATCCTTCTCCAAAATTATAGGCCCCAGTTTCAGGATAGGGTGGGTCTCCCCCGGAAAGTGGATGAAGGAGATGCGGAACATCAAGCTCTCCCTCAACGTGGGGACATCGGTTCTTCCGCAGCTTGCCGTTTCAAGGCTTCTTGCCACCGGGGGGTATGAACATATACTCCGGACACAGAGAAAAGCTTATTATCAGAAGATGAAGGCCCTGGTCTCCTCTGTGAGGAGAAATTTCCCCCGCGGCACAAGGGTTTCTGAACCTGCAGGCGGGTTTGTGTTATGGGTGGAGATGCCGCAGGGGGTTGATTCAGTTGAGCTTTATCATCTCGCGCTGCAGAAGGGTATATCTATAGCTCCGGGGTCAGTGTGCTCGATGTCGCGGGGGTTTACAAACTGCATAAGGCTGAACTCCGCATGCTGGAGAGATGAGAATGAAGGGGCGGTTAAGATTCTTGGAGAACTTGTAGTGAGGCTGCTTGAGCATCATAAATGATTTTTAAAACAGGCTATTTGCTATC
>DAISJZ010000026.1:26588-31360 GCA_036821145.1 Spirochaetota bacterium
CTATTTGCTATCATTTCTGTTTGAGGGCCCTTTCTTTTCACTTTCTTTAAGATGTAATTCCGGATATAGTTTTTTAACACAGTCAGGGCAAAGACTGTGGCTGAATTGTGCTTCAGTGCGGCTGGCAATGTATTCTTCTATCTGAGTCCAGTATCCTTTGTCATTCCTTATCTTTTTGCAGTTTGCACATATCGGGAGAAAACCACGCAGGGTTTTTACTTCAGCCAGGGCATTTTCCAGCTCAAGGGTTCTTTCCCGGACTTTTCTTTTAAGAGAAATGTTCCATGCAACAATGATAATTATTAAAAGGGAAAGAATGGAGATAATTGAACCAAGTATTATCCAGAAATGGCTGCTTAAAAATATATAGTCATTTTTCGGTCCAAGCCATTTTTCTCTTATCTCCTTTTTTTTAGAATCATCAATTGAGGCCATGGCTTTATTGATTATATTGGCCAGGGCCGGTTTATTTCTGTTAACAGCGAAGCATAGATTATAGCTAAAGTCGCATTTGCCTGCGATTTTCAGGTTGCTTATTCCTTCTTTGTTTATGATGTAACCTGCTGCAATTATATCCGCGATTATTGCATCTATTTCTCCAAATGAAACCTTCAGCAGTCCGTTATAGTCATTGGGGACTGAAACAATTGAAAGGTAGGGGTATTCCTGTTCAATGTATTTCTGAATTGTGTACCCCTTTGTTACGGCTATTTTTTTACCTTTTAGTTTATCAAGGGTATTATAGTCCGGAGCATTTGCCCTGGTGATTATTACGATTTCAGTATTAATATAAGGTTTGGAGAAAAAAAGGTATCTCTCCCGCTCCGCAGTCTTCTGCAGCGGCCCTGCTATATCGATCTCTCCACTTTTAATTTTATCAAGGAGATTTGCAAATGTCCTGCTCTGAATTAATTTAAATTTTATACCTGTATATTTTTCAATTTCTTTAATATAGTCCATTGTAAGTCCATGGAACTGACCTTCGCTGTCTATATAACTGAGGGGCGGTGCCGCCGGATTCGGGGAAAAACTGATCTCTGTAACTGTTTCCAGCCATTTTTTTTCACTTTCTGAAAAAGATGACTGGAACTCCTGTTTTTCAATATAATATATTAAAAGGTATATTGAAGCAATTGCAAGGGAGAAAAAAATAACGTATACAGAAATGAGCCGCCATTCATGAATTCTTTTTATAAGCCTGAATAGTATACTCCTTGTTTTATAAAGAGTAATTATTAAAAGAGATATTATAATGATGCATCCGAATAATCCTGAAACCTGTTTTGCAGCTACAGATAAACGGTTGTCATGACCTTTAATCCAGCGATTCAGCATCCTGTCTCTTTCGGTCTCCGGTATTTCAGCTATTGCTTTATTGAGAATATCCCGTAGCAGGGGATAGTCAGATCTTACCCCCATTCGCAGAATCCAGTCCCTTTCACAATCCCCTGCGATTCTTATGTTGCTTATGCCCTCTTTTTTTATGTAATAAAGAGAAACACCCGGTGATTCGATCATTCCGAATAATATCCCGGCAGAAACAGCCCGAAGTCCGGCAAGTGTATCTGGAACAGGCTGGATTTTAATTCCGGGATAAAAATTGCTCAGGTGGGTTATAATAGTATCATATCCCGCTGTTACACCTATTCTTTTTCCGGTTAAATCATTGAGTGTCAGATTCCTCTTTTCCTCTGTGTTTACGATTATTCCCGTGGAGACAGAATAATAAGGCCTGGTGAATATCATGTATTCTTTTCTTGTCGATTCTTCACCGATGCTCGGGACGAGGTCAGTTTTTTTCTCCCTGAAATCGGTCATTACCTGTTCCCATGATTCAGCAGGCCTGAAGATGAATTTGATTCCGGTCTTTTTTTCTATGAGTTTTATATATTCAGAACTGAAGCCGGTGTGTTTCCCTTTATCAGTATATTCAAATGGCGGCCAACCCGGATCGCATGAGATTACAATACTGTTTTTATGTTCATCCAGCCATTTTTTTTCTTCATCTGTCAGGTGAACTCTATCCCTGCTGCAATTGGATAAAGCAGCAAGCCCGAGGAATAGGAGAATATAAATAATTTTTTTCATTGAATCTCCACTCTGTTTCTCCCCATTGTCTTGGCCCTGTATAGCGCTTCATCAGCTTTCTGTACAAGTTCGCGGTTTTCACCGCCATGGGCCGGGATTATTGAGGAAACTCCTATGCTCAGTGTGACATGACCCTCAGGTGAATCGTAATGTTCTATGTTCAGTTTTTCTATTTCATTCCTGATCGATTCAGCAACCAGCCCGGCTCCTGTAATATCCGTGTCAGGAAGAACTATTACAAACTCTTCACCTCCGTAACGGGCTGCAAGGTCAGCAGGCCTTTTGCATAAATTGTCAATGGTTTCAGCAACACTCTTCAGGCAGAGATCTCCCTCAAGGTGGCCGTACGCGTCATTATATTTTTTAAAGAAATCTATGTCGCACATGAGGATTGACAGAGGTTTCTTTTCCCTTGCCATTCTCTCCCATTCCGTGGCAAGATATTCATCATAGTATCTCCTGTTGGCAATACCTGTCAGTCCGTCGCGTGATGAAATAAGCTTCAGTTCCTTGTTGGCATCCTTCAGTTCCTGCTCAATCTGCTTTCTGATGTTTACTTCAATTTCAAGGAGAGTGTTGGCCTTCTTCAGGCTTCTGCTCTGCTGGTTTTTCTCTTTTTCAAGCTGCGAGATCTGTTTCCCTATATGAACTGAAATGAAAATGATAAAAATAAACATAATGAGAGTAATTACATGTATTGTTCTGCGGTGAATTGTATTGAGATCATAAAGCGGGATAAACACGCTCTCAACAGATCTTATGTATGATTCAAGGTCTGTATCGACACAGTGCCAGAATCCGGTATCAGGTATAAGGGAAACATATATCATTCTGTCCGGAGTATGATCTTCATTTTTGCTGTAGAATTCATAACCGCCGCCGTTTTTTTTCAGTTTCTGGAATCGTATTATGAATTCCCTGTACGGTTTATTCTGCATATCCATACTTATTTCAGGGTAATCGGTTGAATGAATATAGATGGGGATTCCATTTGTATCTGCTATAATCTGTGTATATGCATCAAACCTGTAAAGCTTGCCCGGGCTGAATAGTTTTTTTATTATCCGGATCTGCTCAGCTCTGTTTTTGTTTTTTATCTCTTCAGAGACTATATTGAGTACTGAGTCAATTCTGCGTGTTGCGCTGTTTCCCACTGTATCATAAATAGCTGTTATAGCCTTATCAGCTATTTTTTTGTCAAATTTACCTGATATGCTGATTGCTACAATATATGTAGCGCATAGAGAAGCAAGAATTGCAGCTATAAGTATATATAATTTTTTTCTAATCATCAGTTCCCGGTTTTTTCTTGTATTGGTTTCGTTCTTATAATCGTAAAAATCAGCACTTTCAGGTAAAAATAAAGTTTCTTTTATAAAGAATGTAATTAAATATAATCATTACTTCAGGTTTTTAAAACCATTTTTAATCAGTATTTATTCCTTAACTTTTTTCAGGGATAAATGGTATATAATTCATTACTTTATATTAAAAAGTATCTTCAGAAATTATTACTGATTTTTTAATATAAAAATAATTCTCACAGGTCTGAACTTCTTGACATAGGGCAATGGGCTTAACCTGTAAGAGGTAACTTTACATGGAGTATTGTGTTTAATGAAAAAAATCAGGCTCGATGCATTTCTTGCTGAAAAGGGCCTCTCCCAATCGAGGGAGAAGGGGCGGCGTGAGATAATTGCCGGCTGGGTAAAGGTAAATGGCGAGACATTCCGTGACCCGTCGAAAAAGATCACCGGTGATGAGAATGTGACTGTTGAACGGCCGGGAGGAATCTTTGTCAGCCGCGGAGGGGACAAGCTTAAAAAAGCACTGGATTATTTCAGTATTAATCTGAAAGGGAAAATCACGCTGGATCTTGGCGCCTCCACAGGAGGGTTTACAGACTGTATGCTGAAGAACGGTGCAGCAAAGGTATATGCCGTTGACGTGGGCTATAACCAGCTTGATTATTCTTTACGCACAGACAGCAGGGTTGTGGTAATGGAGAAAACCCACGCAAGGGATATAAACTCTTCAATGTTCAGTGAAAAAATAGATTTTTTTACAGCTGATCTGTCGTTTATATCAGTGCTGAAAATTCTCCCCTCAGTGGCAGTTCTTTTTAGCGGGATAGAGGGTGTAATACTTCTAAAGCCTCAATTTGAGGCAGAGAGCTCCCAGCAGAAAAAAGGCGTTGTCAGGAGTGAAGATAACCATGTGGAAATATTAACCCGTGTTATTGAGGGAATAATAAAAACCGGTTTCTCCCCATGCGGAATAACATTCTCCCCGATAAAAGGACCTGCAGGAAATATTGAATTTCTTGTATATCTTAAAAGAGGCCATGAAAATGACTTTCCGGTCATAAACATTGATAAAACATATATTCAGGAGATTGTAAAATCTGCACATAATGAACTTGACTGATAATTTTTTCTTCCTGCATACTTTTTTATTCTTGCTAATTTTTCAGTTCTTTTTTACAAAATGTTAATTTGTAATACAGATACAGAATTTGCCGGTCTCAACTGAAAAAACATCATTTAAACGGACAATCTCAGGGTACCATGTATCCTGATATTTATAATTTTGGTAATATTCATCAAAAGGAGCGATCTAATGAAAATTCTAGCTTTAAATTGCGGAAGCTCTTCTTTGAAATACCAGCTTTTTGACTGGGAAAA
>DAISJZ010000027.1:0-16292 GCA_036821145.1 Spirochaetota bacterium
TTTAAATAATATCCCGGATTAAATAATCAATGGTTTAAATAATAATTCTTAAACCGGCAAAATACTGCACACCCGGTTCAGGATAGCCATCTCTTAAAAAATATTCTTCATTATATATATTATTAATCCTTGAATATATGTAAAATGTTCTATAAAGTTTAACATGTAATTCCAGATTGCCTATTATAAATGATTCAAGTTTTTTATCTGATTCCGGATCAACATACACAGATCCGTTAAAAAAGTTTTCCCAGTTAATCTCAAACAGCGGGCCTGCATATGCGAGATTAACAGAATAAATATTTTCGGGCCTGTATGTGATATTTGTATCTCTGAATCTGCGCCCGGGCATATACTTGAAATAGTCATAAGCAGTTTCCAAATCAAATCGATGCTTTGCAATATATATAGAAGCAGAAAACTCCCCCCGGACATTCAGGAAAGAAGCTTCAATAGGAGTTATTGTTAGAACATCCTCCCCGTTAGAAGTATAATTATAGAAATTATTACTCCTCTCATATATCCCTTCAAACCGGAATTTCAGATTTTCAATGCCGACAGAACTTTTTTCGCCGCTGTCAAAATTAAATTGAAGGTCGCTCTTCAATTCCGAATGATTAACTGTGGCTGACGGCACCTCGTAGGGGACTGAAATATATTTTTTAGAATAAATATCATTGGCCGGATCATAGGGAACGAGTTTATATTCATGAAGAAGTTCAATAGCTACGTACTTTAAATTAATAGATGAGATATTCCCTTTAAAATAATAGTAATCTGTTCCATCATTATGCCATGACACAACAGGAGAAAGTGTGAGCATAGTATATTCGGTTACTTTAAAACTACCGAACACCTCCCCTGATGCGAAACTATCATCTTTATATTCAACCGGATAATTGTTTTTTATCCCCTCAAGCCTGAATCCTGCCTTGTTAGAAGCAGACCACACATACTCCATGCCGAGCACACCACGTGAAGTGTAAAAAGTGTCATCCACCTCCTCTGCAACAACTGGAGCTTCATTGGATTCAAGCTTATGATCATACCTTGCTGTACTTAAATCGATCTCCCATCTTGCAGGAGCTGGTTTAAACTCATTTTTGATCCTGAATTTTATATGGTCCTTATTCTCTCTTCCGTAAAACTCATTCTCAAACATTCCATAAGTACTGTTTGAAATTTCAAATTCAGGTATCATCTTCCAGTAATCGGTAAGAGTCACTTCACCGTTAAAGCCGGTATCATTACTAATAAAACTGGAATTATCATATTTATCAAAATCATTGGTATAATTAATACTGGAATTAAGCTGATATGCAAAATTAGCAAGTCCCTGGGTCATAAGTATGGAATACATGGAATCACCATTCAGGCCGGCAAGCATCCTTCCGTCAAAATTAATTGATGATGAAGAATTATTATCAGGCGGGGAGTCTGAAACATTGATATTCTGCGCAGCTACAACTGTGCTGAATAATAATAGAATTATTGCCGGGAATAGACTGATTTTTCTCATATAACCTGTTTAAAAAACAGCGGAGCTTTTTTATATGCCCCGCCGGTTTTTGAAGTGTTGAATACCATATTGTACCGCAACTGCGGTTTATTTCAGAGCCTGAAACTTATCTGTAAGCTCCCACCTGAAACCCTCATTTTCTCTTCCGAAATGACCGTACGCGGCAGTTACCCTGAATTGGGGTCTCTTAAGATCGAGAGATTTTATTATTCCGGACGGTTTCATATCGAATATATCTCTTACTCTTTTAACTATCTCTGATTCAGCAACATGCCCGGTTCCGAACGTATCAACCATTACAGAAACAGGATCTGCAACACCGATTGCATAGGCAAGCTGAACTTCACATTTATACGCAAGGCCTGCAGCAACGATATTTTTTGCTATATATCTTCCCATATACGCCGCGGATCTGTCCACCTTGGATGAATCCTTACCTGAAAAAGCGCCGCCGCCATGTCTCCCCATTCCGCCATAGGTATCAACGATGATCTTTCTTCCTGTTAAACCGGTGTCTCCATGCGGGCCGCCGACAACAAAACGTCCTGTCGGATTGATATAAAACTTTGTTTCTCCGGTAAGCATATCAGCCGGAATGACTTTTTTAATAACAAGTTCTATAACCGCTTCCCTGATTTTTTCACTGCTTACTTCCGGAGTATGCTGAGTTGAAATAACAACTGTATCTATATATTTTGGCTTTCCGTTTTCATATTTAACTGTAACCTGCGATTTGGAATCGGGCCTGAAAAAATCTACATCACCTGATTTTCTTACATCCGCAAGTTTTTTAACAAGCTTATGAGCCATCAGTATAGGCATTGGCATCAGTTCATCGGTTTCTGCCACTGAAAAACCGAACATCATACCCTGATCACCGGCCCCCTGTTCCTTAAACAGGCCTTCACCCTCTGTTACACCCTGGGATATATCAGGTGACTGGGAATGGACATATGTCTGGACTTCACAATTTTTATAATCAAATCCTATTTCAGGATCATCATAACCGATCCACTTAACAACGTCTCTTGCCGCCTTTTCATAATCCACTTCCACTCTGGATGTCACTTCACCGGCAAGTACAATTCTGTTAGTTGTTACAAGAGTTTCAAGAGCGACTCTTGAATCAGGATCCCCGGAGAGATGAGCATCAAGAATGGCATCAGAAATCTGATCTGCAATCTTATCGGGATGTCCCTCGGAAACAGATTCTGATGTAAATATAAAATCTTTTTGCGGCATTTCAGCCTCCAATAATGCATAATTTCATAAATTATGAAAAACTTCAAGTAACAGATTATTTGTTGCTGCCGGAGTCTTTTTGATCTGCGCTTTCAGCAGGGACGTCAGTTTTCTCTATCATTCCTGATTCTGAAGATTCGGTGTTTAAAATTTTATCTTTTAAAGAACCGGTCTTCTTTGATTCAAGAATAGCCAATCCAAGCGATCCGGCCATAAAGATTATAACCATTGCAGCTGTTATCTTTGTAATAATATCAGCTGTAGATGAACCGAATGTTGACTGACCTGCTCCGCCAAGAATACCCATGCCGGCCCCTTTATCAGCCTGGAGCAGAATGACAATAATAAGCAGGACGCATAATATGACAAATAAAACACTCAATATTGATGTTAATACACCCATTTTTTCCTCGTGATATATTAAATAAAAAAATACTCTCAGAACATACGTCTGACAGAGTAAGTTTGTCACAACTCCATGTCAAGAAATTACTAATAATTCCTCCTTTATTTAAAAATCAATCAGTATTTAATACTTTTGAATTTTTATAAACAATAAGCCCCGCTTTTCCTGCGGGGCCTTTATAATATTAATTTTTATAAATAAATTAATATTTAAATATTAATAATATTCAGAAAAGAATTCTCCTCCAGGCTTGCCCCTCCTACAAGAACTCCATCAATATTCTCCATGGCATATAAACCGGAAATATTATCCGGCTTCACTGAGCCTCCATAAAGAATAGGAATAACGTCAGCCGTTTCCACTCCAAAAAGAGTCTTTACCAGTCCGCGTATCATCCGGTGCGCCTCCTCCGCCATTTCAGGAGTAGCAACTTTTCCTGTACCTATTGCCCATACCGGCTCATATGCTATGGAAATTCTGCTCATATCTTCAGACTTCAGGCCTGAAAAAGCACCTTTCACCTGGGTCTCAAGGACTCTTTCTGTTTCACCGCTTTCACGCTCCACCAGAAGCTCTCCAACGCAAACCATAGGTTCAAGACCGTTTTCAAGAGCGGATTTAACCTTAAGATTAACATCATCATCCGTTTCATGAAATATATGCCTTCTTTCCGAGTGGCCTACAAGTATAAATGCCGCTCCGCAATCTTTTACCATAAGAGGAGATATTTCACCGGTAAAAGCGCCCTGCTTTTCATGAAACATATTCTGCGCGCCTGTTTTAAACAGCGTACCTGAGCATAAAGCAGAAACCCTGGATAAAACAGTTGCAGGGGGGAATACAACGTATTCCCTCCCCGGCTTGACATTCAGGCCGGTTATTAAATTTTTTATCAGTTTTTCCGCTTCATCGCCGGTTTTAAACATCTTCCAGTTCCCGGCGAAGATCTGTCTCCTGTCCATCAATCAATCCTCCAGGTTCTCATTTTGATATATAAAGAGCAAGATCGATACACCTTAATGAATAGCCCCATTCATTATCATACCAGCTCAGCACCTTCAGAAGATTGCCCCCTGAAACTTTCGTAAGCTCCGCATCGAAGATGGAGGAATAACTGTTCCCTTTAAAATCCATTGACACAAGAGGTTCTTCGCAATACTGCAGTATCCCTTTTAGTTCACCTTCTGACGCATCTTTCACAGCTTTATTAACCTCTTCAATTGTGACATCTCTCTTCAGTGTACATGTAAGGTCAACTATTGAGACATCCGGTGTCGGAACCCTGATTGCTCCTCCATCGAGTTTCCCCTTCAGGTCAGGAATGACAAGAGCAACAGCTTTTGCAGCACCTGTAGTTGTGGGAATCATTGACATTGCAGCAGCCCTTGCCCTGCGGAGGTCCTTATGCGGTGCATCAAGAACTTTCTGATCATTTGTGTATGAGTGAATAGTGGTCATAAGACCTTTCTCTATACCGAATTTATTATGTATTATTTTTGCAAGGGGAGCAAGACAGTTCGTTGTACAGGAGGCGTTTGATATAATCTTATGAGCAGATTTATCGAACATGTTCTCATTAACTCCCATAACAATTGTTATATCCTCTTTTTTGGCAGGAGCTGAGATAATTACCCTCTGCGCTCCTGCTTTCAGATGCGCTTCAGCTTTATCTCTCTCTGTATATTTCCCCGTTGATTCTATTACAACATCAATCCCCTCTGCTTTCCATGGAAGGGCAGCGGGATCCTTCTCGGAATGGACCTTAATCTTCTTTCCATTAACAGTAATTGAAGTATCATCGTAAGAAACATCCCCTTCGAATATACCGAATATTGAATCATACTTGAAGAGATGCGCCAGGGTTCTGGCATCCGTAAGGTCATTGATGCTTACAACCTCTATATTGCCATACTTTTCAGGGTACATAAATATCCCTCTGACAACATTGCGGCCGATTCTGCCGAAACCATTTACTGAAATTTTAACACTCATATTCTCCTCCGTATCTTTAAAATGAAATCTGCTGATTTATGGTAAGTGACGAAATTTTAATGTACTGACATTTCGAATTATTCTCTTTATAATTTATACTTAAAAGAATTTTTTTCAAAAAAAAAGAACAATCATGCATTAATATTCATTATCCACGCGGTCTTCTTTAATTATTGATTTTCAGTGCTGAAAATTTTTCCCCTGTAACAGGATCCCGGAGTTCCGGATTCAGTTCGATCAGATGATCCATTATAAATTCCCTGTTACGTATTTCAGGATGCGGGATTATCAGTATGCCGGTATTCATTATAATATTATCATAAAGAAGAATATCAAGGTCTATCTCCCGCGGTCCCTTTTCAAATCTTTTAACTCTACCCAGAGCTATTTCAATATCCTTCAGTATTTCAAGGAGCTGATCCGGAGAAAAACCGGTTTCAATAAGTATAACCTGATTTAAAAAGTCGGGCTGTTCTGTAAAATCTACAGCTTTTGTTTCGACAACAGAGCTTTCATGCAGCGTCTCAGGAGATATTCTTTCCCTGATCATCCTTACAGCTGACGCGAGATAATCTCTCCTCTCCCCGATATTACTCCCGAGGCCTATATAAACTAAAGCCATTACTTCTTCTCTCTGTAATCTTCACCACTAAGCTCAACAATTCTGCACATTTCGCGTATTCTCGAAAGAATTCTACCCTCGGAAAGCTCCTTGAGAGATTTCTCCGGATTATTATTTGATGTTATTATTGTAAACTTCTCTGCTTCGTAACGTGCATCTATTAGATTATAAAGAGTCTCCTGCTCCCAGGGTGAATCCCTCTGTACCCCGAAATCATCAATAACAAGAACATCAACCGTTGCAAGATCCTTTTCAATTTTTCCGGACTGTCCGTATCGCTCTGACCCTTCAACAAATGTGGAACGGAGAAGATTAAAGAAATTCCTTGATATTTTAATAAATTTACCATTTACTGCATGATGTGTAATCAATTCTGTCAATATTATGCACGAAAGCAGCGTTTTACCTGTGCCGGGGTTTCCCCACAGGTAGAGTCCCTTGTTTACATCCGGGAATTTCTGAATTATATCATAAGCTGCATTTTTTGCTTCAGAAGCATGTTTGCTTGAAGCTTTGAAATCATTAATTGTCTTCCACCGGAATTTTTTACTATCTATACCTGAGGAGTTATAAATTTCAAGTACCCTGTCAATTTTGAGACGGGTAGCTCTGCAGAAACATGCCCTTATATTGTCCCCGTCGCTATAATAATAGGGCTCCTCCCCTCCGCATTTACATTTAGGCAAAACACACTTCGGGCATGGAGAAAGTGCATTATCTCCCGTTATTTCAAATGCTGTATTATGAATTATCCCTGAATAATCACAATAAGGGCAGAAACTGTTTTTATCTTTTTTGTTCATCCCGATTTTATTATTAAAAGTTAAATGTTTTAAATAAAAACTGCTTAAATCACTGTATAATTGTCAAGACTAATTGCCGATTTTTATTATATTGAATTATATTGAAATTTAATTAAAATTATACAGTTCAGGTAGAGAAAAACTATAAATTTTTTATACAATAAAGACGATTATGAAAATAAAGCGCAAGATATAGTTTTTATAAGAGGTTATATATGAAATCTAATTCAATAGCAGGGAAAACAGCTGTACTGATCTGCGGTATTTTTCTGACATATTCTTTTTTAAATACAGCTTCAGCTCAGCAGAGCGAACAGGCAGACACAAACAAGCAGCAGACTGAAACAAAAGCTGATGCCAATAAAGAACCGGTTAATCCTAACTCTGATGTCAAAGACGGATGGAGAATCAGCGACTATAAACCTTATATAGCATCACTAAAGGAACTTGAGACTTTAAGCGAAGAGTATTCAGAATTTCTCCTGAAAAGGTCAATAGATGAATACGCCAAAGGCCTCGATACTCTTGATGACATGGAAACCGAGATTACACGTCTTAAAGAAATCTACAAAAACAAGAAATATCTGAATGAAAAATGGTATTGGCAGGAAGTTGACAGAAAAAATGCCCAGGACAGGTATATAAGCAGAATAAAAACTGAAGCCAAAACAAAATCTATAACATATTTCACAAAAGCTATCAATACAATGGACGAGATACGTTCACATGATCTTATTCATAATGAAAAATATCTCACATTTAAATCAAGATTATTCAGGATTTATGTATCTACACAGTACGATCTTGGAAACCTTAAGCCATGTATTCCTATTCTGGAAAGGTATATAACTCTTAAAGATGAAAACAGGAAAGACCTATGGGCATATAAATACATGTCAAGCTGTTATGCGTTCATGGAAACACTTCTCGATAAGAGCGGAAAAAGTTCTGACGAAGATGTTGTATATTATAAAAACAAGAAAAACCAGTCTCTCCTGAAAGCTGTTGAAATTCAGTACGGTCTGGAATCTCCGGAGTTCAAAGAACTGCAAATCATGGTCCAGCTTGATGAAAAGAAAAGTGAAGTTATAAATGTAAATAAATAATATTTATTCTATACGATTAAAAAAGCCCCTTTACATTTGAGGGGCTTTTTTATTTTCAGCAGCATTGATTAACATCTATCAAACGGCACATTCAGTTATCATAAACCGATTGATTCATTATGTATTTCTCCCCGTCATAAAGAAACCTTATTTTAATTATCCTGTTCTCCGGTACATACAGCTTAATCTCTTCCGGCTGGTTTATGTTATTTACCCTGACATACCGTCCTTTAATTCTGTCAAGTTCCCACCTTTCAGCTTTAATTATACAGTATCTCCCGGCATCAGCTTTTATCAGTGAACTGCTTCCCACGTTTGATGGAGCGGTTTCTGTGCGCCCGGTATCTGCACCATTAACATTAATCTGGTAGTATACCATATTTTCAGTATCAGAAACTGTTTCTTTCGATTCAATGTTATCATTAAACTCAAGTATGATGTTATAATCCGGATTAAAAGGAAAAGCTTTCCCCTCCCTGTAGATGTATATATTCCTTTGAGAAATTGTATCAATTATCTCAATTTCACTCCCGTTTGAAAGAAAAACGAAGCGGCCGTCGATTATCCTTTCAATATACCTCTCCCCCTCCAGCGTAAAAGGTATTAAGTATCCGTTGCAGTCCAGCCCTGAACCGGTCAGAGTAATCAATCCTCCATCGGTCAATGTGAAATCATCAACTCCGCGGATAATCTTTTTTTCATTAATATCCGGATCAAAGCGGATAAGAACTTTTTCAGCTTTAACCGTTAAACTCCCGGAACTTTCTGAATCGGATGGATCACTTTTCTGAATAATATCAGCGAGCAGGTAAAATATCCTGCCGCTGCAAATCAGTTTATGAAGCTTCCGGAACCCCGGCCCGAGATTATACTCAGATATCACCTCATCAGGATTTTTAATACTCCCGGCAAGCCATCCATCTCCGGATTCTTTTATATAGCAAAGAAAATCATCATTGCTATAAATACCAAGAATATTTCCTTCTATTGGGAGTTCCTGTAGGAATCTTTCCGACTTGTATACTCTCCCGTTATTCAGAATAAACTTATCCTGCGATATACCTGATTCCGTTTTGCCGGAAAAATTTTTTTCTGTTTCACCGTAAACGGCTAAAGAGAAAAAGAGAGTTATCAAAAAAAACATTAAAGGAATTATTGCATCAGGTTTCATATTATTCCGGGACTATTACGATTATTATCTGATAATGAGCTCTTTAATTAACTCCCCGCGACTCCGGTAAAAGACCATCGGAGTCAGGGAGAAAGCTGAAAAGGGCTGCCGTAAAGACAGCCCTCCACCATTCAATTATTTCTCAGTTATATGTCTCTGAACCGAGGTAAGTTACAGGCGGCTCATCCATGAACCATCTGAGTGTATTCTTCAGTCTCATTATCTGCACAAAGAGGTCATGCTCGGGAAGTTCATTAGGGGCATGCATAGGGCTCTTCCAGTAAAAGGATAACCATTCCTGGTTGCCGGACAGAGATGCTCTTTTTGCAAGATCGAGAAACATAACAAGATCAAGAACTATAGGTGCGGCAAGAATCGAGTCCCGGCAGAGGAAATTAACCTTAATCTGCATCGGGTATCCAAGCCATCCGAAAATATCGATATTATCCCACCCCTCTTTATTATCCCCTCTTGGAGGATAATAATTTATAGTAACTTTATGGTAAAAGTCTTTATAAAGATCCGGATAGAGTTCCGGCTGGCATATCTGGTCAAGAACTGAAAGTTTGCTCACCTCTTTTGTCTTGAATGATTCAGGATCATCCAGCACCTCTCCATCCCTGTTGCCCAGAATATTAGTTGAATACCACCCCTTCATCCCGAGCATTCTTGATTTAAGCCCCGGTGCAAGGAGTGTTTTCATGAATGTCTGGCCGGATTTGAAATCCTTTCCACCCATTGGAACTTTGCGCTTATCAGCAAGTTCCCACAATGCAGGTATATCGTTGCAGAGATTAGGGGCGCCATTTGCATAAGGTATTCCGAGGTCAATCGCCGCATAAGCATAGATCATGCTCGGGGCAATCTTCGGATGATTTGATTTCAGGGCTTTTTCAAAATTCTCAAGAGTATCATGTACTCCGGGAATCATCTCCTGGTATATCTCCGTACTTCCGCACCATACCATCACCATTCTTGAAAGATTCTTCTCCTGTTTAAACTTCCGGATATCATCCTTAACCATCTCTGCGAGTTCCCAGTGTGTAGGAGCTTCTTTGACCCATGTTCCGTGGAGATTTTTAACATACTCATTTTTGAATACTGCTTTCCATGGCTTAATTTTTGAAAGTTCATCCTTTACAGCATCGAGGTGGGTATTTGAGAGGACCTGGGCCCTTTTTGCCGCATCATAAACATTCTCCTCAAATATATCCCAACCAGCAAATTCAAGATCTTTAAGATCTGCAAGGGGGACAAAATCCTTTATATTAACCTCAGCGGCTTTATCACCCTTCCCTACTCTTATTTTACCCATCTGCGTAAGAGAACCCACAGGAAGAGCCGCCCCCTTTCTTACCAGCATAACACCTGCGATGAAAGTCGTACTTACAGCGCCAAGGCCCGGGATTAGAATGCCGAGTTTCCCTTCCGGACTTTTAATATCAGTATTTTTAAGTGTCATGGTGTCTCTCCTTGTTTATATATAATTTTAACGAATTTGCTGTCAGAATAGCAATTAACGGATTATTTTAAGATTTCTCATATGCGATTGAAATGATAATGGGCTTATCCATTCGTTATTTGCAATAATATAATGTTTAACTTAAAAAATCATTAATTACCAAAAAATACAACTAATAGAAAGATGTTTCGTCAAGAAATTTTAAAATATTTAACCTGCGCATAACTTTGTATACCCCTTATTACTTGACAAAAAAGATTTCCGGAGAAATACCATCTATATGCCGGTTATCCGTAATTATACCCGCATTCAATATACTACTGCAGATTACAGCAAAACAATATATTTTCTAATTATTCAGGAGAATTCAGATGAACAGGGATAACATGAATATCGACTGGGCCAATCTTCCATTCGGATACTTTAAAACAGATTGTAATATCCGTTTCTATCACAGGGACGGAAAATGGTCAGCAGGCGAACTGGTTACCGATGAAACAATAACAATGCATATGGCTGCACCCTGCCTTCATTACGGCCAGGAAGCCTTTGAGGGGATGAAAGCTTTTCAGACCAGAGACGGCAGAATTGTAATATTCAGGCCTTCAGAAAACTGGAAAAGACTGCAGAAAACCTCTGAAAGAATTTTCCTCCCCCCTATGCCGGAGGAGATGTTTGTTGAAGCAGTTAAAAAAGTCGTAGCTGCCAATATAAAATATGTACCACCCTACGGTACAGGCGCAAGTCTCTATATAAGGCCGTTTTTAATAGGAGTGGGAGCCAAAGTGGGACTGGGACCCGCTCCTGAATATATCTTCGCGATTTTTGTTACTCCGGTAGGACCATACTATAAAGGGGGCCTCACGCCTGTAAAAGCTATGGTTATTACAGAGTTCGACAGGGCTGCTCCTGACGGTGTTGGCGACTGCAAGGTTGGAGGAAACTACGCGGCGGGCCTCCCCGGTGCTGATCACGCGAAACAGCACGGATACCCTGTTCCGCTCTTCCTAGATCCTAAGGAAAAAAAGTATGTAGATGAATTCGGTACTTCAAACTTCATAGCAATCAAAGGGGATACTTATTACACGCCAAGTTCAAAAAGTATTCTTCCAAGTATAACCAATGACAGTTTAAGAATTATCGCCGCAGACCTCGGAATGAAGATTGAACGGAGACCAATCTCTATTGATGAGGTTTCCTCATTTGATGAAGTGGGGGCTGTAGGTACAGCCGCAGTTATTACGCCTATCTGCGGAATCAATTACCAGGGGAAAGAGATGCTTTTCGGCTCAGAAGAAAAAGCAGGACCGGTAATAACAAAGCTCTACCAGAATCTTACAGGAATTCAGTATGGAGAACTGGAGGATAAATTCAACTGGCTGGTGGAAGTCAGGTAAACAAATATCAGGAGAGGATGCTGTGAATCCGGGCGGATTACCGCATCCTCTCTAATACTATTGTCATTCTGAATTAGCTACAATTTTAGCCTGCATTGCCAGATATTCAACAAGTTTCTGTTCTGAAATAATCCCCTGTGAAACAAGGATAATGCCGATAAGCCCCCCTTCGCTATGCTGAACTTCAAGAGCTTTGTTAAGCTGCTCCTGTGTTATTACTCCATTTTCAACAAGCATTTCACCCAGCAGTGGTTTTGCCATCTCGTCCTCCGGTCTCTATATTTATACATTCACTGGATGTGAAGTTATATTCTGAATAATAATATATCAATCATGTGTACAAAATCAAGTTAAATGGGTCAATTTTATAATAGCCTTGCAACTGTTTTTTTCCAGAGTTCCACCTGTTTAGATCTCTCGATGCTGTTCATAACCGGTTCAAATCTTCTGGAAATTCTGTTTTCCGAGGCAATTTCGTCAATCCCGTTGTATAAACCGGCTGAAACACCCGCCAGATACGCAGCTCCCAGAGCCGTGGATTCCCTTATTTCAGGGAGGAGCACGGGAACTCCCAGAATATCTGACTGAAACTGCATCAGGAACTTGTTTTCAGTTGCACCGCCGTCCACCCGGAGGTCAATTATTCTTCTCCCTGTATCCTGCTCCATGGCGTGGATTACATCAAGAGACTGGAAAGCGATAGATTTAAGCGCTGCACGCACAATCTGTTCCCGGGTTGTATCCCTGGTCAGCCCGAAAATAGCTCCCCGTGCATCCATCTTCCAGTAGGGAGCGCCGAGCCCAACAAACGCAGGGACAAATACAACCTCATCCTCCTTGTTGAACTGGGAAGATGCTATCCCCTCGGATTCTGTTGCGCTGT
Organism: Spirochaetota bacterium; assembly: GCA_036821145.1. Lineage (GTDB taxonomy): Bacteria > Spirochaetota > UBA4802 > UBA4802 > UBA5550 > UBA5550. The sequence goes on from DAISJZ010000027.1 coordinate 12,604, forward strand.
CAAAAAAATGCATGTAATCCCGGAGCCACTGCATCACAGCCCCGCCGATAAAAACTGAGCCCTCAAGAGCGTAAACCGGATTCCCGTTATTGTCAGGAGTCAGGGTCGTAAGGAGCCCGTTTGTCGATATAGTGAAATCCTCCCCGTTGTTGAGGAGCATAAAGCACCCTGTGCCATAAGTGTTTTTTGCCCTGCCCGGGGAGATGCAGTTCTGCCCTACCATTGCAGCCTGCTGATCGCCTGCAATCCCTCCAATGGGTATCCCGTCAGGGAGGCCCGGGCAGCCCAGGGTGCTTCCATACGCATAGGCAGAAGGGTATACTTCAGGGAGTATATTCACAGGTATGCCGAGAATTTCGCAAAGCTCCTCAGACCACTTCTTCTCCCTTATATCAAAAATCAGTGTACGGGAGGCATTTGTAAAGTCTGTTGCGTGAACCTTACCCCCTGTAAGCTTCCAGAGTATCCATGTATCAATTGTGCCGAATCGCAGCTTCCCGCTTTTTGCCATGGGCCTTGCTTCCAGCACATTATCAAAGAGCCACTTGACTTTTGTGCCTGAAAAATACGCATCAACCACAAGACCGGTCTTCTCCCTGAATTTATTTTCATATCCCAGTTCTTTAAGCTGATTACATATATCAGAAGTCCTCCGGCACTGCCAGACAATTGCTTTATGTACGGGGCGGCTTGTGTCAGCATCCCATAAAAGTGATGTCTCCCTCTGATTGGTTATCCCTATTGATATCGCTGATGCGGGATTAAGGTTCCCTTTTTTTATCGCCTCAGGGATCAGTTTTACCACGGAGCCCCATATTTCAAGAGCATCATGCTCCACCCAACCCGATTTCGGAAAGTACTGGGGGAACTCACTGTAGGCGCTTGATATGACCTTCCCCTTCTCGTCAAAACAGAAAACCCTGTTCCCTGTTGTTCCCAGATCAATCGAAATGATATATTTTTTATCTTCCATATATTCCCCCGGAAATTATTCTCCGTAAATAATAAACAACTACTCCTTACGATGTCAAATATTTAAAGAAGCGGGTAAAATATCCGCTGTAAAATGTTTGACAGCATTGACATCATACAGCCTTTTATTGATATATATTCGACTCAATCGCGTTAAACAGGAAAAATAATGCTTGGAAATATATTCGGCAACATCAAACCCGTCTTCATAGCTGAGATCGGGCTCAACCATAATGGTGACATCAATACAGCGGAAAAAATGATCGGGAAAGCTGCTGAATCAGGAGCCCATGCAGTGAAGTTCCAGACATTTATCCCTGAGTTAATGAATTCCCCCTTTACATCTTCACTGATGAATGGCGACGCGGAACCTGTTAAAAATTATTCCATCCGGGAGTTTTTCAGGACTTTTCTTTTTTCAAAGGAACAATGGCTGCAGCTCAAAAAAAAATCAGAGGAGTGCGGAGTTGTTTTTTTCTCTGCCCCATTCGATTCCCCTTCTGTTGACCTCCTTGAAAGTATAGATATTCCGCTTTATAAAATTGCATCATCAGAGGTAACGAATCCCCCTCTGCTGAAAAAAATCGCATCCACCGGGAAACCTGTTATTCTGTCAACCGGGATGAGCACTGCGGATGAAATAAGCACTGCTATAAGTATACTGGAAGCAAACGGTGCAGGAGAGATTGTTCTGCTTCACTGCGTTTCACTATACCCTCTCGATGATTCTGAAGCTAATCTCAGCAGAATTGTTTCCCTTAGAGAGCGTTTCGGCAAACCAGTGGGAATATCTGATCACAGCAGGGATTATGCTTCAGTTATGATTGCCGCAGCTCTCGGAGCGGCTGTTGTGGAAAAGCACTTCAAACTTGACTATAACCATGAATGTCCGGACAAAGATGTTTCTTTATCTCCTGTGCAGTTCAGGGAGATGGTTTCAGCAGCTGTACGCGGTTCTTTAATGGCAGGGGACGGGAAGATTGAATTTTACGGCAGAGAAGCGGAAACAGCGCGCGGCGCAAAAAGGAGCCTTTTTGCAGCAAAAGATTTAATTGCGGGGGGTATTCTTTCGGAAACTGACGTGCTCTGCCTACGGCCGGGAACAGGAATTCCGGCTTCGGCTATTTATGAATTTACAGGGCGTAAACTGAAAACTGATATCAAAGAGGGCTCAATACTGAAGCCTGAATATTTTTTATAACCGGAGTGTTTAAATGCTTACACGTAAAAGTCTGCTGTTACTTCTCATTCCTGCTGTTCTATTTACCCAGTGTACAACATGGTACAGGCTCACAAAGAAGGAGAGTAATTATTATACCCCTTCAGAAATGATTATCCTCGCCGAAACCACTGCTGCTGTGGATTTCAAATACGGATTTGATCCTGAACTTGAGCTTGACTACATATATATGGCCGGCAGCTTCTCAGCTTCGGAAATCGCATCAAAAGAAAAAAAGCTCAGGGATACTCTGCTTAAATTTAAACCTGAAGAAGTGATTTTATTTTATGAGAAGATATACAGGCTGACTGACATTCTTAAATGGAATATGAATGACTACAAAGAGGATGAGGAGTGGGCTGAGGCCACCCTTATTGAAAAATATCTTCTCCCGGATACAAATAAATTTCTTGAAATGCTTGAGAAAAATATAATTCTTATCGATGTACAATATAGAACTACTATTGAAGAGAGGAAAAGGATAATAAAACAAGAGGTCATTGATGATCTCAACTGATATTATCCCCCAGATAATTGTGAAAAAAACTAAACTTATACCGGCCCTGCTCCTTATAATACTTTTGTTTTCCTCAACACCTTCTTTTGCGGAGAAAAATGGTGTATATGTTCTATGTTACCATGCCTTTCTTGAAAGGAAAGACCCCTACTCTTTTTCAAATGATCAGTTCCGGGATCAGCTTCATCGACTGAAAAACTCAGGATTTAAATTCGTTACATTTGAAGATATGATAAACCAGCGCATTAACGGAACAAAAAATATTCTTATTACAATTGATGACGGGAATAAAAGTGTTTATCAGGCATACTACTCCATAATGAAACCGATGGGGATAAAACCTGTACTTGGAATATATCCGGCAATAATCGGAAAAGTTCATTATGCCATGAACTGGGACGAGGTTAAAAAACTTGCTTCAGATGGATGCTATATAGCCTCTCACGGCTATCATCACATGTATCTTTCGACAAAATACTACCAGAAAGAACCGAAAAATTTTAAAAAAGAAATCTATCTTTCCAAAAAGGTGCTCGAAGAAAAACTCGGGAAGAAAATTGAACTCATGGTTTACCCTTTTGGTGTCTCCAGTGATATTGCCATATCTGAACTGAAAAACGCAGGTTATAAATACGGAATGTCCCTTATTCAGAAAATTTCAGATGTCCCTATTTCTGAAGATTTCATGATACCGAGGTATATGCTGACAAAACCCAATCAAAAAGGTCTTATAGCATACTTCGCACGGAATTCTGAAAAAACCGCTACTGCTTCAAATAAATCAGATCGAATAACGGAAGTTGCAGCAGTTGATGGAGCGAAAAAAAATAACCGTGTTACAATTAAAAACTATCCCCAGCAGATACATAATATGGTGATGAATGATATTATTTTTATGCCGGATAAAAAAACTGCGGTTGATAAAAAAAAGAAAAAAATAACAAAGCAGCCTAAATTCAAACCTTTTATTCATAAAAACGC
>DAISJZ010000027.1:16392-30689 GCA_036821145.1 Spirochaetota bacterium
TTATTATTTATAAATTAAAAAGGCCGGCCGGTTTTACTCTTAACACTACCGGATTTCGACCAAATAAAAATCTCCGGAGAATGAATATGCTGCTTGGTATCGATGTTGGAGGGACACATACAGACGCAGTTCTTATCGACGAACAGAAAGGTATAATATCAAAATTCAAAGTAAAAACAGATAAAAGAAATCTGCTTGATACTGTAATTAATTCCCTGAAAGAGGTTACTTCAGGATTCGATGTAAAAAAAATAACCAACGTTAATCTGAGTACAACTCTCTCCACTAACGCCATTGTTGAAAACAGACTTGAAAAAACAGCACTATTTCTTTCATCAGGTCCGGGTATCAACCCGTCAAATTTCTGCATCGGGAAAAATACTTACATTATAAACGGATCTATTGATCACAGGGGCAATGAGGTTGCCTCACTTGATACGGATTACATAAGCAAAGCATTGAGAGAATGCAGGGCCGAAGGGATTAAAGTATTTGCTGCAGCGACGAAATTTTCCACGCGCAACAAATCTCATGAAACTGAAATAGCTGAAGCAATCGGGGATGCCGCTGATTATGTTACGATGGGGCATGAATTATCAAGCCAGCTTAGTTTCCCCAGAAGAGCGGCGACAGCCTACTATAACTCCGCTGTATGGAGAATATACAACTCTTTTATAGACGCCATTATCGGTGGACTTAAAAATATAGGAATAGATGCACCGGTAAACATATTAAAAGCTGATGGAGGCACAATGCCTCTTGCTGTTTCAAGAAAAATACCTGTAGAGTCGATCTTGTCCGGACCGGCGGCAAGCATTATGGGTATCATAGCCCTCAGCAGCATAAAGGATGACTCCGTTATTCTTGACATTGGAGGAACCACCACAGACATAGCAATCTTTGCAGCGGGTTCACCTCTTCTGGACAAAGAGGGCACATCGTTAGACGGCATACCTACACTGGTACGTTCACTTCAGAACAGATCTATAGGTATCGGAGGGGACTCTGTAATTAAAATAATTAACGGGGAGATTATCGTTGGCCCGGAAAGAGAGGGTCCCTGCCTGGCAGACGGAGGCGATGTACCTGCACTTGTGGATGCCCTGAATTACAGAGGAATCATTAAGTATATGGATACAGCCAGGTCATCTGAAGGGATCAGAACGCTTGCTGAAAAATCAAAACTTTCACCGGATGACATTTCTGAAAAAGCAGTTAAATTTTCCATACATAAAATACGGGACGAGATAAATAGAATTCTCGAAGAGATAAACCAGAAGCCTGTATATACAATCCATGAAATGGTTCATGGTCACAAAATTGTTCCTAAAAAAATGTATCTTATTGGAGGCCCGGCACACGCACTCTCTTCAGTAATGTCGGATGAAATTGAAATTCTTGTCCCGGAGAATTATGATGTTGCTAATGCAATAGGAGCTGCTTTAGCACGTACAACTTTTGAAACTGAACTTTTTGCTGACACAGGAAAAGGAACAATGCTGATGCCGAACATCGGTATTGAAGAAAAGGTAGCACGAAAATATTCCCTTGAAGAAGCTGAGGCTGACGCTAAAAAATACGCCAGGGAGTACCTGGAAAAAGCGGGTTACAGAATAACAGATTCCGACATAAGCATAATTGAGTCTTCAAGTTTCAGGATGATTAATGATTATTACGCTTCAGGTAATGACATAAGAGTTAAGTGCCAGGTTAAACCCGGTGTAGTCATGCATCTGCATAAATAAGGAGTACACTTATGATGAAAGCCGCAAACAGACTGGGCCTTGTCTTTTTTCCTGCTTACGACTGGGCAATCTCACCCACTCACCCTGAAAGGGAAGAAAGGCTTCTTTACACACAGGACCAGTTGAGAGAGGAGGGAATTTTTGACATTACAGGGATCAGGGAACTCAAACCGGATATTGCAACTGAAACTGATATAATGAGGTCTCACTTCTGCTTCCCTGATGTTTCCAGTGTTACAACCGAGTCACACCTGATTTCCGCAGGAGGAGCACTACGGGCAGCAAGAGCTGTCATGGATGGAGAGGTTGATCGGGCTTTCGCACTTGTACGTCCTCCGGGACACCATTCGATGAAATGCGTTCACGGCAACAGGGGCTTCTGTAATATAAACAATGAAGCTATAATGATTGAATATATACGGGAGCATTACAGGACAAAACGGATAGCCATTGTAGATACCGACTGCCATCATGGAGACGGCACACAGGATATTTTCTGGCATGACCCGGACGTGCTCTTCATATCCCTGCACCAGGACGGCAGAACCCTCTATCCCGGTTCGGGGCACCTGCGTGAAATGGGCGGGCCCAATGCCCGCGGCCGTACAATTAATATTCCCCTTCCCCCTTATACTTCGGAGGAGGGTTTTATTTATACCATCGACGAAATGGTTCTGCCTATACTTGAGGATTTTAAACCCGATATAATCATCAATTCTGCCGGGCAGGATAACCATTACACAGATCCTATTACCAACATGAATTTTACTGCGCATGGTTATGCGCTGCTTAACGAAAAGCTTAAACCTCAAATCGCTGTTCTTGAGGGAGGTTATTCCATACAGGGGGCGCTCCCCTATATCAACCTGGGGATAGTACTTGCAATGGCAGGACTGGACTACTCCCATATTAAAGAACCGGATTATGACACAAACTATTCACCGCAGGAAGAGGAAATTACAGACTATATAAAACAGCTTAAAACACCTGTACTGGATAACTATTTCCATCCTAAACCTGACATGGAAAGAGCTCCTGAAGGTGAATTCACCCTGCGCCATAAAAATATTTATTACGACACTGATGGAATACAGGAAAACCAGAGAGAGTACATTATGACCTGCAAAAACTGCCGTGGAGTTCTGTATATAGAATCCTCCTCTTCAGTTAATCCTCCATGTGTCGGCATTGATATACCTGTAAACGGATGCCCCAGATGCACGAAGGAAGGCTACAAACTTTTTGATAAGGCAGTGAAACAGGGTAATTTCTCGACAGTGCAGATGACAGACAGGGTAAATAAAAAATATGAAAGACACAGCCGGTAGAAATTACCGGCTGTGTGCAGTATCCTTTTAACTTAGAAAAAGCATCTCCCAGTATTTAGGCATAGGCCAGAGTTCATCATCAGTTAATGATTCAAGTTCATCAACCATTATTCTGATTTCATCCATTTTGGTTTTCACCTTATAACAGTAAGCATCCGCTTTTGCCTGTTCATCTTCAATCTGCCTTGAAGATTCAGTAAGAGATTTTAATACATCAATCTCTGTCTGAATTGTACTGATCAGAGTGCTTACCTTAAGCAGAAGGTCTTTCTGCGGTTTCAGTACACCTTCAGGGACAAGATCAAGAATCTGGTTTATTGATGAAGCAATGTTCCCCTGGTAGATATATGCCGCCGGAAGAACCTGTGATGTCACTACATTTGCGAATGAATTTGCTTCAATATCAATATTCTTCGCGTATTTCTCAAGATGTACGTGATATCTCGATGCAAGCTCAACTTCAGATAGAACTTTGTATTTTTCGAAAAGCTTTTTAGCTTTATCAGTATTGTAAGCCTTCAGAGCTTCAGGGGCTGTTTTAAAATTAGGAAGCCCTCTCTTCTCAGCTTCTTTATGCCACTCCTCTGAATAATTGTCTCCTCCGAATATTACAGGCTTAATTGTTTTTATCTCGCTTTTTACTATTTCAAAAATAGTTTTTCTTATATCAGATGTTCCTGCTGCCTCAATTTTATCTGTCAGATCATCAATGCTTTCAGCAACTATAAGATTAAGCACAGTGGCCGGGAAAGAGATAGATTGAGAAGAACCCACAGCTCTGAATTCAAATTTATTTCCTGTGAAAGCGAATGGTGAAGTTCTGTTCCTGTCAGTATTATCCTTGTTTAAAATAGGAAGCGATGAAAGACCGAGATCTATTATTGCTGCGTCAGTGGCCTTAAGGTTTTCTCCCTTTTCTATCGACTCCAGTATAGATGCAAGCTGATCACCAAGGAACACGGAAATTATCGCGGGAGGAGCCTCATTCGCTCCAAGCCTGTGATCATTACCGCTATGCGCGACTGTTGCTCTTAATATATCACTGTGTCTATGTACAGCTTTAAGAACTGCAACAAGAAAAATAAGAAACTGAATATTCTCTGTGGGAGTTTTCCCCGGATTCAAGAGGTTAATGCCGTCATCGGTTCCAATTGACCAGTTCAGGTGTTTACCTGAACCATTGATCCCGGCAAAAGGCTTTTCGTGAAGAAGAGCAGCAAGGTTGTGTCTTGCAGCAACACTCTTCAATGTATCCATAAGAAGCTGGTTGTGGTCAATCGCGAGGTTGGCCTCTTCAAAAATTGGGGCAATCTCAAACTGGCTGGGAGCAACTTCGTTATGACGGGTCTTTGCCGGTATTCCGAGTCTGAAAAGTTCTTCATCGAATTCATGCATAAATGACTGGATTCTTTCTTTTATACTTCCGAAATACTGATCCTCAAGTTCCTGTCCTTTCGCAGGTGCCGAACCAAGCAGGGTTCTGCCTGTTAAAACAAGATCCTGTCTCTGCAAATAATAGTCCTTATCTATACAGAAATATTCCTGTTCAGGTCCGCAATTGGCATGAACTTTTTTTGATGTTGTATTGCCTATCAGTTTCAGAAGTCTCATGGCGCTATTATTAACAGCTCTTACTGAACGGAGCAGAGGGGTCTTTTTATCAAGGGCTTCACCTGTGTATGAAATAAAAGCAGACGGTATACAGAGAGTTATACCAAGACCATTCTTTCTGAGAAAAGCCGGGCTTGACATATCCCATGCGGTGTACCCCCTTGCCTCGAAGGTAGCCCTTATCCCCCCGCTTGGAAAACTCGAAGCATCCGGTTCACCCTGCACAAGCTGGGAACCTGAAAATCTTTCCATTACTTCAAAAGGCGATGTAAATTCTATAAAGGCATCATGCTTCTCTGCTGTAGCGCCTGTCAGAGGCTGAAACCAGTGAGCGAAATGAGTGGCCCCGTTATCTATTGCCCATTCTTTCATAGCATGAGCAACCACATTTGCTGTTTCAAGATCAAGCTTACTGTTCTCTTCTATACATGAGATTAACTTAAGATAGACAGTACGCGGCAGTTTTGCCTGCATAACTGCTTTATTAAAAGTATATTCTCCGAAAAAAGTAGAGACCGGTTTTCTTTCCCCGTTTACACAGGAAACCGCTTTTGACTGTAAAGGCTGGCTTTGATTTGTTCTCATATATTTAACTCCTCATTAAAAAAATTTCATTTGTTTAAACTCGGTTAACCATATGATTGTAATATAATGCCGTGTCAAATCAATGTTAAGCGGTTAAACAATAATTAACAAGGCTGTAACAAAAATTATTTAATTCACATTTCCAGCCTTTTTCTGAAAAATATAACAGGTGTTATAAACAGATCCATCAAGCATAAAACTATCAGTAATATTACAGCTGTGTTAAAAATAATTCAAAATCAGTTTCAAAAACAGAACACACTACTATTCATGAAATCAGTTAACAGCAGCAAAATTTATCTTCAAAAATGACAATTATCGATTTTATTTTATTATTCATGAATATCACACACAAAGCTGCTTTCAGGCACTGAATTATTAAATCAATGTAAATTAATTTTAATTGACCGTAATTATATTTATCTTAGATTTATAACATCACAACCGGAAATGCTATTACTCTACAGGCTATACGACATCTAAATTCGGAGGCAATAATAATGAAAAAAGAACTCCTTGCCGGAATCGTCGATAATTTTTTCAACTGTTCAAAACCTGAAATTCTTCAGATTATAAATGAACTCATAAATACACTGAAAGCCGAGGAACAGATATCCGTTACCGAATTAATGTCCAGGAACTATGATACAGCCCAGTCAAATCCTGAAATACATTACATCCCCGGGAATCTGAAAGATGCCAGGGATGCGATATTCCCTTTCTTCTGGGGAACAGACGGCTGGCATTCAAAACTTCACATGGAGAACGTTAAAGGACCTGCAAATTACGCATCACTGATAGGCTCAATCGCGTGTCTTTTAAAAAACCCGAACCTATGTGTTGACACATACAGCCAGAGATCAAATGAACTGGAGCTGAAAGCTATAACTGCTCTTGCCAACCTCGTTTTCTACCACACAGAAAATCCCTGGGGGATCTTCACCATGGGCGGTACAATATCCAACCTTTATGGAGGAAAAATCGGGATTGAGAAGGTTCATCCCGGCGCAATGAAACAGGGGCTCAAAGGTATAAACCTTGCCGGCATAGTGTCAGAAGCGGCCCACTATTCCAATGAAACACTCGCCGGATGGTTAGGGCTCGGGACAGAAAACCTTCATTCAATCCCCACTGATGATTCATGCAGTATGAATCTTGAACTGCTGGAAGAAAAAATTGAATCTCTCTACAGTCAGAATATAACAATAGCATTCGTTATAGCAACTTTCGGTAGCACCGATGCATTCGGCATTGATGATATCTATTCAATACGCCGGATTATAGATGAAAAAAGCCGGAAGTTCAATAAACCGGTTCCACAGCTTCATGTTGATGCCGCAGCCGGGTGGTCGCTCTGTTTTCTTAATGAATACGATCTTGAAGAGAATGAATTCGGTTTAAGCTCAGAAGTTGTTTCAGTAATTGAAAGACTTAGAAAGTATTCACTTGGAATCAGATATGCTGACTCTATCACCCTCGATTTTCACAAAATGGGATGGGGACATTACCCCTCAAGCGCTTTCATCGTATATAACCGGGATGATCTTAAGTATCTTTTCAGAAGCATGGAGCAGGTGCCCTATTTTTCAGAAGCTGACTACAGGCACGATCCGGCGCTCTTCACTCTTGAAACATCAAGGCCCGGCATAGGCCCTTATTCTGTAATGGCAAGTCTTAACGGTATCGGCCTGAAGGGGTATCAGATTCTGGTGGCTCATTCACTGGAAATGACAGCACTGCTGCGCAAAAAACTTAATTCACTCGACTACTGTCGCGTTCTTAACCAGCACTGCATGGGGCCCAGTGTTGTATGGTGGGTGCTGCCGAAAGGGAGAAACGCATCACAAATATACGATAGAATTATAAGCGGGGAGCTGGGTGAAAAAGAATATTCACGGTATTACAATGAAATACACCGTCTTTTTGAAAAAAGGAAAAACTCATGCAATCCGGAACTTGATGCAAGCCTCAGTTTTACTACCTCTATGGGCTACAATCCGAATGGCGTATCAATGCCGGGATGGAAAGCGGTATTCTTTAATCCGAAGACTGACGAGAGTGTTATACGGCAGATTATCAAAAGCATAGAGGAACTGTAGCAGGTCATTCCGGACTGAATATTTTAAAAATTGAGTGCGCCGTTTTTAAAAAATTCCAGGGCCATCTTTTTTTCACTTTCAGTGCCCATACGGTTATTCATCTCCGCGCCCTCAGCATCCCTGGCTTTAATTCTCTCTGCGGCGTTTTTAATATATGAATAAACAGATGACAAGCCGTCAATGTCTCTTTTCATGAGAGACATATATTCTATCCGCCTTATACTGGGAACAAGATCAAGGATCATCTCTTCAAGAATTGGATCGTAGGCACATTTAAGGCAGTACAGCCCCCATTCAAAATAGGCATTATTAAATTTAAACACGTCACGCTCATGATAGTATTTATCCATATCGTTAAACAGCGCCAGTATATTTTCCACATCACTGTCTGTGGCGTTTTTGACAGTCTTTCTTGTAGCAAGGCCCACAAGCTCCTGAAATATATCAAACATAGATTCAATAAAATCTTCTGTAATCTCGGAAACAAATGTGCCGTGTCGCGCAATAAGTTTTACCAGCTTTCTCTTTTCCAGTATACGGAGAGCTTCTCTCACAGGACTCTGGCTGACGCCAAGTTCTTCCGCCACTTTAGTTTCAACAATCCTCTCCCCCGGACGGTATTCCAGCCTGGTAATTTTATCACCTAAATGATTTGCAATCTGTTCGGACAGAGTTGTTGATGGAAAAAATTTCATAAAATGCCGCCAATTATCAGATAGAGTGAATCCGGATGGAGAGATTTTTGTTCCTTTTTATCAATAAAGAGCTCCATGATTGTGAACTTTCGAATCCGGCTGTTCATTACTGAAAGAGTATTCCCTTAAGCCGTATAATGTCAAGAACAACTTTAAATGCCGGTACAGTTCATCGGCAACAGATGAAGAGTTTATCTTTGCTCATATTATACCATCAATTTCTTTCTATATGAACTTATCTTACGGATATCCTCCGGGCCTGTACGGCAGCATCCGCCGATTATTCGGGCGCCAAGACTGTACCACTCCTCAGTAAGCTGTAAAAAATCCGCTTTGCTGCTTTCATCTTTCCAGCATGTGCACCCGATGTCGAAACGCTCACCTGAATTCGGATAAACAACAAGGGGCTGCTTTACAAATGAATTCACTTCGCCAAGAAGCGGGCTTATAAATTCAGGTCTGGAACAGTTAATTCCTATTCCCGCGAGGTTACTTTTCCCGTTAAGCTCCTTTACACAATCAAAGAACACTTCACCGTGACTTATATGATTCTCATCAGCAGCAGTAAAAACAATCCAGTAATGGATATCAGGATACTCCATCATCAATTCAGAAACTGCTAAACCCTCATCAATATTCGGGAAAGTTTCAAATGCTATAAAATCTGAACCTGCCTCCGCAAGAAGTTCCAGCCGCTCGCGATGAAAATCTTTATACTCTTTCAAAGAAAGTTTATAATTACCGCTGTACTCTGAACCGTCGGCAAGGTACGCGCCGTAACATCCGGCAGATGAGGCAACAAATGGTTCCGGACGATGGTTATCAACAGATTTTTCCATAACCTGTTCAACCGCATCTTTTGCAATCTTAACAGATAATTTTATAAGCCGCCCGGCATCTTTTTTTGAATAGCCCGCTGACATAAAACCTTTAACTGTCGCCTGATATGATGAAGTTATTATACAGTCCGCCCCGGCTTCAAGGTAGGAGCGGTGGATATCCATAATCGCATCAGGTTTTTCAGCAAGTACTTTTGCAGACCATAACCTGTCCCTGAGATCATGCCCCGCTTTTTCAAGTTCAGTGGCAAGCCCCCCATCCAGGACAACAAACGGGTACTCTTCTAATATTCTTTCAATATGATTCATAACCCTGCACCTTCTGTTACTTCTAATGTTATATTCTGAAACAGAAATACCCGCAATAAATACGGGTATTACCTGCCGGAATTAATCTGAATTCTATATCAGCATCTTTACAACTTTCTGCAGAAGAGTAGAACCCATTTTGCCCATCATCCATACCTCTGCAATCCTTTTATTAAGGAGCGAAATCGTAGGGAATGAATGCTGTGTCAGCATAATCTTAGCGAGTCCCACGCCATGCTGGATGGCAATTATCCATTCATGAATAAGCTCACTTGCGGATTCACCGACAATTGTTGCGCCAAGGACTTTCCCTCTTTTTGTTGCAATTACCTTAACAAATCCTTCAGGCACGCCATCAGCTATTGTACGGCCATAATCCTCATACTTCTCCTTTATTACTTCAAACTTCAATCCCTTTGCCCTGGCTTCCTCTTCAGTCAGCCCCGCATGAGCAAATTCAGGCTTGGTGAATACAGACCACGGAACAATATACTTGTCCCATCTCATTTTAATAGGCAGAGGGTTAAGGGCATTCATTAAAGCAAGCATACCCTGGTGCATTGCTGAATGTGAATAGAGAGCTATGCCATTGATGTCCCCCACTGCAAAAATATTCTTAACATTAGTCCTGAGATATTTATCCACAAAAATTCTCTTCGAATCATACTTTATCCCGGCCTTATCCAGATTAAGAGGTTCCAGCACAGGTTTCCTGCCGGTTGCCACAAGGAGTTTATCAGAATCAATAACTCCCCTGTCTGTGTAAACTTTTATAGTTTTACCCCTTTTTTCAATTTTCTGAATTGAGGTACTGTTATAAACAGCAATTCCCTCTTCCTCAAACTTCTCCTGAAGAATTGCGGCACCCTCTTCATCTCCGGCAGGTATGAGGTGTTTCTCATTATGGACAATTGTCACCTTCGCACCGAGACGCGAAAATGCCTGAGCCATCTCTGATCCGATTGCCCCACCCCCTATGATTGTCATCTTTTTAGGGATCTCGTTTTCATTAAACATATTCACATTAGTAAGATATGGCACACTTTCAATTCCCGGGATAGGGGGAATGAATGGCTCAGTCCCTGTGGCGATGAATATCTTCTTGGCCTTAATAAACCTCTCTCCCACTCGGACAGTCTCTTTATCCACAAACTCAGCCATACCCTGCCCCTTGATAAGCTCCACCTTATCGAACATTTTTGAAGTTTTCGGGCCGCTTATATATTCAATTTTCTCTCTCACTTTTTTCAGAGAACTCTGAACAACAGATTTCCCCCCCGGTTTTATACCGTACTTCATGAGGTTTTCCGCAATACTTCGGGCCTCACCGGCTTTTAAAAGCGCCTTGCTGGGGATACACCCGACATTAAGACACTCCCCGCCGACTTTATTGTGTTCCACTGCTGCGACTTTAAGTCCCATTGCGCTGCTCATTGCAGAAACTGCCATCCCCGCAGGCCCCATCCCTATTACAAGAACATCATAAATATCTGTATTTATCATAACATATCTCCTATTGAACTTTAGAATTTAATTAAATATTAAATAATATACTAAAATGTCAAGCTCTATGTTGAATATTAATAAAAAAAATGCCAATTTTACAAAAAAAATTCCTGAAGCTTTTGCCTCAGGAAACAGGAGAGTACAATGAAAAAGTTTAGTCTATAGTATTTATGTGAGGAAAAATATACAAAGTTACAAAAATTAACATCCCTGCCGAGTTATTACATCTTTTTGTTGCATAAAAATTGAAAACATTGTATTTTAGTATATATTATAATAATTAAAAGGTAACTTCATGGATAATATTAAATTTATAGAGGAATCGGGAAACAAAAACCTCGGAGAAATTAAGGTTTATGCGCTTTCTACTTGTGCTTTCTGTAAAAAAGCGCTCAAATACCTGAGGGAAAACTCAATCACATTTATGTATATATACGTAGACGATATGGAGCCCGAGGAGAAACAGACACTCAAAGACAAACTGCGAGATAGATATAAAAGGGATGTAGGTTTTCCATTTATGGTAATAAACGAAGATCAGGTTGTTGTCGGATTCAAAGAGGATGAGTATAAAACTCTCTTTACAGGGGAATAATATATGGCTGAAAAAAATTCTGAGAACACCCGTCTCTTTGTAGATATGGTGGCGAAAAAACAGGGGTGGGAGCTCAACAGGGATGAAGAACATCTGGAAATAATAATCAGCGGCCTTATGAAAAACTATAACCGCTACGGTTATTTTGCATGCCCCTGCAGAGATGCTTCAGGAGTTAAAGAGAAAGACAGTGATATAATATGCCCATGTGATTACTGCAGCCCCGATCAGGAGGAGTACGGTCACTGTTACTGCGGATTGTATCTTACAAAAGATTTTTTTAAATCAGGGGGAGAACCTCAGTCAATCCCGGAACGGAGAAAATCATAGCATTTACAGCAATGGGCTGCAGCCCATTGCTGTAAAAATTATTAATCCTCTTTATTGCTCCTTGTCCAGATCTTCATCTTCTGTGCTTCTGCGATGAGTTCATCCCTGAAATCAGGATGAGCAATATTGATGAGAGCCTCAGCGCGCTGCCATGTTGATTTCCCCTTCATCATTGCAACACCATACTCTGTAACAATATAATGAGAGATGGATCTGGGCACTGTAACAATTGCACCGGTCTTAAGCGTGGGCACAATCCTCGATCTCACACTGCCGTCTTTTTCTGTATAAGTTGAAGTCATGGATATGATACCCTTGCCGCCGCTTGAGTTGAAGGCGCCGAAAATAAAATCCAGCTGCCCCCCTGTACCGGAGACATGTCTCCAGCCTGCTGATTCAGAACATATCTGGCTGAAAAGGTCAACCTCTACTGCGTTATTAATCGCTGTAACCCTGGGATTTAAAGCAATCATTCTTGGATCGTTGACATAGTTCACAGGATATGAAGCACAAGTGGGATTAAGATGCAGAAAATCATACAGCTTCTTTGTTCCCATGGCAAAAGTATATGTCATTTTGAAGTGATCTATATTTTTCTTTGCACCTGTAATTTTTCCCGATTCATAAAGATCAACACATGAGTCAACCAGCATCTCTGTATGCATACCGATATTTTTCAGATCACTCTCTGCAATTAACTGTCCCATCAGATTAGGAAGAGCGCCGATCCCCAGCTGGAGTGTTGCTCCATCTTCAATCTCTTTCATGATGTAATCAGCAATTTTTCTGTCTATCTCCCTCGGCGGTGAAGGGGGAACCTCTGCAAGCGGATGATTATCCCCTTCAATTATATAGTCAACACTGGATATATGTATTGATTCAAAATTCCCTCCAAGGCAGTAAGGTACATTTTTATTAACCTCAACCACAACTTTCCTTGCTTTGCTGAGATGTGCCCCTGTAATTGAATTGGCAAGGCCGAAGTTAAAATAACCGTTTTCATCCATGGGAGCGACTGTAATAAACGCCACATCCGGGCGCAGGTATTTTCTTATTATCCTGGGGACCTGGTGATAGGTAATAGGAATATAATTACACCTGTTGTTATCGTGAAGTTTCCGTGAAATCCCGCCGAAGTGATAATCGTTCACTATGGCATGTTTACCCTCAGGATCCTTTTCCACAACTTTCGGCAGTCTTGTAAAGCATGTGCCCCTGATCTCCACATCGTTCAATTCCTCAATCCTGTCAGCAAGTGCGCTGTCCAGTGCCCAGGGGAAGAGCACAAACTCTCCGTAAAAAACATTGTTTCCTGACTCAACAACCTTTACCGCTTTCTCTGCTGTTGTAAGTTTTGTTCTGTATTCGTTCATAAAACGACTCATATGCACCTCTGGAAAAGTATTCTTTTTCCCTATTCATAGCTTTTTCTGTTTTTTTAAAGCCCCGGTGAAGCTTTTGAAAGCATCACCGGGGCTATATAACCAGGGCAGAAACATTTATTTTTTTAATAACTGCTCTCTATTTTATTTTGTTGCTTCTTACCCATAAGTTCATTTTTTGCGCTTCTTTTACAAGCTCATCCCTGAAGTCGGGATGGGCTATATTGATTAATGACTCTGCTCTTTCCCATGTAGACATCCCCTTCATAAATGCTATCCCGTATTCCGTGGCAACGTAATGCACTATAGATCTCGGAGTTGTTACAACTGTTCCCGGAGCCAGTGTAGGTACAATCCTTGACTTCAGGTTCCCCTCTTTATCTTTATAGGTTGAACTGAGCGCAATAATACCTTTACCACCGCTGGAATTGAAAGCACCGAATATAAAATCAAGCTGCCCCCCTGTACCGGATATATGCCTTGTACCTGTGGACTCAGAGGAAACCTGGCTCAGAAGATCCACCTCGATGGCATTGTTTATTGCCACAACTTTCGGGTTAACACAGATAATCCGGGGATCATTTATATAATTAACCGGGTATGACGCACATGTAGGATTCTGATCAATAAAATCATAAAGCTTCTTTGTCCCCATTGCAAAGGTGTAGGACATCTTGAAATGATCAATGGCCTTCTTCCTCCCTGTGATCTTACCGGCATTGTAAAGGTCAACACAACAGTCTGTCATCATCTCTGAATGGAAAGCCAGATCCTTAAGATCACTTTCAGCAATCATCTTCCCTATTACGTTCGGGAGCCCGCCGATACCGAACTGCAGAGTGGAGCCGTCATGGATTTCATTCATTATTATTTTTGCAATCTTAACCTCTACCTCCTGCTCAGGAATCGGAGGTACTTCAAGCAGAGGTTTATTCTTACCTTCAATTATATAATCCACGTTGGATATATGTACAGATTCAAAATTACCACCGAGACAATATGGGACATTTTCATTCACCTCAATAACGACCTTCTTTGCCTTGCTCATATATGAGCCGCACACTGAATTGGATATACCGAAATTGAAATACCCGCTTTTATCCATAGGAGTGGCCACTACTACTGCAACATCAACATTATGAGTTTTCCTGATAATCCTGGGCCCCTGGTGATAGGTAACCGGAATATAACTGCATAATCCTTTTTCATGCAGTTTCCGGGAATGCGCCCCGAAATGCCAGTCATGCATCTTTATATGTTTCCTTTCAGGATC
>DAISJZ010000028.1:0-30278 GCA_036821145.1 Spirochaetota bacterium
TTAATGCATTATTCTAATTTAAAATTCCTTCATTATATCAATAACTACACCTGAATATGAATATTTTCCTTTTAAAATATGTGTATCAGGAGCTTCTCCAAGCTTCATCGTAAAATGCCCGTTGTTATCAAAGGTCATTTTTCCGAATGCGCCTCCTCCTCCGGTGCTCAGGGAAATATCCCATGTACCGATAAGAGAGGGTGCCTGAGCATTAAGAAGTAAAGAAATAGATATAAACAGGAGAAATAGAAATTTTTTCATGCTGCTGCTCCGGATGTTTTTTTTCTCTTAATATAAAATTATCTTAAAATCACCCCCTTTAAATTAATTCTTGAAAAAAAACGCAACTTTCCGGAAAAAATACATTAATTGTTTTTTAAGCTGATTTTCAGAAATAACGGGATTTGTGAGGAAACTGTCCGGAGATATTTCAGAAAAGAGTAAAATCCCAGGTAAAAGGTATTTTTCATGCATAAGGTAAGAGATTTACGTACTTCATACATAGATTATTTTAAAAGTAAAGGGCACAAGATTGTCCCGTCAAGTTCCCTCGTGCCTAAGGATGACCCGACACTTCTGTTTACCACTGCAGGTATGGTTCAGTTTAAACCGATGTTTGCAGGTACTGTTGACCTTGAATACACAAGGGCTGCATCAATTCAGAAGTGCCTCCGCACAAGCGACCTTGAGCAGGTTGGCCGTACAAAGAGGCACCTTACGCTATTCGAGATGCTTGGTAACTTCTCCTTCGGAGATTACTTCAAAGAGGAGGCAATTGACTTCGCATGGGAATACTCCACTAATGTTATAGGCTTTCAGAAAGAAAAGCTCTGGGCAAGTATCTACGAAAATGATGACGAAGCATTTGAATTATGGAATAAAAGGATAGGCATACCTGCTGAGAAGATCGTAAGACTCGGCAAGGCTGACAACTTCTGGGGCCCTGCTGGCGATACGGGCGCATGTGGTCCATGCTCCGAGCTTTATTATGACAGGGGTGAACAGTTCGGCTGCGGCAGCCCTGACTGTAAACCCGGATGCGACTGCGACAGGTACATGGAGTACTGGAACCTGGTTTTCAACCAGTTCAACCAGAATGAGAAAGGGGAGTTTGAGCCCCTTCCACGTACAGGTATAGATACAGGTATGGGCCTTGAAAGGCTTGCAACTCTTGTTCAGGGTGTTGACTCTGTTTTTGAAACTGACGAGCTTAAAGCCCTCATTGAATTCGTAAGCCGCGAATCAGGGAAGAAGTATGAGGGCTCCAACATGCTCCCCATAAAAGTTATTGTTGAGCATGGACGTACTTTGACATTCGCAATGTCTGACGGTATATACCCTTCAAATGACGGGCGCGGTTATGTTCTCCGCCGTATACTCAGAAGAGCTCTCCGTTTCAGCAGGCTCCTCGGTTTAAAGGAACCCTTTGTTTACAAGGTTGTTGATCCAATAGTTGCCACAATGGGTGATTTCTACCCGGAGATTACAGAAACTGTTGCAAACGTTAAGAACGTAATTGAGTCAGAGGAGAAGCGTTTCCTCGAAACAATAGAGAACGGTATGGACAGGCTCGAGGAGCTGATGAAGTCAGCGAAGAAGAGCGGCTCCGGGCTCATCACAGGGGCGGATGCCTTTGTGCTTTACGATACTTTCGGGTTCCCCCTTGAGATGACAACTGAGATGGCTATTGAGCAGGGACTGAAGGTTGACACAGATGCTTTCTCTGCTGAGATGGAGAAGCAGCGTGAACGCGGCAAGCAGAGCTGGAAAGGCTCCGATCTCGGCTTCGAATCTGTCTTCGATGAGATTATTGCAACAGCGGGGAACACTGAGTTCTTAGGTTATGATCATGAATCCTCTGAGGCGAATGTTCTCCTCCTGTATAAAGAGACAGTAAAGAGCGGCACGATTTCAGAAGGTGACAGGGGGATTGTTGTTCTTAACCGCACACCTTTTTACGGCGAGTCAGGGGGGCAGGTCGGCGATATCGGCGAGATTATATGCGGCGATGCTGTTTTCAGTGTTGAGGATACAAAGAAACACAATAAAACACATATACATATAGGGACCGTTGTTAAAGGTTCATTCAAAGAGGGAGATAAAGTAGAAGCAAAGATTAACCGGGTGAACAGGAACCTGATCCGCGCTAACCACACGGCAACACACCTGCTGCAGGCAGCTCTGCGCCAGGTTCTTGGTAGCCACGTGAAGCAGGCGGGCTCAATTGTTGACCCGGAAAAACTCCGTTTCGACTTCTCTCATTTCAATGCTCTCAGCAGTGATGATATTTCTCAGATTGAAAACCTCGTTAATGAAAAGATCTGGGAGAACATTGATGTTACAACAGATATTATGAACATCAGTGATGCTGTTAAAATGGGAGCTATGGCTGTGTTTGATGAGAAGTATGAGGAGACTGTACGTGTTCTCACTGTTGCAGGTTTCAGCATGGAGCTCTGCGGCGGTACACACGTGAGCAACACAGGTAAAATCGGCCTCTTCAAGATTCTGAAGGAGAGCTCTCCCGGCGCGGGAATCAGAAGGATCGAGGCTGTTACATTGAAAGGTCTACTCGACAGGTTTAATGAACAGAATGAGATACTCTCCACTCTTACAGAATCCGTTAATATCCCTGAGACAGGGCTTGTTAAAAAAGTGGATGAGATAATGGCCCGCGGCAAGGCTGCTGAGAAGGAGCTTGATAAGCTGAAAAAAGCTGCCGCTGTTTCTGATGTTGATTCACTTATAAGCGGGGCAAAAGAGGTTAACGGTGTTAAAATCATTTCAATGGTTTCAGCAGACCTTGATGTGGATGGTTTAAGGAGCCTTTCAGATTCTCTAAGGGAGAGGGTACAGAACTCTGTTGTATGCCTCGGTTCATCTGCCGGTGGAAAAGCAATGCTCCTCTATGCTGCAACAAAGCCCGCTGTTGATAAGGGTATAGACTGCGGGAAACTTATCAAGGACACTGTTGGAATTGTTGGAGGCGGCGGAGGGGGGCGAAAGGATATGGCCCAGGCCGGTGGTAAGGATGCGGCCAATGTGCAGAAGGCAATTCTTGAAGCAGTTAAATCAGCCGGAGAGATGATTAAATAAAAAAATAGTTGTAAACAGATATAAAACAGGTTATAACAGGGAGCAGATGCTCCCTGTTCTGTTTTCAGGCAAAATTTTCACGGGGCTGCTCTGTAAAAACTGATTGAGAGGTTTAGAGATATGATAGCAAGGGAATGGAGATGTATCTGCCCGGCAGATAATATTGATGAGTTTATTCCGTACCTCAGTATAACAGGGATTAAAGACGCGAAGGATACTCCCGGATTCAAGGGCGCGGAAATATTTAAAAAAGATGCAGGGAGTTCTATAGAGGTTACTGTAATTACCTTTTGGGAATCTATGGATTCAGTAAGGAGTTTTGCAGGGGAGAATATAGATAAGGCAGTGCTCTATCCCCAGGACTATAAATATGGGATATCTTCTGAACCGGTTGTGAAACACTATACAGTTGCTGACAGGTTCTGAAAAAGTTTAACTTCTTTAAAGTTTTTCTCCGCAGTATTTACAGAAAAGAGCATCATGATCATGCCCCTGCTTTGAACACTGCGGGCATGATTGTGTAGTAATACTCTTTTCATCTTTTTTCAGATTTGCCATTTCGACTGTTACAATTCCTGTGGGAACCGCAATAATTCCGTAACCCATAATCATAATCAGAGAGGCAAGCATCTGTCCTAAAATTGTTTTTGGAGCAATATCACCGTAGCCAACAGTTGTAAGTGTAACTATTGACCAGTAGATACTCTGAGGTATACTGGTGAAACCGTTTTCCGGACCCTCCACAAGATACATAATTGTACCTGATATTATAACAATGGAGATCACTGTTCCGAGAAAAACAGTAATTTTGAAACGGCTTGCTTTAAGCGCCAGAAGAAGTGAATCCGCTGCAGTGAGATACCTTGCGAGTTTAAAAATTCTGAAAACTCGAAGAAGCCTGAATGTTCTGAAAACAAGAAGAAACTGTGTGCCTGTAACAAAAAAACTGATATATGTAGGTATAATTGCCAGGAGATCAATTATTCCGAGGAAACTGAAGATATATTTTACAGGTTTACCTATGGTAATTATACGGGCCAGATATTCTATAGTGAATAGTATTGTGAAAAGCCATTCAAGGCCGCGCAGTAAAAGCCCGTATTCAGCTTCAATTGATGCGACGCTTTCAAGCATCACTGCTGTGACGCTTGAAAGTATCAGGATCAGAAGAATAATATCAAAGGCTTTGCCAGCGGCTGTATCAGCTTCAAAAATAATTTCATGAAGCCGGAGCCTCCAGTGGCTTTTAATTTTGTCCTTTGATTTAGCTCTGAGATCACTGAGTTCCATTCTTTATTTATTCCCGAATGTATCCTTATGGGTGAATTCAGCTATCTCCCTCCGTTTAGGCCCCTCTTTTTTAAATTCCACAGGCTGGCCTATGGGAAGAATAGCTACAACTTCGTATGGTGATTTTACATTAAGAAGATCCGCGCATTTATTATGATCCATTAATCCCACAACAACAGTTCCAAGCCCCAGGTCATGTGCCCGGAGAGCTATATTCTGGACTGTTATGCCGAGATCGAACATGAACCACGAGTCAAATTTTGTTTCCTGTTCCCCTTTCATGTATCCGGGGAGATCACTCTTTCCGCATACAGCTATTAATACTGATGCGGTTTCAGAGCATTTTCTCGAAGGGTTAGTCGCTGAATAAGTATCGGCAACTTTTTTCATTAATTCTCTGTCCCTGATTACAATGAACTCCCAGCATTGACTGTTTTTCCATGAAGGGGCCCATTGAGCCGCTTCAAGAAGTTTCGAAATCTCTTCATCTGTTACATAGTGATCAGTGAATTTTCTCACAGACCTTCTTGTCATAATCGCTTCATGCAGTTCCATAATACTACCTCACATTAAAATTTTATATATATACCGGGTGAAGTTTTCAAGGCCGTTATTGATTTTATCCAGAATATCCTCCGGGGATAAAACCGGGAAGTTGCTTTTTTTCAGATTAAGCATAAGGTCATCACTCATTATGACTGGGTCAAAATTTGCGTATTCCGCGGAATGTATTATTTTCATATCTCTACGGACTGTGCCAGTGAGTTCGCTATGGTAATTAGTGGGATTGAGCGCTGCAATTTCGCACCCGCATATATGAGCTTCAAACATAGTGATTCCGAAATGGGTCATAACTATTTTTGTACGGGCAAGAATGGCGGAATAGGAAATTTTATCAGGGAGGGGATCTCCTGTAAGGACAACCGGTTTACCGGCAGATAATATTACGACCCTGGTATTTTCCGGGATGGATTTGCTGATCTGTGCAAGAAGAGATTCCGGAGGGGAGAACCCTGCGTAAATTGTTACATCTATATCACGCTTCTGAATATTTTCATCACGTAATTCTTTTATCCCTTGTTTAAATGTATAGCCATAAAGGAACCGGCAGTAGTCTGCCTGTATCTGTGCTGAAGAAGATAATGGGAGCGGGAGAAGGTCGATTGAATTCCCCGCACTGTTTTTACCTTCGCCGGCATCGTCAACTGCAAGTACAGGTGCTGTTCCGGAAAGTGCAAGCATCTCCTGTTTTGATGAATTTCTCATATCCCTGATTATAAGATCACATGAACCGGGGAGTGAAGATATTTTCATCATTGATAATTCAGGGGGCAGGGGGTAATCTCCGGATTTAATAAGGAGAGATATTTCAAAATCATGTTTTTCATTCATGTACGAGGCAAGGTTCATCATCCTCTGGAGATGACCTGTTCCAAGATCTCCCCCTGTGCCGGTTAATATTACAATCTTCTTTTTATTCATTGCTGTGATGTGTCATTGGCCTCTGTTCAACCCCGGAGTTAATAAAACGGAGTTCAGGGTGCTGCATGATGAGGTTTATCACCTCTTCAAGCCTTATAGGTATACCTTTATAAAGTTCAGTGTAAATCCGGTTTATAAGTTCAAAATCTTCTGAAGTGTCTACTGTAAGTCTAAGGTCATTAAAAGGGTTTTTCAAGGGTGAGATAAATTTTTCTGTTCTGAAAAGTTCAGGATGCTCTTTGATATATGGAGTCACATGCTCCCTGTGATGGGGTTCTTTACCTTCATTATAAGCTTTTTCAAGAGCGGTTTTTTTAATTACTTCAACCCCTGTACCGAGAGGTATGCCTGTAGTTGTGCAGTGGTCCGCTCCGGTTTTACAGGCATGTTCAAGAGCGGAAGCAGCGGAGATATGGTCTGTCAGGGGGTTGTCACCTGTAACTCTGATAACATAGTCGCAGTCGATTTCTGCAGTTGCCATGTAGTATCTTTCGAGTACATCGGATTCAGAGCCGCGAAATAGTTTAATTCCGCATTTTGCCGCAATATCTGCAAGCGGATCATTCTCCTGCCCGCGACCTGTTGCAAGGATAACAGTTGATGCGCCTTTAATCGCTTTTGCCCTTTCTATAACAAGTGAAATCATTGGAATGCCGCAGATAGGGAGGAGCGCCTTTGACGGGAGCCTGGTGGAGTTGAGTCTTGCCTGTATTACAGCTGCTGCTTTCATATATTAAAAATATCTAAAAATTAAATGTATACCATTCATCACAGTTTTTGCAGTCAGGTTTTGCCGGAAAAACATCAGAATAATTTTTAACAAAAGACTCTTTCTGACTCTTCAGAATTTCTTTAAGAGGAGTGCTGTTGATATTTCCGTATCCTTTCTCCCCGTCTATGTCCTGTTTGCAGTAGGCAACAGTTCCGTCTGACAGAACATAGAGGTCGCGCTGAAGATGCCAGCATGGGATTCTTTTAAGCGGAGAGAGATCAGAGTATCTCCTGTCCTTTATTCTCCCTGAGCAGGTATTCTGTTTCTGGAGAATAATCGGGACTTTATACCCTTCCCAGAAATCATAGAATTTATCAAGGTATGATCTCTGCTCATCCCCGGCGCTGAATTCATCTGTTTCATTGATCTTCATTATCTGTATATAAACTCTCTCTCCGCTGCTGTTCAGCTCATTGAGAGATATTATATTGCTGAATACTTTATCAAAGAAATCAGAGCCATGTAATCTCTGATAAGACGCTTTATCCATCCCGTTGTTATTAATAATTACTTTTACTTTTTCATGTCCGGAAGTAGTTAGATATGATTTAAAATTCGCATCAGCCTTAATACCGTTTGTTTCAACAATAAGCTGTTCTGCAAGAGGCTCTGAACATACTAAATCCATAAGCGCATAGAAATCAGGGTGGTCTATGGGTTCCCCGGAGCCGCCGAAACATACTGTATATGGGAGAGAAAATTCTTTCATCTCTCCAATAAGTTTTTTCATTGTTTCGATGCTCATTCTGCTGTGAGTATGGCTTAGTGTATTCCTGTAGCAGAAGATGCAGTCCAGTGAACATTCCCCTGTGATCTCAATTTCAAGATATGAAGGAGCTGTAAAAACTAATTCCGGATTGTTTTTTATCATGTCCCGGATTTCACTGTAATGCGGGATTTCACCTTTTGCTTCAACGAAATTTTCCATGATCTTTTTATCTCTCAGGTTTGAGAGACGGAAAGAGATCCTCTTGTCCCTGATATCAGGCTCACGGTAGTAGAGTTCAACGTCAAACTGGTTAATGTTGGATTTGATTACTTTATTAAGGGGGAGGCTTTTCTCTTTTATTTCAGGGAGCTGGTTCATCAGTTCACCTGAAATTATTTCACATGTGAATCCCTCCGGAAGATTTTCAGAATATGTAAACTCAGCAAGGTATTTTGTATGAAGTTCAGACATCTCGTTAAGTACATCAGTGTCAAAGAACGGGGAATCACCTTTTATTACAGCTATATGGGGGGATGACGTTTTCGCGAAAATCCCTTTCCAGTAATTGACGTCATCAGCAGATTCGCGGATTATTAAATTCTTTTCAGACTTGAGAAGCCCGTCATAAGCAGAGGGTATAGAGTAGTAGACTTCTGATTCAGGATTTGCGGATTTAACTTTTGAGGCTATAAGATGAGGTGTAAAATCACCTCTGAAATCGAGAGAAGAATCTGATAAGTTTTCATCAATGTGAATTATAATATCTACTCTGTTTTCATCCATTATTTAACCTTTACATAATCTTCCATGTATATCTTGATGGCGGACTCTTTTTTTCTCTGTTCCACCCATTTTTTAAACTGGGATTCCATATTTTCGGTATAGAGTTTATATGTAATCATTTTTTCCACCCGGTCAAAAGTTACAGCTCTTCTATCTATATATTTAGCGATGTGATATCCGAATCCGGATTTAAAGACCTGTGAAATCTGCCCTCTTTTAGACATACGGAAAACATTACCGGCAAAATAGGGGTCCAGCTGAGCAAGTATCTGCCATCCGAGGTCTCCGCCGTTTGAAGCTGATCCGGGATCCTGCGAATATTGTGCTGCTAAAGCTTCAAATGATTCACCTGCCATTATTCTTTTCCGGATCCCCTCAATCTTCTTGTTAGCTTTCTTTTCTTCAGAGAGTGAACGGCCATCAGGTATTATCAGTATATGCTTTACATGAACTTCATATCCTAATTTTGATTTATTTGCATTGTACCATTTTCTGGCTTCCTGAGTTGAGGGCGGGTTTGCTCCCACAGCTACTGACATAATCTGCTCTTTTGCTATTTTTACTCTGAGATCATCAAAAAATGTGAAGAAATCAGTTCGTTCCTTTTTTTCAATATGATCTATAAATTTCTGCAGATCAGGATCAATTTTAACCTTTGGTTCGAATCTGTTTTCAAGATATTTTTCGAGATTCAGAGAAACCCGTTCAACAGTGGCGGAGATCTCTTTTTTGCTCCCCTTTGAACTGAAAAAATTAGTCATAAAACCTTCAAGCTGGTTTATTACACGCTTGTTGCTGATTTCAATAGATTCTTTCTGAGCTGTTTCAAAAACTATTTCATTCTCAATAAGCCTGTCCAGTATACGGCTTTTCTCTGCGGAATATCTGCCGGATGATATTTTTTTTGTCCCCCTCAACCTTTCAAATCGAAGAGTTACTTCGCTCTGCATTATGGGCCTGTTGTTTACAACAGCTGCAACACTGTCATAACTGTCCCATGAAAAGACATGGTTTGCGGATGCAAATAAAACGGAAAAAAACAGTCCGCTGATGAGTATTATTTTTCTGCTGATGATCATATTATATCAAATTCCTTTATGGATAATTAGCTGTTTTTGTTTTTATGTTTTTTAAAGAGCATATATTCAATGCCGTCCACAAGCGCCATCCATGAAGCTTCGATTATGTTGGGAGAGACTCCCACAGTGCCCCAGTGGTCTGTACCGTCTGTCTGATCTATCAGTACGCGGACACTTGAGGCTGTGCCGCTGTTATCTTCAAGTACCCTGACCTTGTAATCCGTAAGGTGCATTTTTGAAATTTCGGGATAGAACTTTGTGAGAGCTTTTCTAAGTGCGTTATCCATAGCTTCTACAGGTCCGTTTCCGTTTGCCGCAGTATGCTCAAGTGTGCCGCCAACCTCAACTTTAATTGTTGCTTCACTTTCAAGTTTTCCGTCACTTTCCATCTCTGTAATGAGCCTGAAGCCCAGGAAATTAAAGAAAGGTCTGTATTCTCCGGTTGCCTCCCGTATCAGAAGTTCGAAGGAACCTTCGGCAGCTTCAAACTGAAAACCCTGATCCTCCAGGTTTTTTATTTTGTCGAGGAGAGTTTTTGTTATGCTGATCTCTCCGTCAATATTAATCCCCAGCTCCCTGGCTTTGAATTCGATATTGCTCTTTCCGGAAAGTTCTGATATCATTACTTTCCGTCTGTTCCCCACAAGTTCAGGATTAACATGCTCATAAGTCCGTGTGTCTTTCTGAAGGGCGGAAACATGGATTCCCCCTTTGTGGGCAAAAGCATTGTCTCCGACATATGGCCGGTTTTCAATGTGGTGCAGATTTGCAATTTCACTTACCATTCTGCTTACTTCTGTGAGGTGCTGGAGCGCATCTCCCGATGCGCATTTATATCCCATTTTAAGTACAGCATTTGGTATAAGGGTCATGATATCGCAGTTACCGCATCTTTCGCCATAACCATTCACTGTTCCCTGGATTGATACAGCCCCGGCATCGAGAGCATACATGGAGTTTGCCACTGCAACACCTGTGTCATTGTGGAAGTGCCCTCCCACAGGGGTCCTGATTTTTGAAGTAACAGCGGATGTTATACTGTAAACTTCTGAAGGGAGAGTCCCTCCGTTTGTATCACAAAGTACGATCATGTCTGCACCGGCTTCGCATGCTTTTTCGATACAATTGAAGGAGTAATCCCGGTTTGCTTTATGTCCGTCGAAAAAATGTTCCGCGTCAAGGAAAACCTCAAACCCCAGGTCTTTAAGATATGCAACTGAATCGTAGATTAATTCAAGATTTTCATCAAGCTCCATCCCGAGGGCTTTTGTTACCTGGAAATCCCATGATTTTGCAACAAGGGTAATTACATCGGCTTTTGAAGCAACAAGAGACTGGAGCATCGGGTCGTCTTTACATTTAAATCCTTTTCTTCTCGTTGATCCGAAAGCCGCAATTTTTGCATGTTTAATTTCGTTTTTTCTGACCTCAGCAAAGAATGAATCATCTTTAGGGTTCGAACCGGGCCAGCCTCCTTCGATATAATCGACTTTAAGCCAGTCTAATATTTTTGCTATATTAAGCTTGTCCTGTATTGAAAGTGAAATCCCCACAGTCTGTGACCCGTCGCGGAGAGTAGTGTCATAAATAGTTATTATTTTACCTGGCATTATACGCTCTTAAATTTAGTTATTGTTTTCTGTATTGGAAACGCTGTGTTGAGTGGTAATGCAATTCCTGACAGTAAAGTCCAATCATCGTTGGTTCTAACATCTGAGATTTCAAGTAATTTTTCATGGATTAATATATTAATAGACGGGATATCTGCTGCTGATAATTAATAATTGTTGAAGAAAAAAAGGGAAAATAAACTCTTTTTGTATTGAATAACCATTAAGCCGGAAATATTCATTGACTAAAGATTTTACAGCAATAGCCTGATTTATCCTGTTTTAAGACTTCAGGCCGGTATTCTTCGTTTTTTATATTTTTTCCTGATCTTTACAGGAAACTTATTATAAAAAAATTATTTTTTGCAAAAGGTTTATATGAAATTTTCAGAATTTATAATAATATGCATCCTTCCGTTTTTTATATTATCCTGCTCCATTACATCTGAAGGTAAATACAGAGATCTCCTGGAGGATTACGTTGAAGGTGAAGTGAATAATACTTCAGTTATCACTGAAGCAATTCTTGAGTCATTTTCATTATTATCAGTAAATTCAGATAATTTTTATTTTAATAAAAGTACTGTAATAACAGGCAGCGGAGGAGATATCTCGCTTGTGTATCCGCTGGAAGTTAAGCTTAATGCTGATAAAATAATCAGTGATAATATTTTATATGCTGATGCCGGGCAGAACAGGATTGTGCTTGGGAACAGCAAGGGTTTTTGTGTTTTTGATATAGAGGGAGATCCTGTGAATGTCTATATGGCTGATAAAAAAGAGAGAATCGATGCCTCTGCCATTCGTGGGGATAACGCGGTTTTTCTTTCAGGCGGAAGGATACAGGAACTTTCGGAAGAAGAGAAAAAGGTTAAAAAGATTGATCCCGGTTTGTATAATCCCCCATATAAAAAACTATTCCGTTCAGCAATGATTTCAAATGATAAATATTACGGCCTGATAACAGGGATAGCGGGCTCATATTATATAAATATTTTTGATGCTGCTTCAGGATCTTCTCTTGTAAAAAATATCGCCTCTTCCTCGTTCGAATTCAGCATAAAAGATAACGATGTTCTTTATGTAAGAGGGGGTACAGGTGTCTGGTCAGTTGTAAGGTTTGAAATACCGATAAAAAAAAGAAATGAAGTAAAAAAGCTGGGGAAAATCAGTGATGTATTTATAGGTGAAAGCGGGTTTATTTATATAAATGAAAAAAGAACATATATCGAGACCTTTGAAGGGGAAAAATGGGAAGCCCCTGCTGAATTTGATGTAAGAGGAATCTGCAGGGACAGCGCTCTTGTTCAATATAAAGGTAAAACATACATCATTGAATTTAATGTGCTTTATGAAAGGCTTAAGGAATTCAGCCAGGCTAAATTATTAAAAAAAGGTTAGCGGTTCTTAGCCCTGTTCCACGGGATATATGGCGCATATGTGTCCCGGATGTCTGCTCCGTTTATATATGGATGTGATTTATCCGACACTCTTATGAAGAACAGGAGTGAAATCAATACAATCATTGATAGTATTGCAATAACCAGCATGTTGAGTATTTTATTCATGTCAGAATACATTATACCCTCCGGGATGATCTTTAAATATTTTTAATCAGCGCCTGAAATTACTCATGAAAGGGTGAATCGGAATTCAGTAATACCAGTTAAACGTTAAATCGTATATGATAAAAAAAGCTTGCACTGCACAATTATAATATAATTTTAATATAATATATAAGTACTGTCATAAAATCAACATTTTCATTGTTTATTAAAAATAAAAAAGCTGAAATTTGTAATGGAACGGTTAGAAAATGTCAGGTTTATATTAATAAAGTCACAGGTTGAATTAAATGAGAAAAATACTGCGTAATGATCTCTGCTGGTGCGGCAGCGGGAAAAAATATAAAAAGTGCCACATGGAATCTGATGCGCTGGAAGGAGTGCAGAGGCAGGCCAAGAGGCCTCCAAAGGGGATAATCATAAAAACAAAAGAACAGGTTGAAGGGATAAGGAAATCCAGCAGACTTACAAGTGAAATACTTACTATGGTGGCGGGCAAAATAAAAGAAGGGATAACAACCAACGAGATTAATGAATGGGTTCATGATTACACAATAAGTCACGGCGCAACTCCCGCCCCTCTCGGCTATAACGGCTTTCCTAAAAGTGTCTGTACATCAATAAACAATGTTATTTGTCACGGGATACCTGATGAGACAGTACTTAAAAACGGCGATATAATAAACGTTGATGTAACCTGTATCCTTGATGGATACTATGGTGATGCCAGCCGGATGTTCATTATTGGAGAAGGCTCCGAACGGGCAAAAAAACTTGTGCGCGTGGCGAAGGAGTGTATGGATCTCGGTATTCAGGAGGTCGCCCCCTATAATGATTTCGGCAGGATCGGTCAGGTTATCCAGAAACATGCATCGGATAACGGTTTTTCTGTTGTCAGGGATTACGGCGGCCACGGCATTGGGATAAAGTTCCATGAAGAGCCCCATGTTCATCATTATGATTCAGGACTTCGCGGAATACAGATGTTCCCCGGCATGGTCTTTACAATTGAGCCTATGATAAACGAGGGTAAATACCAGACCGGTCTCCTGAGCGACGGGTGGACAGCTGTTACTGTTGACGGGCTTCTTTCAGCGCAGTGGGAGCATACTGTATATGTAACAGATAGCGGGGTGGAGATTCTTACAAAGTAAAAAAAGTCCCGGCAATACGAAGCGGGCAGAGCAAAATGAAAAATGGAACGGAATAAATAATGAGAAGAAACGGTTTTGCCAGTTCAGAAAACTGGGTAATGAAACTTATATTTATAAATGTAGTAGTATATCTTCTTCAGGGAGTTTTTGCCAGAGGAGTTCCTGTTGAGATACCTTTCGGGAACAGGTTGTTTCAGCATAACATACCTGAGCTGACGTATTATTTCGGATTAACACCGGCACTTGTAATCGGTAAGTTTTATGTGTGGCAGGTGGTTTCCTACATGTTTCTGCATGGCGGATTTTTTCATATATTTCTGAATATGTATGCGCTGATGCTTTTCGGTATGCCAGTGGAGCAGCTATGGGGGAGCAGAAAATTTCTTTTTTATTATTTTTTTACAGGTGTTGGTGCGGGTTTAACAATACTGATTATCAACTGGTTTATGGGGGGGCTCTCTCCATACATTCCCACAATTGGAGCATCCGGCGCGGTTTTCGGGCTCCTGCTTGCTTTCGGGCTGCTTTTCCCGGATGTTGAGCTTCTGGTTTTTTTCTTCATTCCGATGAAGGCGAAGTATCTTGTTGTAATGTATGGCGGTCTTGAAATTTATGCCCTTATCTCTTCAGGCGGTGAAAGCAATGTTTCTCATGTGGGTCACCTCGGAGGCCTCCTTTTTGGCGGAATATTTTTTCTTGTTATGCGGCGCAGGGGGATTGAATTCAAGGCAAAAAAGATTCGCGCTAAGATTAATAAAGAGATAAAGGCGCGGGATAATGTAATCCCCCTGGGGAAGAGTGAAGAAACAGCAAGGCTCCTTAACATTCTCCGTAAGATAAAAGATGGAGGCCCCGAAGCTCTTACTGATGATGAGTACCAGCATATAAAACTGAAAGAGATTATGACAGATGGACGCACGGATATCTGCGTGGAAGAGGACTTTGATTACACAGATGATTACTGCATAAAGTGTGACGACGTGGAAGCCTGCCTGATGAGGGAGATTAAGAAATACCTATGATTCCTGTTAAAATTACACTGAAAGAGGGGGCCAAACTCCCTGAATACCAGAGCCGCGGTGCTGCAGGTGCGGACCTCTGTGCTCTCCTTGATGAACCGGTTGTACTTAAACCGGGGAAAACAGCCCTTATCCCGACGGGACTTTTTGTTGAGATACCGGACGGCTATGAAGCTCAAATAAGGCCCCGAAGCGGGCTTGCATTGAAACACGGGATCACCTTTTTAAACTCGCCCGGCACAATAGACTCCGACTACAGAGGTGAGATCGGGATAATAATG
The DNA here is from genome assembly GCA_036821145.1 of Spirochaetota bacterium. Taxonomy (GTDB): domain Bacteria; phylum Spirochaetota; class UBA4802; order UBA4802; family UBA5550; genus UBA5550. Next base: position 14,841 of record DAISJZ010000028.1, read on the forward strand.
ACAAACCTCGGCGATAAGGATTTTGCGGTTGAAAACGGGATGAGAATCGGGCAGATGATTTTTTCAAAAGTATACAGGGGAGAATTTATTATAAAAGACGGGCTTAATGAAACAGAAAGGAATCATGGAGGGTTCGGGCATACCGGCGTATGAGTGAAAACAGCAAAGATGCAAAAGTGAATATAATACCGTTAGGCGGACTGGGAGCTGTCGGGAAGAATATAACCCTCTTTGAACAGGGTGATGATATAATAATTGTTGATTGCGGCATAATGTTCCCCAGGGACGAAATGCCCGGTATCGATTATATAATACCGGATTTTACATATATCAGGAAGAATAGAGACAGGATTAAGGGGATAATCCTTACACACGGGCATGAGGACCACATCGGAGCAATTGCTTTTCTACTGCAGGAGGTGAAGGCTCCCATCTACGCAACAAAACTGACAATAGGGCTTGTGCAGAGCAGACTTGCAGAGAAGCCTCTTAAATATGATCCGGTATTTATTGAAGTAATTCCAAGGCAGGTTGAGAATATCGGTTCTTTTTCAGTAGAATTTATAAGGGTAAATCATTCTATTATCGGCGGAGTTGGTCTTGCCATTCAGACAAATATAGGTACAATAATTCATACAGGGGACTTCAAGATAGATTTTTCCTCTGCTGAAGGTGAAGTGACAGATATCTACAGGTTTGCTCACCATGGAGAGCAGGGGGTGCTTCTCCTTATGTCTGACAGTACAAATTCCGAACGGGAGGGTTTTACCAGATCTGAATCGGTACTACTGGATAAACTTTTTGAAATTTTTTCCTATTCAAAGGGAAGAATTATTGTAGCATCCTTTGCGTCAAATATTCAGAGGATACAGCAGGTTCTTGATACTGCACAGAAGTTCAACCGGAAAGTTGTAATTTCCGGTCTTACAATGCAGAAAAATATCGAGATTGCCCAGTCTCTCGGTTTTCTTGAAATAAAGGATGATCTTATTATCGGTCTGGATGAGGCATCAAAACACCCGAATAAGAAGATCGTGATAATCGGTACAGGAACTCAGGGTGAGCCGATGTCAGCCCTGGCGCGTATGGCTTTTGGAACGCACAGGCACTTTATTGTTGAAAAGGGTGATACCGTAATAATAACAGCATCCGTAATCCCCGGTAATGAAAGGATGGTAACCAACATTGTAAACTCCCTCATGGAGACAGGAGCTAATGTTTACTATGACAAGGATGAGGATATACATGTATCAGGGCACGGTTCCTCAAAAGAACTGAAGCTGATGCTAACAGTGACAAAACCGAAATTTTTCATGCCTGTACATGGTGAGTACAAACACCTTAAAAGACATGCTGACATTGCTGAATCACTCAATATAAAATCTTCAAGAATATTAATAGCCAGGAATGGCGATGTTCTTGAGCTTACTAAAAAATCTTTTAAGGCAGTTGATAAAATTCAGCTTTCCGAAATGTATGTTGACGGCACAGAGATAGGCGATGTTGCAGGAGAGGTTATCCGTGAGCGTCACCTGATGTCCACTGATGGAATAATATTTATCACATCAGTGATCGCTCAGGGTATGGCGCTATGTGAACCGGTAATTGAAGCTAAAGGTTTTATCAGCAAGGAAAATACCAAGATACACAACCTCCTGAAAAAAGATATTGAGGATAAAATCCGCAGGCTTCTCATTGAGAGACGGTCAAGAGAGGAAATTGAGGAACAGCTCCAGAAGAGCATAAGAAACTATCTTTTCAAAATTACACGCCGCAATCCGCTCATTGTTGTCAGGGTTCTGGAAGTTTAACAGGCAGGCCAGCAATCAAGCATGGGGTTGCAATGAAGCAAGGGGTTGCAACCCCTTGCTTCATTGATGATAAAAATAATTCCCCGGGAAAAGAATAAACTCCCTCTATCACTAAAAGAAATTACTTAAAAAGCCGAAAATTAAATTAGACAGGGTATCTCCCGGCTGCGGGAACTTTTATTGATTTTGTGTTTCCGGAAGATAAGACTGAATGAAACAAAACCTGCAGTCATCGTTTAAATAATCATTATCTGCCCTGATCGGAGGGAGCATTGTTACAGGATAAAAGATACAGGGAAATTTCAGGAATTTTACTTTCCCTTGCGGGAATAATAGTTTTTTGCAGCATAGCAAGTTACAGCGAGGGCGATTACCGTGCTCTGGTTTTCAACAGGTCCGTTTCCAATATAATAGGGCCGGTGGGAGCTCTCCTGGCTCACCTGTTCAGGTCAGCTTTCGGAGTAGCTTCGTACATGTTTGTTCTTATGTTTTTTTTATCAGGGTGGAACCAGTTCAGGAAGGGGGAGCAGGGAGATGTTATTGATAAGCTTTTTACTCTTTTCTTCCTTACCATAAGTTCAGCCTCATTTCTTGCCACAACTATAGCTGATATCCACCAGAACAGCGGGGGGTTTATCGGGTATTATATTTACCAGTTTCTGAAATCAGTAACCGGGGTACTGGGGGCATATTTAATAATAGTTGTAATGAACCTTGCGGGCCTCATTCTCCTTGGAGTTGTTTCACTAACAACGGTTTTTGAAAACAGGGGTAAACTGACAGTAGTCGGAGCGGGTGCAAAAACTTTTATCAGGCGTTTTACTTTGAAAAAATCCTCAGATGAAAAGAATAAAGAGGATATACCTCTGAATTATATAGGGGAGGATATAAAACCCGGTAAAAAAGTCCCCTGGATAATAAAGAAAAAAGTAGTCATAGGGGAAGTAAAGAAAGAGAAGGAAAAATCTGAATCAGTGAAACTCCTTGAGATGAATGTTCCTGCAGCAGTTGATGATGAACTTTTTAAAGGAGTTTTAACAAATTCATATAATGATTATGAACCGGTTATCAATGATGATTCCGGCAGAAAAAATTCCCTTAAAGAAAATGATTACGAGTTCGATTATTCCCCTGAAACTGTTAAAACATACAGAGATGAGGATTTTATAGAATCTGAAACAGGGTCTTTTGAAGATGAGGATTTTTTTGAAGATGAATCTTTTGAAGGATATCAGGATGTTCCTGAAAAATCTGATGTAGAGGAAGATACTGAAGTAAAATTCAGCAGGGAAGAGTATGAAATCCGTAAAAACAGAATCTTCGGAATTGACGCTGAAGGAAATGAAAACCCTGAAAAAGAGAAAGAACCGGAAACAGCCGAAGCCCCTGATAGAAATAAACGTGTATTTGAAAAAGGCCCCGGGGGGCCGATAGAAGAGCGGGTCTTTAACCATCTGAAAATCAACAAAGACTATATAATTCCCACAGCATTTCTTCATAATTCCGAACCTGTTGATACAGAGACATGGGAGAGTGAGATAAAAAAGAATTCACAGCTTCTTGTGCGTACGCTTGCTGACTTCGGGATTGAATCGAGAGTAATTGCTGTGAACCGCGGACCGGTAATTACACTTTACGAGATGCAGATAGCAGCGGGTATCAAGATTAACCGGGTTGTTGGCCTTGCCGATGATATTGCAATGGCCCTTGCAGCTTACAGGGTGAGAATTGTTGCCCCTATACCGGGAAAATCCGCAATAGGTATTGAACTCCCTAATAAGAAGAGAGAGATGGTAACTCTTGGGGATATCATAAAATCAAAATCCTACCAGGAACAGAAGGGGAGTCTGAAGGTGGGCCTGGGAAAAGATATTCTCGGTGTGCCGGTTATGCTTGATCTTAAAAAGCAGCCGCACCTGCTGATTGCAGGGGCAACAGGTGCAGGTAAATCGGTATGCGTAAACTCAATAATTACAAGTATCGTTTATAATTATGATCCTAACTATGTAAGGTTTATAATGGTGGATCCTAAGATGGTTGAGCTTCAGCTTTATAATGGGGTTCCTCATTTGCTGACACCTGTTATCACTGAGCCGCATCTTGCTCCCGCAGCTCTTAAATGGTCTATTTTTGAGATGGAGAGAAGGTACAGACTCCTTGCGTCAAAGAATGCCAGGGATATTGTAACATATAATGAAAAGATTAATAAAGAGAAGAGTAAAGAGGAGAAGCTCCCCTTCATTATAATAATAATCGATGAGCTTGCTGATCTTATGATGGTTGCGTCAAAAGAGATTGAAGGCTATATTACGAGGATCGCACAGAAGGCCCGGGCAGTTGGAATTCACCTTGTGCTGGCAACACAGAGGCCGTCAGTTGATGTTATCACAGGTATAATAAAAGCGAATTTCCCTGCACGTATTGCGTTTCAGGTGGCGCAGAAAACAGACTCCCGTACAATTATTGATCAGAATGGGGCGGAGAAACTTCTCGGCAAAGGGGATATGCTTTACCAGTCACCAATGAGTTCTTACCCGGTGAGGATACAGGGGGCTTTTATCTCAGAGGATGAAATTGAAGACATAGTCAAGCATCTGCGGGCTCTCGGCGAGCCGCAGTATATAGATATTGAAGCGTCACTGTTTACAGATGAAGATGGTGAACTATCAGAAGATGAGGACGAACTTTTTGTTGATGCCCTGAAGATTGTAGAAGAGACCAGGAAAGCTTCAGCCTCCTATCTTCAGAGAAGACTGAGTATAGGCTATAACCGCGCGGCTAGGCTCATTGAGAAGATGGAGGAGCTCGGCTATGTGGGACCGCAGCAGGGGAGCAAGCCCAGGGATGTTTTCATTTAGGTTCAGTCTGGCCAAAATAATTCCTTGACTTTATTAAACGCCTCACTTATTTAATAAAGGCCAAAATTTTTTGTGAGGAGTGAGTACAATGGATAAAGTTAAAGGTGATTCAGGTCAGAGAATTGCTGAAATGATCAAAAAAGCAATGGATGACCATCAGATTACAACAACCGAGTATGAAAGAATAATGATGATTGCTGATGAAGACGGTGTTATTGATGCCCAGGAGAGGAGACAGCTCGCTGAGCTTCAGAATATGCTTGATAACGGAACAATTAAAAGAATTCCCGGCTGATAATAATTACAGGGGCCGCGGCGGAAGCTGACGGCCTCAGAAAAATTTCAGAGACTATACTGGTATTTCACAGTAAAATTAACCCGTATATTATTCCTCCCCGCTGCAGCAGGTCTTTTAACTTTATTTGAAGCATCTTTAACCGCATTAATAGCTGTCTTGTCCAGAAGGGGATCTCCTGAAGAGCGTAGAACAGTCATCCCTGAAAAACTGCCGTTTCCTGTTATTGTAAAACCTATTGTTACATTACCTATCAGTCCATAGTAAACAGATTCCGGTGGAGAAAACTTTCTTTTATCGATCTCATCTTTAACCAGTTCAAGGTATTTTTTCAGGAGCCTGTTCTTATCGTATGATTTATAATACCCTCCCCGAGCAGGTTTATCTTCAGGGAGCGTAATCTGTTTTTCCTCTTTCGCTGGTTTATCAGGAGAGTTTCTTTTAGCATCAGGGATAAAGGTAACTGGAATTTCAATTTTACCGCTCCCCGGTTCATCAGGTGAAAAGTCAACTTTATAGAGGTAGATATGAATTGTTATTGAAAGAGCGATTGCTGCAATAAATATCCGGTTTTCTTTCAGATTCATTCCTTCCCCGGTTCAGTAGCTATAACAAGATCGTAAAACCCGGATTGTCTTGCAGTATCCATTACCCGCACAAAGGTCCCGAAGGTCGTTTTCCTGTCAGCCTTTAAAATAATAGAGGAAACCCTTTCGCTTTCAGGTTTTATCTTTTCAGCCTCAAAAATTTTTTTTAACCTGAATTCATCAATTGCGGCATCATTGAAAATTATTTTTTCATTTTCATCAATGATAATCTCCCAGCTTTTAGATGGCATCTTTTCAGCGGTGGATGCCTCCGGGAGATCCAGGTCAATTCCTTTGACTGTGATTGCGGCAGTTATGAGAAAAAATATAAGGAGGTTGAAGATAATATCTATGAGAGGGGTCATGTTAATGGCGAGTCCCTCTTCGTTTTTCCTGATATTTTTAAAACGGACCATTATTCACCGCCCCTTTTTTTAAGTATAATGATAAGGCGTGATGATTTCTGCTGCATTGCGTGTGCAATCTTTTCAAGCGTTCTGTTAAAATAGTGATATATCAGAATTACAGGTATTGCAATGATCATACCTGCTGCAGTGGTAATCAAAGCTTCCCATATCCCCCCTGCGAGAATTGCTATATCAGCGGCATCACCTGCACTGGCAACTTTCGCGAACACTTTAATCATACCTATAACAGTGCCGAGGAGTCCCATTAGCGGGAGCACAGAACCGAGGATTGACAGAATATTGAGCCTTCTGCCAAGATAAAAGAGAATATCCTCACCTGAAAGAGTTGCGGCATCTTCCATTTCAGAAGGTTCCTTTTCATTGAGAATTGAAATAAAGAGAGAAGCAAAGATGGAATTTTCTTTCTCCATCAATATCCTGGCTTTATCTTTTTCACCATTCTCAGCCAGGGAAAACATCTCCGATATCTTTTCCTTTTCCAGGAACTTGGTTTTTATAAAAAAGATATATATCCTGTCAATAATGACCGCTGTTGCTATAATTGAAGATAGTAGAATGGGATACATCATTATACCCCCTTTTGCGATCAATCCGGTCATGATAATCCTCCTCGTTGTAGCAGATAATACAGATTTATTTTCACGGCTATTCAGGTCAATGTGAAATATCCAAAAAAAACGGGAACCGGCACTACCTGTTTTTATAAGAAAATCTTGATTTATTTATGGATTTGAATAAATTGAATCCGGGCGTCATAATAGAGGTGGTGTATGAAATTATATGTTTTCTCTCACAGAATTATAAGAAATCCACTTTTTTCTATTCTATTGGCAATAATCATTCTATACCTTGATTATATTACAGGTCCTGAAATCCAGTTTCCCGTTCTTTTTATCCTTCCTGTAATACTTGTAACATGTTACAGAAATATATACTGGGGAGTGATTCTATCAATATTACTCCCTGTTGTGAGTACATATTATATTTACTTATGGAATGATAATCAGGAAGCAGTTTATATCATCATTAATGTTGTTATACGGGTATTCATGTTCAGTTTTATTTCTTTTTTAATCAGTGTTGTTGTCAGGCAGAAAAAAGCACTATCAGAAAGAGTCAGTAATCTGGAAAAGTTTCTTCCTATCTGCAGTTACTGTAAAAAGATCCGTGATAAGGATAATAATTGGCACAGTATTGAGAGCTATATTACAGGTAAAACAGATACAGAATTTTCACATGGACTCTGCCCTGATTGCGCAAAAAAATATTACAAGGATTACCTCAAGCAGTAGAAATATTTGAAAGAAAAAGATTATTCGAATTTTTTTCTTGACGGAATATAAAGTTATTTAGTTTTTAATAAAAAACTAAATAACTTTATTGTGGAGAGATATATGTGGCAGATTTTACTGAAAATGCAGAAAAAACTTACAATTACAATACCTCTGTTTATTATACTCGGACTTTTTACAGGGAGTTTTACTGACCCCTCAGGGCTGAAGGTTTTTATCGTTCCTCTTACTTTTTTGATGGTTTATCCCATGATGGTGAATCTTGATTTCAGAAAATTTCTGGAGGGCGGGGATCTGAAGCTTCAGGCTGCAACACAGCTTATTAATTTCGGGATAATTCCATTTGTGGCGCTTTTTCTCGGCAGGATATTCTTCCCGGAGAATCATATGGCGGCATTCGGTCTTCTCCTTGCTTCTCTACTCCCCACAAGCGGAATGACTATATCCTGGACAGGCTTTGCCAGGGGGAACATGAATGCGGCAGTAAAGATGACAATTATCGGTTTGGTTGCCGGTTCGCTTCTCACACCCCTTTACGCGAAGCTGCTTATGGGGGCGCTGGTAAATATCCCTGTTGGAGCTGTTTTCAGGCAGATTTTACTTATTGTTTTTCTTCCAATGATTCTGGGGTATCTTACCAGAAAAGCGCTTATCAGGTATTACGGGATGGCTGTTTACCAGAAGGATCTAAAGGAAAAGTTTCCGGCTCTGTCAACAGCAGGTGTCCTGGGCATCGTTTTTGTGGCTATGGCTCTGAAAGCAGAAAATATACTGACAGATCCCTCAACTCTTCTTTATGTCTTTATACCCCTTGTACTTCTGTATATTGTAAATTTTACAGTGAGTACTGTTGTCGGGAAGCTTTTTTTTAAGAGGGGGGATGCAATAGCTCTGGTTTATGGAACTGTGATGCGGAATCTTTCTATTGCCCTTGCAATTGCCATGGTCGCATTCGGACCCAAGGGTTCTGATATAGCTCTTATTATTGCTATCTCCTATATTGTTCAGGTTCAGGCTGGAGCATGGTATGTCAGGTTTACTGACAGGATCTTCGGTAAAGCGGAAGAGCCTAATGCCGGGGATCTGATGAATGAAGGGATATTTTCACTGGATCAGGAATCCACTCTTCTTGATGCAATAAAACTTCTCGATGAAGAGCATATACATTCAGTGGCAGTAATTGACAGTACAAATACCCCGGTTGGTTTGCTTTATAGTGAATCCATTATAGCTCTTCTCGCTGATGGAATTGATTCAGGTAGCAGATTAAAGGATATCCCATTGTCGCCTGTTGTATCTGTCAGAAAAACCGCATCTGTAAAAGAGGCTGTTAAACAGATGAAAAGGAGTCACCAGTACAAGGTACTTGTGCTTGACGAAAAGAACAGGTATACCGGTGTGCTCACTGAGTCTGATATACTGAGGGATGTTGTTAAGAGCTCATAATTTTTATTATTTCACTGCATATATCTCAATGGTGTCAGAGAATGCTGTGATATCAGTGAACTTTCTGTATAGCGGTTCAAGAATGCCATATAGTACTGAGCCGCTCTTCAGCACTCTTTCCGGGTGGTATCCGCTTTTTATAACCTGAACTTTTCTGAAGCCGATATTTTTCAGAATTTTTTTAGCAGAGGATGGAGAGAGATCTATCCTGTGATCAGCAGGGTGGGTTTCCACCCATTTCTCCGTGTCAAAGTAGTACATGGGGCCGTAGTATGACGGGACTGAAAGAGCAAAAACTCCCCCCATGTTCAGCATTGAGTATACCCTTTTCATCGCGTCCATGGGGTCCATGCAGTGCTCTATAAAAAACCACGATGTTATGATATCGAACCTCTTGTGAAGTTCAACAGTGTCAAAAGGTGATTCAATCACATCAATACCAAAGGTCTTCCTGCAGTAATCAGCAGCGTATGATGATATTTCAATTCCGAGTAATGTGGATATGCCGCGGTCCCTGGCAGCTTTGAGAAAAAAACCGGCAGCGCACCCTATATCAAGAATAGAGTGTTTCCCATCCACAGCGAGAAGCTGCTGTATCCTGTCGATCCTTGTCATTGAGAGGCTGTATATATTGCCGAAATCTTCAAGATAGGTTTTTCCGTACTGCTCTTTATATTCATTAATAAAATAGTCCCTGTCATAAGACAGGGACCTGCAGTCTGAGTTAAATATAATATGGCAGTTTCTGCACAGGTTCAGGCTGCTGCTGATTTTTCTTTTTTCATTTCTCCCGCATAGGGGACATTTTTCCGGATCCGGTCTCATTTGACCTTTTGTTTCTTTTTGGCAGGTTCTACAACAACGGGGACACCTCTAATCCTTGCGTTGTCAAATGAGTGGAGAACAAGTTCAGCGTACTGCTCAGGAACTTCAAAAAAAGCGTAAGTTGAATGGATATCAATTTTACCAATTGTTTTACCATCAATTCCCGATCTTTTCACAATCTCACGGATAAGGTCACCGGTAGAAATGTTCTGGCTCTTACCGATATTGATAAAAAGCCGTGCGCGTCCATCTTTGATGTCTTCAAAGATAATTTTACCTGTTTCAGTTTTACCGGCAAGTTTGAATGATTCAATGTCAAGCTTTGAGATATCACCGAGGAGCTCTTTCAGGAGAGCTGCAGTTATTCTCTTTGTTCTCCCGAACAGAGGGAGTCTTTTTTTCAAGACTTTCAGGAGTGTCAGGTATTCGTCGAGGTCTTCAGAGAGGGCGCGGTCCAGAATCTTTTCCAGTTTTTTTTCCTGATTCATTAAAATCCTCACAAAAGGAATGGTAATAATTGCCCGGAGGGCAATAACAATTCATAAATAAAAGAATCGTCTATGATGTATTACATCTTTTAAATTATCAAGCAATTTTCATCTATCGGTTAATAACGGTTTATAGTATTTTATAATCCGGAAAACAGAAGAAGAATGTCCCAATAAATATTTGACTAAAACATATACACCATCTATCTGATATATATGAATTTTAAAATGATTAACTCAGTCATTCTTTCAATAATACTGACGTTTTTAACTTCAAACGTGTCAGCAGAATTCGCGCCGTGGAACAGTGATGTGCTCGCAGGTGATGAACTTTTTGTGCAGCATAAACATCATCATTCGGAAGGAGTTTATAACGGTGCACAGGGGGGTGCTTTTTTTCTCCTCCGTTTTTTCCAGCTGGTTATATCTCCGCAGGACGGCCCCAACTGCAGACATGATCCGGTATGCAGTTCTTATGGTAAACAGGCTGTTATTATGCATGGAGCATTCCTGGGCTCAATCCTTGCAGGGGACAGGCTGCTTCGATGTAATCCTTTTTATCCGCCGTCAATAGATCCCGTGCCGGTAAAGCCATTCGAAAAATGAAAAAATTTATTTTTGCAGTAATAGCAGTCCTGTTCGGATCCTTTCAGGGACTATCTGCTGATATGGAAAGTTTTCCTGCCAGACAGAAAAAGTTTTTACGTATATTGTATAATGAAAAAAGATATTTTGAAAGCATTACTGAGGCCAGAAGACTTCAGGTTGAGGATAAATCTCCGGAACTGGAATACTTCATTTATATGAATTATTTTTTTGCGGAGCAGTACAGAACGGTTACTGCCCGATATAATTATGCCGGGTCTCAGCTGGATTTTTGCCCCGGTTTTCTTGTGTCTGAAGCATTTCTGAACCTGGGGATGTATGAAGAAAGTGTAAAAGTTCTTTCGGCATATAATTATTCAGGCCGCAGAACAAAGGATATGGAATTATTCCTCAGGAGGACAGTGCCTCTTGTTTTATCCGGGGATATTGTTTCCATTGAAAATGAGGAGAAATGCGCAGAGCCGTTTCTCAGGGATGATTATAATTTTACAGCTTTAAGAGATGAACTCGGCAGGTTCAGAGAGGCGGGTTTGAAGTCTCCTGTTAAGGGAGCTCTTATGTCTGCACTGATCCCGGGACTGGGGCAGGTTTATTCCGGATATGCAGGAGAGGGATTAATTTCATTAGCCTCTGTGGCTGCAACAGCTTTTGGAGGCATCTACCTCCGGGATCGCGGTAAAGAGGGTTATTCATATACTCTCTTCTTCTTTTCGGGACTTTTCTATGCGGGGAATATTTACGGAGGCTGGAACTCCGCTGAACGAAGAAACCGGAATACCCTTGTCGAAGAGTACAGGTTGATTAACAGGCAATATGGCGGATACAATCCTGAAGCATGTATTGATATAGAGGAGCTTTTAAGGTGAAACGTCTGGTTTTAATATTTATCGTATTTATCCAGGTGAACCTTTATGCTGACGGGAAAAATATCATGCGTACAGCTGAGCATTATTATATTAACGGCGAATATTATAATGCAATTACCGAGTCTATGAGGTACCAGCACCTCTTCCCTGAAGGTGAACTCTATCCATCAAGTATGATCCTTATGGGTAAATCGTATTACATGGGGGGAAATCGTGAGAGGTCTTTAAACCTTTTCTCTGACTGCTACAACAGGTTTACAAAAGAACCTCAGGGCCAGGAGGGGCTTTACTATTCCGGAATTGTGAGAATTCTATCCGGCTCATATTTTTTCGGAGTAAGAACTTTTCAGGAATATAACTTTATCTATAAAGGGGGATTATTTTACGAGGATTCCATTTTTAATTTATGCAGGGCCAGTGCTCTTGCCGAAAATTATGATGATGCTGCAAGATATTTAGGTGAATATAAAATTCATTTTCCTGAGGGTAAATATTCAGCAGAAGCGGACAGGCTGTATGAGTTGATTCATATCGAAAAGACCCGTAAAAAAAAGAGTCCTTTTATCGCAGGGCTTTCATCTGCAGTGGTTCCTGGATCGGGATATTTTTATACAGGGAATTACAGGCTTGGCGCTTTATCTATGATTACAAACGGTGCGCTTATTCTGCTTGCATATGACGGGTACAGGAGAGGGAACACTTTTCAGATGATATTTTTTTCAGTGGTGGAGTTCTCCTTCTATAATTATTCAATAGCTGGGGGAATAAAAAGCGCGTATGAGTATAATCAGAGCAGCAGCATGAAAAAAGAGATCCTGGCAGGTATAAAAACCGGTTTTTAAATTACGGAGGAGTTTCGCTATGGAGAGCAGAACATTCAGGCCTGAGTCACTGGAGAGTATTGATCCCGGGAAAAGCCAGCTGATAAATTTTGACAAGATTATAAAAAACGAAAAGCTTGAGGATGTCGCAGAAAAACTCATAGAATCCACATTTGCTGAACAGCACTTCATGAGAAAGGATGCAATTGACCGTCTCATTGACTTCACTTTCTTTAAGGTGCAGACAGGCTCTTTCCATGTTCTGCATATGGCTTACCCGACCAAAAGGATGCATGACCTTGAGCTTGAATCAAAGATCATCAGGCTGTTTAATGAACTCCTCTATCCTGAAATTGTTCTCCGTATCCTGAAATTTTTTACGAGGAATATTCACGATTCAGACAGCAATCTGTATATAGCAAATCTTGTAGAGTCAGAAGCTATTATAAGATCTGTTTATGAGACATTCAGACTTTTTCAGAAGGATATATTTATATATGAACCGGAAAAGAAGTCGCTTAATGTGAAGAGGATACAGCAGTTTTCACCTCAGTCAGATTACAATCTGTCACTCCCCCTTGACGCATGCGCCAGATTAAAATATATTCTGGAATTTTTTCAGATCAGGCAGGATGTGCGCCATATCTACAAACCCGATGATATTCGGATGTTTGGAATCGCTTCCTGATTTTAACGTCTTTTTACATCCGCGATATCAGGGCCGTTCTCTTTTACAAAGATATTCATATATCGTTTAGAGTCACTGAATGAAGTTATATCATTGTATACCGGTTTATATTCCTTGATCATCCAGTACATAATATCCTGTATATCAAGGGGGCTTGTGTCAATAACAGCAAACCTGAAGTGGAGTTCATGAGCAAGCAGTGTTTCCCTTAACTGTTCCTTTCCGGTGTTAATAAATGAATCATCAAGAAGTTTGCGAAGCCCCACCCTGAGTCCGTCTCTCCAGCATGCGAAAAAGAGAAGGCTTTCCATCTCTTTTTTTACAGGGTGCTGCAGCCATACTATTCCCGGGAGCTCGGGCATTACTCTGCGTGCGTTGAACCTGTCGTACTCAAAAAGCCGCGACCATTCCAGTGAGTAGTATACATCTTCCCCTCTCGCGTCTTTTTTAAACATTTATTTATCCCTGTTTCCCGATTTTTTCGATGATCTGCTGAATTTTCTCCTGAAGAAGGCGGCTTCTGGCTGAGATGTCTGTTTCATTTAAAAGGTCGTTTCTCATTCTGTCATCAAGAACAAAGTAGTTTGAAATGAAGTCGGTAATCTGTCCCAGATCAACGAGAAAATTCATCAGGTCAATTAGTCTGTCCGATTCTTCAACGTTTATAAGAAAAATAAGTTCCTGGGCTTTTTTTCTTAATTCTTTTGTAAGAGCGGGGTCATGCTGAGCAGTGTTTTCAGGTATCTCTAAGTATTCAGCTTCAAAGAACCTTTTGAGAGATGTTACCCTGACCCGTTTAATCCCTTTAATCTGAAAGCGGATAGTGTTTTCCTCTTTTTCAATTGATATTATCTCCGCAAGGGTAGAGATTCTTCGTCTGATAAAGAGGATATCCGGAATGTTCCTTAATGAGTAGACAATAATCTGATTCCCCTGCGTAAGGCTGAGTGTATGTTTCGATTCTCTCATCCTCACTGATACTGTACAGTGGGGGAAGAGTACCTTTTTTTTAAGGTAGAAAATTTTGAGTGGTGCAGCATCCATCAGATTTTTATTTGGCTATCCTGTTTAAATAGATATTTAATTCATTAAGCAGACTTAGGAAAAAAAAGATTGTAAATTTTGTCAATATGTATATTTTTAAAGCATTGTATGGCTTTAACCTGAACAGAGAGGTATAAAATGACTGAACATAGAAAAACCCACAGGGTAAACAAAAAAGTCAAATCTGAAGTCAGAACTGAAGAGGCAGTTACCCTTAGTTCATCCGTTGATGTGAGTAAAGGCGGAATTTTTATATCAACGCCGGAACCACTTAATAATGGGTCAACTGTGAATCTTACAATAATGCTCCCGGGAAATGGTGAAGTTGAAGTACAGGGTGTAGTAAGGTGGGTCCGTGAAGATGAAACTGATTCAGGGAAAGCAGGAATGGGCATTGAATTTGTAAATATTTCCGGTGATTTAGCAAGAAAACTTGAGGGACTTCTGGAATAACACCTACAGTATCTCCATAACAGCTTCAGCCATATATTTGTATCCTTTTTCCATGGGGTGAACTCCATCCCCCTGGACAAGTGATGCATGGCTTACACCGCCGCTGATTTTTCTCTTCCAGTATTCATGTACTTTTACAACAGGGATATTAAATTCTCCGGAGCATTCAATTATTTTATCATAAAAGGATTCTGCAATTCTGTTTTCATTTGTGTTATTTACAGGTACAGATGTAAGAAGCAGAATTTCAGCAGATGTGGCAGATTTAATTTTCCGGATAAGCTGTTCAATGTTACTTTTAAAAACAGCGGGGCTCATTCCTGTAAAAGCATCATTAAGCGCAAACTGGATAAAGCATAGATCCGGGGTGTCCTCAATTACACGATTAACTCTTCTGAGCCCGTCATTAGCAGTATCACCGGGGACTCCATGATTTTTAATTATAACTTTAAGATCAGGATATTTGTCACGAAGCATCTCTCCAAGGTAATCAAGATAACCTTTGCTTACAAGCCATCCGTAAGTCAGGGAATCCCCAAGTGCTGTTATGATAATGGGGTTTTTCCCGGTTTTCGAATAAAGTTCGGTGATCAGGTTCATTTTTTTCCTCTTTCAGTTACCTGTACGTTATAGTTTTTTAAAAATCAATTATTAATCAGTTTGTATAAATTTAAATGGAATATTGCATGGGTGCCTTAAAATCGTAATGAAATACAAAATATAAAAACATAGCTCAGATTCAATTCAAGACTACGTTATCCTTCACGCCCCATGCTACTGTGATAATTGCAGCAGCAGCAAAAACAACTCCTGCAAGAAAAACATAAGGTTCGCCGGCAACCGCAAGTATTATTCCCGAAGCAAGGGGGCCAAAAGTCTGTCCCATCCGAAGTACTGATGAATTAATAGACATGAATGCGCCCCGTATCT
>DAISJZ010000029.1:0-7997 GCA_036821145.1 Spirochaetota bacterium
CATTAAAACTCCGCGCTGCCCCCCATGTAGAACATTCTGCCGGGTCCGGGATTGAACGGATCTGCGTTATAATCATCAAGTACGTTTTTGCACATTGCGTAAACATCAAAGTTCCCGAAAAATTTCTGAGATAGTTTGACATTCAGCATAAGAGGATTATGCAGTTCCACTGCTTCAAAATAATCTGTTGAATAAGGAGTGCCGGCTGTTGTAGCAGGTACTGATTTCATGGCATACATTACCTGGTTTCTTGTATGCTGCCCGAAAATATTCAATGAAGTTCCTGAAATAAAATCAAACCTGAAATCAGCTGTAAACATATGCTCCGGGGTATTCTCAACCTTATCCCCTTTGTTTACATTGGAATCATGATCATTACTCATCTGTTCAGCACGGGTATATGTATATGAAAGGGAAGATGATATATCAACAATCCCGGCAATCTTTTCAATCATTGATGATAAAGTTATTTCAATTCCCTGCGATACCATGCCATCAATATTTGTATAAGCTTTAGTACCTGCATTCTGGTCCCAGATACTCTCTATCTTATCATTAAACCTGCTGTAGAAATAATCGGTTCTTATACCGGGAAGTTTTCCCATGGGGGTTACTTCAAATCCAGCATTGGCATTATATGATCTCTCAGGATCAATTTTTAGATCAGGCTTGACCGTGGTTCCGTAGATAGAAGAGTACGCACTCATGGACGGGAATTTTGTCTTTGATGAGGCAGCTGCTCTTAACTTAAGCAGATCCTCAATTGTATTCCAGACTACTGAAACTGCAGGATTAAAAGAATCCCTTGTGCCCCAAATTGCAGAATCATCTTTAGCAATATATGAATCCTCATATACAAATGAGCTGTTAAGCTGCTTGTTCTCTGTAAAGTTCTGCGCATCATAGGAGATCCCCACAGAAACCTCAACTTTTTTGGAAAAATTCAGCTCATCTTCAACAGCAAACGTATAATAATCAGCTGAGAGAAATTTTGTCTTATATGCATCTCCACCATGAGCAGCCCATATATTCGGGGATTCTGCTGCGGATATTGCTTTCTCTTCAGAAGTATGCTCCTCTGTCCTGTACATTAATGAAAAATTAAGCTTGTTCCAGTCAGCAATTTTCCATGAAGGGAAGAGATTGGCACCATAAGACTCTTCAGTCCACATGCTGTGATTCAGATCTGCAGGGAAACCTGTAACACTCGCCGGGAACATTGCAACTGAATGGTCCTGTGTTGCATAGCCTTCGAGGTCTGTATACTGTTTGTAGTAAAACAGATTAGCCTTTACAGTAATATCTCCAAACTCACCCCTGAAATAAGGTGAAACTGTAAAATCATATCTTTCAGGCCAGTAAAAAGCCCTGTTCTGGAAAGCATCCCCTTTCGCCTTACCGGTCATATCATACGCATTATTAGGCGGATTGCTCCATGTATCTGTTTGATCATTATAACTGCTGAACAGGTTGGAGCTGAATGTGTTTGACTTCTGTTCTGTTTTATGATAGTCAGCAGAAAGCCCTGCCTCAATTTTACCAGTGAAGTTATAACCGAGCTTGCCACCCACCTGATACTTTGTGTATTCCGTGTGGTTCCATACACCTGTATCATTTATATATGCATCCTTTGAAGTCAGCGCCACCTGATCATAAGTTCTCCCATACAGATCGTATCTCACAAGCTTATCAAACCACTTTCTCCTCTCAGTTTTATCAAGTTTTCCTGAAACTTCATACCCCTCTGAGTTTACAACTGAACCTGTTATCCAGTAATATGCATCACCTATGGGTGAACCGTTTGCCGCATTAAGAGTGTAATTGTTGTGTTCTCCGTATTCAGCATTAACGCTGGTGAACATCTTTTCAGGTTTTTTTGATATGATATTCATTGAGCCGAGAGCTCCGTTAGCACCATATAAAACAGATGATACACCGCGGTTCACAACTATTTTTGAAACGTTCATAACCGGAACCTGTGATATATCGAAACTTGAATCGTAATCCAGCACAGGAATTCCATCAATCAAAATGGCGCACCTGTCCTGATCAAAACCTCTCATCTTAAATCTTGTTATACCTTTACCGTGAGAATACACTGATACTCCGGGGACCATCTGCAAAGAATCACCCAGGTTTTTCTCCCCCCTGGCTTTGATATCTTTGTCAGTGATCTCTGTTGTTGTTGATGCATCCTCGATGCTGGCGATTGCCCTGTCCTTTACAACAATCTCCCCCATCTCAAAAGTTTTTGTTCCATTCTTTTTAGCCGCATATTCTTCATTCTTTAACGCAGCCTTCTCTTCATTTACAACGTCCTGTGAAAAAACGCCTGATGCCATATTTAAAAAAGCAAAAACGATCAGCAATACGAAACATCTCTTCATACTGTCCTCCTTCTTTTTAATTTCCTGGCGGAGGTCATGACATGACATTCTCAATAAATTAAACCGGCCGGCTACACGTCAGGAAAAATGTCTTGAAATAATAAACAATAAATATTAATTATGCCATATAAAGCATAAATGCCTTTAAAAGCATAATAAACATTAAATATGTCTAAATTAACATATTACAATTATGTCAATAACTATTTTGTTTTTAACATCAGCCAGGCCTTAAGTAAATTTTAAACTGAATGATTATAACATTTAATGAGGTATATAGATGAATGTATTAAGAGATATAATAAGCAGTATATCTGAGGATTCCCCTGTAAGTGAAGTACGCCGGGGTCTTCACTGGACAGCAGTTGTAAGCAGAAGATGCGGACTTGCATCAACCCTTTCGCAAGGGGGATGCAGCCATGGAAAATCGGATGGGATAGAGGGGGGCTTCACAGAGATGACAGCCCTTGAACTCGCAAAGCTGTCCTTCGAAGAGCAGTCAGAGAAAGCGTCACTGGGGATTGCGGCAATTAACTCTCTCCTCGATGTTGACCCCGAGAAACATGCTGGTGATGACGGATTAAAAATCGTAAAAGATATGGGTAAAGGTAAAAATATATCTGTAATAGGCCATTTCCCCTACCTGGACAATCTTGCGGAGGATGCAAAAAATTTATGGATCATTGAAAAGCAGCCGCAGCCGGGAGATCATCCTGAAGAGAAAAGTGAAGAGCTGCTCCCTCAATCCGACATTGTTGTTATTACAAGCACCACTCTCATCAACAAAACTCTACCCGGCATTCTGAAGCTGTGTAAAAAAGGGAGCGTGAAGATGCTCCTTGGACCAAGCACTCCTATGGCACCTGTGCTCTTTGACTACGGCATAGACATACTTGCGGGGAGCGTTGTGACTGAAAAAGAGAAGGTTCTCCGTTCTGTAAGCGAAGGAGCTTCTTTTATGCAGCTTAAGAAGAGAGGTGGAGTCCGCTTTGTCAGCATGATTAAAGATTATGACGATATTGCACGCAGGCTCGCTTAATAGAATGATCAGTGAAAATAAATATTTTTAAACAGGAGTCCCGTATGTCCGGAAGAAAAACTGACCCACTGGATTATAACATCTGTATTGAAGAAGCAAAGGCTTTTCACGGCGAAGTCTGCGGAGGTATAATCATGGGGACCCGCATGGCAATAAGCGGAATGAAAGCTGTGGGCATATTTGACCCGAAGGGTGAAGACAAAAAAAACCTTATGGTCTTTGTGGAGATTGACCGCTGCCCGACGGATGCTATAATTGCAGTAACAGGGTGTCATCCGGGAAAACGCACGTTGAAAATTCTCGACAACGGCAAAATGGCAGCCACTTTCATCAACCTTAAAACCGGAAAAGCAGTGCGTGTCTGCTCAAGGAACAGGCAGGGTGATGTCATAAAGACCCGCGAAATGATTGAGAAAGAACCGATGAAAGAGGACTTTTCCACATTATCAGATGATGAGCTTTTCACTGTAACGGAAGTTACGGTAAACCTTAAACCTGAAGATATGCCGGGGCGGCCTCACAAATCAATTCCATGCGCGTTATGCGGAGAGCGTGTTCTTGACATGAGAGATGTGGAAATGGAAGGAAAACTCTTATGCAGGCCATGCGCTGAGCAGAAAAATTATTATACAGCCGTTTAACAGGGGCAGGGCACGATGAATTCACAATTTAAACAATCAATAAGCGATATATCTGAAATAGACTGGAATGAAGTAATACGCAACAAAAAAGAAACCAATCCTAAAACAGTTAACAGCGGGCCAGAAGTCTGGAACAAACGCGCCCCGTCATTCGCTGATCACGCGGGCAAAACCTTTTACCCTGACTCATTTATAAAGATAATGAATCCTGATCCAACATGGACTGTGCTTGATATGGGCTGCGGCGGAGGGACCCTTGCCATTCCCATGGCTGAGAGAGTAAGCCATATTACTGCAGTTGATTTCTCTGAAAAGATGCTGGAAATTTTAAATACCGAAGCTGAGAAGCGCGGTATAAAGAACATCAGCACAATCCATGCAAGCTGGGAAGAGAACTGGTCTGACTCAGGAATCGGTATCTATGATGTAGCCATTGCCTCACGGTCACTGGCTGTTGATGATATAGATGCCGCGCTTTCAAAACTGAATAATGCTGCAAAAAAAAGGGTGATTATCTCCACAGTTGCGGGTGACGGCCCGTTCGACAGGAAAATGCTTGAAGCTGTGGGACGGGAACGGTCGGCAGGTGTTGATTATATATACTTCTACAACCTGCTCTACCAGATGGGGATCCCTGCAAATATAAATCTTATAACCGAAGAGAGAAACAATACATTCGGAAGCATAGAAGAAGCCTTAGAGTCAGTGAGATGGATGTTCCAGGAGATGACTCCTGATGAAGAGAACAGGCTTGAGAAATACCTGTCAGAACATCTTGTGGAAACTGAAGCAGGACTTACCCTTAATTACCGCAAACATTCCACATGGGCAGTGATCTGGTGGGATAAATAAGCAGGTTTCCATTATGATAGAACATGAAATCCTTAATGTTGAAAATTTAAACTTCAGTTACAGTGACAGAAGAATTCTTAACAGAATCAGTTTCTCAGTAAAAAGAGGTGAAATCTGCGGGCTCCTGGGGCCTAACGGCTGCGGGAAAACAACCCTGCTTAAATGTATTAACCGCATACTGGATATTGAATCAGGTATAATAAGAATAAACGGGCGTGACATTTCAAATCTGTCACGCAGTGAAATAGCAGGACTGATTGCAGTTGTACCGCAGGAACTGCATGTGGCTTTCTCATTTTCTGTCATTCAGATGGTACTCATGGGGGGCACAGTGCGGTACGGGTTTTCTGGAATCCCCGGGAGAAAAGATTACACCCTGGCCTGTGAAATACTTGAAGAGCTGAACATAGACCACCTTGCTTCACGCAGGTACAATGAACTTTCAGGAGGGGAAAAACAGATAGTCCTCATAGCCAGGGCTCTCTTCCAGAGATCTGAAATCATGCTGCTTGATGAGCCCACATCACACCTTGATTTTAAGCGTCAGCACCTCATAATGGAGATGATAAAAAAAATTACAAAAGAAAGGGGCCTTACAACTCTTATAACTCTTCACGATCCTAATACAGCAGGGAGATACTGTAACAGGCTCACCATGCTTAACAGGGGTTGCGTCTGTCACCACGGCTCGCGCGATAATATATTCCATGCTGAATCTCTTGAATCAACCTATGATATGAAAATAAATATTGAACAGACAGAATCGGGGAGGTCAGTTGTCTACCCCGCCTTTGAACTGAATAAAAAATGAAAAAAAATTTACCATTCCTGATTATAATACTTCTGCTAACAGCAGGCATCCTTTTCGCGCTCACAGCGGGACAGTTTCACATCAGGCTTGATACACTGCTGGATCTGCTGATTCTGAAGCTCTCCGGAAAAACTCCCGGTGAAGAGATTGCGACACAGGCAATGGTACTATGGTCAGTGAGGCTCCCCAGGGTTCTCATGGCAATACTGGCAGGTTCAGCTCTCTCTGTGAGCGGTGTTGTTTTTCAGGGGATTATGAGAAACCCTCTTGTGGCCCCTTCGTTTCTCGGTGTTACACACGGAGCTGTATTCGGAGCTTCAATAGCCATAATTTTTTTCAGCACCGCGGCTTTCTCAATCGAAGTTTCAGCTTTTTTATGGGCAATTGCCGCAGTAGCCGCTGTTTATCTCATAGGGGGGAGAGGGATTAATACACTGACAACCCTTGTTATTGCAGGTGTTATAGTATCCACATTCTTTCAGGCAGCAGGCTCCCTGCTTAAATATATTGCTGATCCTTACGAACAGCTCCCCACTATTGTTTTCTGGATGATGGGGGGGATGAATAATATAATCTGGAACCATGTAATCCGCGCATCTGCCATAATATCAGCCGGAGTAACAGTGATCTATCTTCTCAGGTGGAAACTTAACCTCATGGCCTTAGGGGATGAAGAGGCGCTGTCAATGGGGGTTAATGTTAAATATCTCCGCGCGATCTTAATGCTCTTTGCCACACTGCTTGCTGCTGCAAGCAGTTCATCATGCGGAATAATCATGTGGGTTGACCTTATTGTTGCCCATATATCACGCGCCATTGTGGGTGCAGACCATAAAAGACTTATCCCCTTTTCAGCTCTTCTTGGAGGGTTTTTCCTCCTTATGACAGACACCATTGTCCGGAGCATACCGGGCGGTGAAATACCTATAAGCATTATTACTTCATTTATCGGAGCGCCTCTTCTGGGCTATCTCCTTATGAAACAGAAAAAACAGTGGAGAGAGTGAAACCATGAAAAGAAAAATATTCCTTTATACTGTTTTAATAATTATATCAGTATTTACAGTTTTTTTTATTTTCCGCGGCATTGGTTCAGAAAACAGGCTCCCTGAAAAGGGGAGTTACAGAACAATCATCGATATGGATGACAGTAGAATCGAAGTCCCCTCAAACCCGGCACGCATAGCATGCATGCATGGCGTTTCATCAGAGAGAATAATTGTACTCGGCGAGGGGGGGAGGCTCGTTCTATCAATGAAAGCCTCGCCATGGATGTTAAAGCTTTATCCTGAAATAGAGAAATCACAGGCCATAGCTGCGCCCTTTACCGGGGATGTTGAAAGAATGCTGAAACTTAAGGTTGACCTTGTTCTCTACTCCCCCTACCCCGGTGAAGCTGAAAAATACAGGGCTGCGGGGATAAAAACCGCCTGCGGATTCTCACCGCAGAAGAGGCCGAGAACATTTGAAGATTACGCGGATAATTTTAAAAGACAGTTCATCTTTTTCGGGGAACTTCTCTCCCCTGCTGCAAAAGAGAGGTCTCTCAGGTATTGCAGGTACTTTGATGAAAAAGTGGCGCAGATAAGAAAAATAACCTCCTCCATCGATAAAGATAAACGCCCGACAGTTTACTTTGGAGGGAGATCGGGAAATCCTTTATTGAGCCAGGGGAGAGCAAGCGTTATGCACTGGAATACAGAGGTTTCGGGGGGAAACTTTCTCCCTCAGGCAATGGACAGTAATTTCGTGGAAGTGAACATGGAACAGGTCTACGCCTGGAACCCGGAGATCATCATCCTGAGCGGCTGGTGCAAATCTACGGACATAGTTAAAAACAATCCGAACTGGAGATATCTCAGGGCTGTGCGGAGCGGGAAAGTCTATCTCATGCCTGAGGGTGTCTTCACCTGGGACCATGCCAGCGGTGAAAGCGTTCTTCTTATGCTCTACATGGCAAAGATATTTCATCCGGATCTCTTTAAAGATCTGGATATGATTAAAGAGATGAAACACTTCTATACTGAAATATACGGCAGGAAAATAACCGATGCTGATGCCGGGAGAATACTTAATCATCAACATCCGATCTGACAGCATAAATACACCGGATCAAAGATTACTCCAGAGGTAGAAAAAATGCTCTGCAATTACTGTGAACGTAGCTGTGAAATAAATGAAGGGAAAACCGGTTTCTGCCGCATGTATACAGTTTCTGATGGAAAAATCAGAGAACGCTTCCCGCACAGATGGAGCGCATGCAGCAC
>DAISJZ010000029.1:8097-12072 GCA_036821145.1 Spirochaetota bacterium
TCAATCCCTTCACTTATAGAACTCTCACATGAAGCTGAAAAGGCCGGCATAATGACGGGCTGCCTTACAAACGGTTACATGACAGAAGAATCAGCAGATATACTGGCATCAATTTTTTCTTTTTTTAATATAAGTCTTAAAGGATTATCTGACAGCTTTAATAAAACTTTCATCGGTATCAGCTCTTCAAAACCTGTGCTGCGTAATATAGGGCGGCTTGCCAGGGACAGTTTTGTTGAGATAACAACTCCTGTTATACAGGGTGAGAATGACAATGAACTGGACGACATGGCTGAATTTATTGCAGGTATCAATCCTGCCATACCCTGGCACGTGTTCAGGCTCCTCCCTGAGGATGAAATGAAAGATGAAGAGTATCCTGATATAAACTTCATTGATAACGCATTAACAGAGGCAAGAAAAAAACTCCCCTACATCTATTTCCATAACTTTGTCGGTTCAGACCGGGTAAACACAATATGCCCCTCATGCGGCGATGTTGTCATTGAACGTTTCAGCCTCGGATGCGGAGGGGATAAGCTTAAAACAGATCACACAGCAGGGGGATGCTGTAAATCTTGCGGCAGAGAAATACATTTACTAAACAGAAACCTGAAATAAAACAGCAGCAGGAGAAACCAATGAGTACTGCAATAATTGATGCCCGGGGGTGGCAGAGCAGTTTTGACCTGAAAACCGGGGACAAAGTTCAGCCGGAAAACGGTGCACATAGGATTGTGAAAGAAGTGCTTCAGAAACACCCGTACCCGGGGGACATGGACAAGGGAAGCAACCGCTGGGTCAGTGATACAGCTCTTGAACTTATCGATAAATACATGCCGCGGTTCGTTTTTCTATCTTACGCGGCACAGTATTTTTTACTGAGATATACCCCGTTGACAGATGAAGCCCGATCAACTATTATCGCCGGAGCTTTCCGTGAAGCAGAACGCTTTGCTGAACTCTCTGGCTATACCCCTATAATCGTCGGTACCGGCGATATGACCCCGCTCATCGATAATATTGACATAACGCGGCTTGACGGCCTTGCTTTATGCACAAACTGGTCAGCAAGATATGCGGGGTTATATGAACCGAGTGATAAAGACATGACACTGTTGAGTTCACACCCCTTTATAGAAAAGATAGTTCCCCGCGAGGAAATAGTCAGGCTGTTCAACGGGTCCCCTGAGCAGGCGCAAAGAGTTCCGGAATTTTTAATGGCGGGACGGAAAGGTTATGCTTTTAAAGCGTTGAGTCCCACTATGAAGGTTCCGGTTATGATCCCCTCTGACAACTTTACTGTCCCGGTATTTCTGCCAGGCTCAGAAATTAATGACATAACCGGGATCAGGGGTGAAATTGAAAAGCTCATTGCTGACAGAAATATTGCACTGATAATCATGGAGGGGATAGGGATTAACGACTTCTCTCTCCCATACAGATCATGCAGTAACGGGAAGGAGTGGTTCTGCTATGAAACAGGTGATGCCCAGTATCTCACAATATCATCAGGGGAGCACCGCTTCTTTGATTATCCCAAAGGTTACAAATATTATGATGAAACTGATGTAAACAATGAGTTCCCCTTTTCCGGTTACTTTAAAACTATTCCGGAAAACACTTTTGCCTCCTCTTTTCCCGGAAGGAGTATTGCAGTTGGAAATAAAAGCATGTTTATGCACATGGTAACAGGTGCGGATATCTCAATTGAATGCTTTTCACGTAATATGTTCAACCAGGGGACAATGGCCGTTATACATCGCGAGAATAAATAATATTCAGTTACAAAAATGATCTATATAATCTGCGGAGAATTAAACCAGGGTAAAACAGCTAAGATAAAGTCAATTTATGAAGAGAATATGCATGGAGATGGTTTTGTAACTGAAAAGATAATCACAGATTCAATCTTCTGCGGCTATAAAGTCAAACGGATCACCACAGGTGATTCTGAAATACTTTTATTAAGAACAGAGTTCTTCCCTCTTGACGAAACACCTTTTTTCACAAAGGGCTCTTTCAGCTTTTACGAGAAAGGCTTTATCTTTGCCTCTTCAATAATAGATGATATTATAATCAACGACACCGGTCCTGTGTTCATTGATGAAATAGGAGCCATTGAACTGGCGGGTAAAGGATTACACGATTCTTTCAGAAAAATTCTTCAGACAGATAAAATAATCTACATCACAGTGCGCAACTGTTTTGTGAAAGATGTGATATCCTTTTTCTCCCTGAAAAAATTTACCTTGATCAGAATTTAGTCTTCTGCTACAAACTCTCCGGAAGATTACTCTGAAGGACACAATGCGAAAAATTAAAATTATTTTTTCAACTCTGCTGCTTATATCCCTAATAATTACTGAGACATCCGTTCCTGTTTACGGTAAAAGTGCTGCAGTCAGAAAATACGCACCATGGCAGTTCGCTGTTATTAGTGACACCCAGAACAACAGCCGCAAGGATTCAAATAAACATTGCGTTAATGAAGAGATCCTTGAACTGATTGCTGAAGATATTGCTGATATTAAACCTGACTTTCTGCTTGTATCAGGGGATCTTGTAAACGGGTGGCTCCGGAACGGAGGAACATCCTACTCCGGGCAGTATAAAAAATGGAAAGAAATTATGAACCCGGTTTTTCGTAAAAAAATTAAAGTCTACGCTGTCCGGGGCAACCATGACAGCGGGCCTGAACGGTTAGCTTTACGTCCGCTGCCGAAACATTTAGAGCCCGGAAAAAAATCTCTTTTAAAACTGAAAAGAAGTTTCAAACGTGCAAATATCCGGAAACATATACCGTGGAACGGCCCCCGTAAGGAGAAAGGCCTGACCTACAGTTTTATCCATAAAAATGCCCGCATCATCGGACTTGACCAGTATACAAACGGGCAGCACAAAATTAACCAGTCATGGATGAATCGCCAGGTATACAAAAAAAAGAAAACACACCTCTTTGTATTCGGCCATGAACCTGCTTTTGCCACAGACTACATGGATAACCTTTCCTTTTATAAAAAGAAGCGTGATCAGTTCTGGAACAGTATAGGGAAGGGGGAAGGAAAGGTTTACTTCTGCGGCCATGATCATTTCTACAACCGTTCATTAATCAAAGACAGCCGCGGCAATGAAATATGGCAGATTATCGGAGGAACAGGCGGTGGCAAACTGCAGAAATGGCACGGCAGATACAAAGAGAGCAGAAGAGTCATGTGTGAATACCACAACAGTGACCACTACGGTTATATCCTGGTTACAGTTGACGGTGTAGAAGCAACCATCGAATGGAGGGCACTCGTTGATATCTCCGACGAAGAATGGGAAGTACTTGACTCTTTTACCTACTCAGCAGGGAAACCGTAAACAGTTAATATAAAAAAATTACTCTATTTGAATCTTTCATCAGATAAAATTTTATCAGCTTTATGAGTGTTCCCTTCGAACCACCCCTTTCTGACATTTTCACACTTCTCAAAATCGGGAACATAGGGTTTAATATCAATAACCGGCGAGCCGTCTAACATATCAACACCCCGTATTTTAAGAATATTGTCATTCACCGAAACAAGCTCCACAAGTGAAAGACCCACAGGATTAGGCCTGGCAGGAGATCTTGTAGCGAAAATCCCTCTCTCAACTGTATCGAGAAAAGGTATTACTCTGAGTCTCCCCTCTTTTGCCATGTTCAGAAAAAAGATAACATATATATGTGAAAATCCCTCTAAATCAGATATACCCTCTTTATATTGCTCAAATATCTCAATTTCCGCCTCCACATCTTTTGATGCAGATGTCTGTACCGGCATATTCTCCACAGTTTTATAAGGCGAATGCACTACACCTATGGACTTAAAATGTATATCCATGAAAATCCTCTTTTCTTTAAAGCTGAAATTAAATAATCTCTTTACCGGCTCTCTGTCAAGAACCTTACTTCAGCGTTTATACTGTTTTAAAGGTAGCAATAGATAA
>DAISJZ010000029.1:12172-21415 GCA_036821145.1 Spirochaetota bacterium
CCTTAATAATCATAATATAAAAACTTTTATTTCAGCGGAGAAAGATTCTTGTAAAAAACTCTGTATTCATGTAAATTCAAATTATTAATCAATGACACGACTAATTCAGGAGGTCATATGTCACTCTGTCTTGTTTATATCACAACACCGACCCTTGAGGAGGCTGAAATTATAGGGGGGAACCTTGTTTCCAGAAAGATTGCCGCATGCGTGAATATTGTGGACGGGATGAAATCAATATATAACTGGGAGGGGAAAGTTGAGCACGGCAGCGAAGTGATACTAATCGCCAAGACAAAGATCGCCCTTGTAAGCGAACTCATCGAAAATGTGAAAGCTCTCCACTCCTATGACTGTCCTGCAATTGTTGCCATCCCGATAATTGACGGCAGTGAAAGTTTTCTAAACTGGATAAGGAACGAAACCCGGTAGCGCTGATAGAACCGTTTTAGTCCTGGTAGATTTCTATTAATTATTGACAAACTTTAAGGCATTAATTCAAATGCAACAACTAATCAACCCGGAGGATCTTGTGGGAAAGCAGTATAAACCTGTTGTAAAAAGAAAGCGGGCAAAAAGAAGACTTAAAAGAAAGAAAAAAGAGCTAAAAGCCAAGCTCGCAGGTAAATAGGGGACCTTTTTCAGGGCCTCCCCTATTTATTCACCTCATTTATCTCTGACCGGAATTATTTCAAAATTATCTCCTGTTATTAAAAGGGCTTCCGGATTTTTGTATTTTTTTCTGTCAGCGAATCTGACCCAGATCCCTCTCCCTTTTGATTCAGGGATAAAAAGAGCAGCCTCGCTGTTTGCAGATAAATAATCCCCTTTTTCTTTAATAAAAGCTACAAAGCCTTTTATCCCCGCTTTTTCTGAAATTACAGATGCAAGAAGCGCCAGTTCCTCTGTTGTCCCTTTTCCTGAAATAACTATATCTGACGGGAACCGCGGCTCAAAATTAATCCCCGGTTCAGTAATATAATTCTTTTTTATATAATTATTCAAAGCAGCCATTCTGCTTTGAATATCTCCTGAATCCAGCCCCGGAACAGTTTCAATAACCCCCTTTTTTTTCAGGATATTCAGCATGCTGCTGTACCACTTTGCAAACCCCCTGTAGTCCGCTTTAAAGGCTGCAGATAGAACCACCCTCTCACTGTTTTTGTAATTAAATTTTTCTGAAACTCTGTAAACAGTCTCCCCTTCTCTTCCGCTCTCTCCCCCCGGGATTTTTTTATCCATGAAGCTAACATCGGGCACAATCCCTTCTGCTTTTACTTCAAGCATAACTTCAGAGATATCCTCCCCTTCACGTTTAAGTTCAGTATCTTTCATTAAATAAAAGGGGTACTGATCAAAGGCGGAATAACCTGAGTATTTCAGTACAAAAAAATCCGCTTTACCTGTGTCTTTGAGTTTTACTGATACAGATTCACCTTTTTCAGATACTTCATACTCCTGCGGAAAAGCCTCTCCGCCGCTGCACCTGAGGGCATAAAGCACACTCAAATCATAAAGTTTAAGAAGAGAGAACCCCCCTTTCTCCGCCAGGGCTGACGGGATAAGCTCCTCACATTCTGTCATATAGTTACCGTTTGCAAATATGCGCACCGTGACCTTACGTTTAATCCCGTTCCATAAAAACTCCGGATGAAAATCTGTATATCTCCCGGAATAGAACAGGCCCCCGCTTCCGCTCCCGTTTTCAAAAATTTCCGCAGAATCACGCATCTCCCGCATATCTCCTCTTATGCTTAAACCCTTTGCCCAGTAAAGGAGAGGGTCCAGCCCTGCTTCCATTTCAGACTCCCCCATATAGTAATAATAAAGGGGATCCCCTGTTTCAGAAATCTTTTCAAGAAGGTATTTTCTCCATTGAACAGGCGTGGATAAGCTCTTCTCAACTTCTGCTTTGACAATTCTGAAGGAGGGGATATTTTCAAACTTTTCGCTGTATCGCCTTGCCGCTCTTCTATCACCATTATCAGTAAGAAGCTTTATATACCTCTTCGCAGTGCTGTAATCGCAATACCGGGGATGGATTTTATCCATTGCAGCTTTGAATTTTTTTTCATCCCTCCACTGGTAAAAATCAGCAATCCATTTCAGGTAGTAATCTGAAGCAGGGAACTTCCCCCTGTACCGGGAAACTGTATCTATGAAATCCTTTTCACGCCCCGATTGTATAAGCAGAGGAAAAATTGCATGATAACTCTCCCCGCATAATGGATATTCAGCAACAAGAGCTTCTGCTTGACTATATAATTCAGTGAAGTTGCTGTCCGTGATACTCTGTCGAATTTTTTCCATTTTTACCCTGCCGGGGAATCCCGGTAATGACTTTACTCTGCATGATGAAAAAATTTCTTTATGAGAGAACTCTCCCCTGTTACCCGCGCCGGTAATCTCCGTTTTAATTTCCCCGTTTTTCAGATCAGTAACAATAACCCGGAAAAATGGATCTTCCCCCTTGCGGTTATCAGAAATTTTAAGGAGAAGAGAGTAACCCCTGCTCCCCTCTACAGTAACACCTGAAAGTGATTCAGTACCCTCTATGCCTGAACTGAGCACCTCTGCGCTGTTTATAAAGAGTCTGTATTCAGCATTTGATTCAATCCAGATTCTCACAGGAACATCAGCTGAAAAAGATGCGGATGCATAGACTATTCCCCTCCTCTCAGGAATAAAACCGAAGGGGTAGATTCTGCTCCCCTGCTCAACTTTTATTGATTTGAACTCAGAAAAACTCCTCCCGGCTTCGGGGATAAAAGGGTAGTATAAATCAGCTCTTCCGAATTTCTGCCACGGACCGCTTACAAGCCACTTATCAATCCCTTCATAATCTGTATCAGAATCATCATCCAGTAATTCAGCTGAATGATTAAGAATAAAAATCAGAGGATTTGTCCTGTCATTTCTCTCTTTAATATAATCCGCGCATTTCCGGAAGAGTTTTGCCGTTTTTTCCCTCCCTGCCTCACGTGAAAGCTCCATGAGTTTAATTATGTTTCTGCAGGAATTTTCCCCTGAGGGATCTTTTAAAAGCCCGGATGAAAGTCTGTTATACAGAGAGAGTGTGTCCTCCTCACCGGAAAAGACAATCCCGTTTTCTGCCGAAACCGGCATGAAAGCTGATGTAATAACTATTATTACAGATATAATTCCGGTGGTACATCTCATAAGTTCTTTTATCCTCAATCCGTAAGCGATAAATATTTGACACGGTTAATTAATGGCATACATTAAAATAAAGTACAGAACAATTCACGGAAAAAAATGTTAAGAATATATCCACTGTCACAGAGAAAATCCCTTTCACCCATCTGCGCCTACTGGTCTTTTGCCACCTGGTACACAAAGAGGAATGTGCCGTTTTCTGTAGTTATGAACGAATACAGAAAAAGAGCTGACATGGAGGAGTACCCTTACACTTTCATTGCATTACAGGGAGATCTTCCGGTTGGGATGGTTTCAATTAAGGAGAGCGAACTGGCCCGGCGTGAGGAGCTTTCCCCCTGGCTCTCGGCCTTATATGTAGCTCCGGAATACAGGGAGCAGAGGATCGGAGAGAAACTTATACGTACAGTAATAGATGACTGCCGCAGGAATAAAATGAAACGGATATTTCTCTTCCTGGACAGCCGGAACCTGTCACGGCTTGAAAGGTATTATACAAAGAGAGGGTGGATCTACTACGACGATGAAACAGATTCGGACGGAAACAGGACAAAGATCTTTTTTTACGAGTTATGATTTACCCTGTATCAAAACAGCACTATCAACTGTCTTCATAAAGAACAAAGGATTCCTCATAACCGATAACGTGGAACTTTCAATGCTTCTACTGCAAGGAGCAGTTTACTCCATATCAAAAAGCTGAATATTCCGGCACTTCCTGCAACGGCGGGCCCTTACCTGGTATTTTATAGAGAAGTTCCTTTTAAAAAAACCGCTTGAATCATCAAAAAACTGAAGGCTGTCCCCCCTGAGGTACCCCCAATCGTAAAGCTGTTCTCCGCATATTATACATGGTTTATCTGAAAGACCTGAAGGCTCCATTCATCACCCCTTTTCACTGCATAAACCGTTTAATCTGAATGTCTGTGAGACTCCCTGACTCCTACTTTTTCTTTAAACTGAAACATCTTATGTTATAAAAACTTTTAAAAACAGGTTCTCCATCACCGCTTTCAGGATCAGCCACAGCTTCTATAAGTTCCGGATAACGTTTCCATTTATCTTCAGTTTTGAAAACTGAGCATGTGTATTCCGTGCCGTCTATAATAAAGTCCCCTGCCTCTGGTATCATGGGAAAAATGTGGGCCTTTACCAGTGTCGCTTTATGTCCGTTGCTGTTCAGCCATTCTGCAAAGTCCCTGCTGTTTTCAAATTTTTTTGAAAATTTATTTACATCATCGCAGGATATAACAAATAAAACAAAACAGAGAACAATTAAAAACAAAATATTTTTAAACATTGCACTACTCCTTGATTTTAATCAATTCAATTTATTACTTCCTGAGTCAGGGACAGTCTTAAGAGGGCTGCGGTTCTCATTTTTTACTTATGAAAATTATTTTATATGCGCCTGATATCACTTCTCCCCCGGTGCCGGGGGAGAAAATCAGGGGTTAATCAATCGTGGTGGTGATGTCCGTGCCCGTGATGGTGATGTGTATGATCATGCCCGTGCCCGTCGCCGTGATCATGAGCATGCCCCTTCTTGTGCGCAATCCCGTGTTCAATAAAATGCACAATCTTCCCGACATTAGTTCCCTGTGTTGCTGACACTTCAAGGATATCCGCTTCCCTGTTCAACGCCCTGACCTGCTCGTAGAATATATCCCTGTTGAAATTCGTAGCGCCCATGAGGTCTGTCTTGTTCAGAACTATAACATCAGCCTTGCTGAACATCACAGGATACTTGTGCGGTTTGTCATGCCCTTCGGTTATTGAAACCACCATCATTACATCATCTTCACCAAGGAAAAAGTCTGCCGGGCATACCATGTTCCCTACATTTTCAATGATAAGACAGTCGATCTTGTGCAGGTCGAAATTCAGAAGGGACCGTTCCAGCATTGCTGCTTCAAGGTGGCATATGCTGTGAGTATTGATCTGATGTATTTTAACAGGAAACTTTGCGAGCCTGTCAGCATCCGCAGTACCCTGCATGTCACCTTCGATTATTCCAATCCTGTACTTCTTTGTAAGCTCAGGGAGCACAGCTTCAAGGATGCTTGTTTTACCTGATCCCGGCGCGCTCATTATATTCAGAACATAGATACCGTGGTCATCCATGTTGTTTTTAATATTCTCTGCAAGCTTATCATTCTGATGGAGAAGATCCTTCTCAAGTTCAACGTAGTGCATATTTATCTCCTAACTTTCAATATCTATTGATTCAACATACATCCTGTCGCCTGTGATTACCCTCACGGCACCGGAACCGCAGCTTCCGCATTTAAATATATAATCCTCAATCTCGGTATCCTTCCCGCATTCACTGCAGTTCACCACTGCCTTTTCAGTGCGGATATTTATCCTTGCATTTTCAAAAACTGTCCCCTTTTTTGCAACCTCCATTGCAAACTCAAGGGCATCAGGCACAACTGAGCTGAAACTGCCGACAACTATGTTCACCTCATTGACCTTTGCGGAACCGTTGCTCTTTGCGGCCTCCTCAACAATATCCCTTACACTCATGGCAAGACTAAGCTCATGCATTGTACACCCCGTAAATAGCCTGACCGGCAGATATCCCCGCATCATTTGAAGGGATCTTTTTATTAAAGAGAACAGTTAACCCCTTTGACGCAAGCCTTTTTTCTGCCTGTTCAAGCATAATTCTGTTCTGGAAAACTCCGCCGCTCAGTAAAACTGTACGGATACCTGTTTCTGCACAGACTGAAGCAGCAGTGACTGCACCTGCCTCAGCCAGAGAATTGTGAAATATTTTTGCAAGATATCTCAGGTCTTCCTGCATCTGTTTCATTTTAAAAATTTCATTTATTAAAAATTTTGAATCTATCAGATAAACCCCATTTACATCCACCCGGGGTACATTTATAAAATCTTCAGTGTCCGAGCCCAGTGCCAGTTTTTCAAGGTAAATTGCTGCTTCAGCTTCATACGTTACATCTCTTCTGAATCCAAGGAGCGCCCCTGCTGCATCAAAGAGCCTCCCCGCGCTGGATGTCAGAGGGGAGAAAGACCTGTTTGCCGAAATTTCATAAATATTATCCCGCAGACTCTTATTAACCCATGAACAGGCCTCATCATATTTCTCCCTGTCAAGCAGTCCTGAAAGTATCCGCCAGGGCTCACGGATAGCACGCTCCCCCCCGGGCAGAGGGAACTGAGAAAGATGCCCCCTCCTTTCAAAGGAGTGAAGATCCCCTGTTATTATCTCCCCGCCCCAGATGGTTCCGTCTAAGCCGTACCCTGTGCCGTCAAAAATTATACCCGCAGCCTCGCCCTTCACCACGTTTTCATAATAGCATGAAAGGAAATGCGCATAGTGATGCTGTACCCGGAGCAGTTTAATATTTTTTTTCTCTGAGTATTCAACAGCAAATGAAGTCGATTCGTAATCGGGGTGGAGATCAGCAACAACTGCATCGGGCTCCACATCATAATATCCAAGCATCTCATCAATGGTCTCGCAGAAATGCATAAATGTTTCAGGTGTCTCAAGATCTCCGATATGGTTGCTTGTCACAAGGTTATCCTCAGATGCAACAGAGATATTGCTTTTAAGCTCCGCTCCAACTGAAAGTATCTTTTCAGGTGAGACTTCAGGGAGCTTTATCGGGAAGGGCATCCTGCCGCGCCCCATCCTTACATTAATCTCCTCCCCCTTATATACCCAGGAGATGCTGTCATCAGCGCGTTTCAGAATTTTTCTGTTATGCATCAGGTACACATCAGCAATGCCATCAAGTTCCTTCTTAGCCTTATCATCATCTATGATGAGAGGATCGCCGGAGATATTCGCGCTTGTCATAACAAGTGGTATATTCACACGGTCCAGTATAAGCTGGTGCAGAGGAGTGTAGGCAATCATAATGCCAAGGTAACCGTTATCCGGTGCAATATTCTCAGCAATGCCGCTGCCGGGTTTTAACTTTACAATTACAATGGGCGAAACCTTTGACTTGAGAAGCTTCTCCTCTTCAGGTGAAACATCGGCGTATTCCCGTGCAGCATCAACAGATCTGAACATAAGGGCAAAAGGCTTCCCGGGGCGTTTCTTCCTTTCCCGCAGCAGGGCAACAGTATTGTAATCAATAGCGGAGCAGGCTATATGGTACCCGCCAAGCCCCTTTATTGCCGCAACTTTTCCTCCGATAAGCGCTTCAACGGCTTCATCAAACCCCTCCACTGCCGGGCCGCATACAGGGCAGGAAAAACCCTCAATGTGATACCTGCGGTCAGAGGGATCATTGTATTCCGCCGCACACTTTTCGCAGAAGGGAAAATCAGACATAGTTGTCTTTACCCTGTCATAGGGCATATCTTTCATATAGGTATATCTGGGCCCGCAATTTCCGCAGGTTATAAAGGGATACCTGTATCTCCTGTCAGAAGGATCATTAAACTCCGCGCGGCACTGGTCACACATTGCTATATCAGGGGGGATACTGAACCGCGTGGGGCCGTTCTCTTTACTTTCAATTATTACAAATAATTTTTCCTCAGGGAGAACAGGTACCGGCTCTTCATTAAAATATGCAATAAGCGCGTTGGGCGGGAGGAATGTATAGAATTCATCAATGTATCTCTGCACAGAGGTTGATGGCCCCTGTACCTCAATCTCAACAGAATCACGGGTATTGGCAACAGTACCTGTGAGTTTCCGCAGAGCAGCTTCCTTCGCAATGGCAGGGCGGAACCCAACACCCTGAACAATACCCTTTACCGTAATTCTCCGTCTTGTAATATTATCTGACATAAACCCCTGCCCGGTCAATATACGGTATTAGAGAAAAATTAAGATTATTTGTAAATATATTCAGCAATAAAAATCGAAAAAAGCGCGGATATGGTGGATAAAAACAGATATATATAATTATAACATCTGTATTGTAGCAATTTACAAGTGAATTAGAACATCAAATTGTCATTTCGAAGAAGCGGCAGCGACTGAGCAGTTCGACAGGCTCACTGACCATTAATCCCGGTTCCTGAGCTTGTCGAAGGACTCACATTCGTTCGAAATGACATTGCCCCTAATCATTTCGTAAACCGTTATAATCTGTGTTTATCTGTGTAAATTTTCTTTTATTATCAGAAGTTAACCTTAAATCCCTTCTCTTTAAAAAGCCTGATGCATGAATCAACCACGCAGGGATCAAAATGGGTTCCCTTATTCTTCAGAAGCTCCTCAAAGGCAATATCGATCCCCAGTGCGGCCCTGTACGGCCTGTGTGATGCCATAGCTTCCAGAACGTCAGCAACAGCAATAATTCTTGCCTGTACAAGAATATCCTCCCCCATGATTCCGTTAGGATAACCTGTGCCGTTAAATTTTTCATGGTGCTGCAGGACTATATCAGCAATGGGCCAGGGGAAATCTATATTTTTAAGTATATCATACCCCATCTGTGAGTGAGTCTTAATCAGGGCAAACTCAATCTCATTTATCCTTCCGGGCTTGTTAAGTATCTCCGCAGGTATGGCGATCTTTCCAAGGTCATGAATCTGCCCCGCAAGGTTTACGCTTTCTATAATGTCGCGCTTAAGCCCCATATCCTTGGCAATCTCTTTCGCGATGTCAGCAACCTTTTTCTGGTGACCGGCTGTGTAGGGGTCCCGTGTTTCAACGGTTTTGGTTATTGCCTCAATTGTCCCATACATGGCGCGGGAGAGGGTTTCCATGCTCTCCTGGATTTTCCTGTCGTACTCCACCTGCTGAGTAATGTCCCTGATAACAAGGACAGCCCCTTTAAGTTTACCCTTATCCATCCATAGCGGCGTTGATGTAAAATCAACGGGGATCTGCCTGTCAGGAGTTGTAAGATAGTTGTTAAACTCAATATAGTTCATAGACATAGGAAAAAAGATATTATCATCCTCCTTCGCGTCGCTGCCGATTTTAACCACATCAACAATCGGTTTCCCGATTACAGAGGGGTTCTCTTTCCCTAACATATTAAGCCCCGAGGCATTTACATAAGTTACAAGTCCGTCACCATCAACCACAACCACTGTATCAGCAATTGAATTCAGGATTGTTGACAT